>NZ_JBHYJI010000033.1:0-100932 GCF_042740435.1 Streptomyces sp. NPDC059002 | reverse complement strand
CGACCAGCCAGTCCACCTCGGCCCGTGCCTGAGCCGAGGCCAGTATCCGCTCGAAAGTGCCGTCGGTGGACCAGCGGGCAAAGCGGCCGTGCACGGTCTGCCAGGGCCCGAACCGCTCCGGCAGATCCCGCCAGGGCAGTCCGGTGCGGAACTTGAACACGATGCCTTCCAGTACCTGACGGTGATCACGCCAGCGGCCCCGGGCCCGACCGGCGGGCGGCAGCAACGGAGCGATCACCGCCCACGCCGCATCAGAGATCTCGGCTGCATCCCTCACACCGAACCCAACGATCCGATGATCGGAAAGACACCCCCTAGGGCCCGCCAGGGCCCCGGCCCGGGCTATACGTCGCGCTTCTCCAAGAGGGCGAACGCGCCGGCCAGGGCCGCGGCCGTGACGACGAGGAGCACCACCAGCTGCGAGCTGCCGCCGGTGCCCGCGTCCTCCGCGCCGAAGATCTTGGCGAGGGCGGTGATGGCGTTGTAGTCGTTCATCTTCTCGCCGAGCGACTGCGTGCTCTCCCAGATCATCAGGAACGCGGGCATGATCGCGGGGACCAGGACGAGGCCGAGCATCGCGGTGATGGCACCCGCGGAGTGCCGCAGCATGGAGCCGACGGCGAGGGCGAGCACACCGAGCAGTGAGACGTACAGGCTGCCCTTGAAGACCGTGCCCATCCACGGGATGTCGCCCGCCTCGGGGCCGCTGTTCATGCTCGACGTCACCAGGCCCACGAACAGGATGGCGCACGCGGACACCACGAAGGCCGTGACGAAGAAGACCAGGACCTTCGCGGCGAGCACGCGGTGGCGCTGCGGCGACGCGGTGAACGTCGTACGGATCATGCCCGTGCCGTACTCGGACGAGGTGACCAGGACGCCCAGCGTGATCAGGCAGATCTGCCCGAGCATCAGGCCGAAGAAGGCCGGCACGGTGAACGGCATGTCCGCGTAGTTGCGCGGCTGGGTGTTCGCGGCGGCGAGCAGGCCGATGCCGACGACGAGGGCCAGGAAGATGCCCAGGGTCCACATCGTCGAGCGGACCGACTTGATCTTCGTCCACTCGGAGGCGAGGGCGTTGCCGATGTGGGTCTTCGTGACCGGGATCGGCGAGGTGTAGGCGTTGGCCATCGCCTGCTGCCAGGCGGAGGGCGGCGCGGGGGCGGCGGGCGGCGGGGCCATCGGGGCGCCGTGCGGCGCGGGCGCGCCGGCCTGCGCGTACATCTGCTGGGGCTGCTGCGCCTGCGGCTGCTGCTGCGGAGTCGGAGGCGTGGTCATCGTGCATCCTCGTTGTCGGTGGCGCGCTTGGTCATGTCGGGGGCCGCAGCCGCGGCCGGAGCCTGCTGCGGCGCCGCGGCGTAGGGGTTCTGCCCGTCCTGCGGCTGCGGCATCGCGAAGGGCTGACCGCCCTGCTGGGGCGGCGGCGGCGCGTACCAGCCGGGCTGGCCCTGGCCGGGCATCGGCATCGGCGGCTGGCCCTGGGGCAGCGCACCGGGCTGCGGCTGCTGCTGCAGGCCCGCGCGCTGGTCGACCGTGGAGCGGTAGTCGACGGCGCCCTGCGTCATCCGCATGTACGCCTCTTCCAGCGAGGCCTGGTGCGGGGAGAGCTCCCACAGGCGGACGTCCGCGCCGTGCGCGAGGTCGCTGATGCGGGGCAGCGGCAGGCCCGTGACGCGCAGCGCGCCGTCCTGCTCGGGCAGGACCTGGCCGCCCGCCTCGGTCAGCGCGGCCGTCAGCTTCTCGCGCTGCTGCGGCTCGCTGTCCGGCGTGCGGACGCGCGCGAAGTCGGCGGAGTTGTGGGAGATGAAGTCCGTCACGCTCATGTCGGCGAGCAGCTGGCCGCGGCCGATGACGATCAGGTGCTCGGCGGTGAGCGCCATCTCGCTCATCAGGTGGGACGACACGAAGACCGTGCGTCCCTCGGCCGCGAGCGACTTCATCAGGTTGCGGACCCAGAGGATGCCCTCGGGGTCGAGGCCGTTGACCGGCTCGTCGAAGAGCAGCACCTGCGGGTCGCCGAGCAGTGCCGCGGCGATGCCCAGGCGCTGGCCCATGCCGAGCGAGAAGCCCTTGGAGCGCTTCTTGGCGACGTCCTGCAGTCCGACCACGCCGAGCACCTCGTCGACCCTGCGGGCCGGGATGCCGGAGAGCTGCGCGAGGCACAGGAGGTGGTTGCGGGCGTGCCGGCCGCCGTGCACGGCCTTGGCGTCGAGCAGCGCACCGACCTGGCGGGGGGCGTTGGGGAGCTTGCGGTACGGGTAGCCGCCGATCGTCACCTGCCCGGTGGTGGGCGCGTCGAGCCCGAGGATCATGCGCATCGTCGTCGACTTGCCCGAGCCGTTGGGGCCCAGGAAGCCGGTGACGGTACCCGGCCGCACCTGGAAGGAAAGGTTGTACACGGCTGTCTTGGCGCCGTAGCGCTTCGTCAGGCCGACTGCCTCGATCATTCTCCGCACCCATCGAATGGTTCAGGACGTCGGGGCACACGCCCCCGTAAGGGTTAGGAGGATAGCCGGGAGCTGACGGTTCCAGCCAAGAGCAGGCAAAGTCGCCGTCCTGTCGCGGGCGCCCCGAGGTTGCCCCCGAGAGCCGCCGGGAATGACCCTCCTCGCACCGCGCGAAGCGACGGGACCGACCGCATTCAGGGGGCTCACGTGAATGTGCTCAGCGGACTCAGGACGCCCGGCGGGCTCAGGACACCCGGCGGACTCAGGGGGCTCGGCGCGCTCAGGACATCCGGCAGGCTCGGCGCGCGGAACCGGCACAGCGGACCGCATCCCCGCCACCACACGTCCGCCCGGCTGTGGATCGCCGCACGCTCCGCGCCCGCACTGCTCCTGATGACCCTCGGCGGTCTGGTCACCCTGTCCGTGGCCATCGCCGCCGTGTGGACGCTGACCGACGATTCGGGGCGGGGCGTGGGGGAGCGGTTCGGCGACGCGGAGCGGCTTCTGAATCTGGGGCTCACCGCCCTGCGGGCCTGCGTGGGCACCGACAGCCTCGACCCGGAGCCCGGCAGCGCGAGCCACGAGCTGCTCGCCACGCTCGCCTCGGTCACCGGTGCGCTCGCGCCCGCGGTGGTGCTCGGGATCGTCCTCGTCAAGCTGTTCGCGCTGCGGCCGTTCGTCTGGCGGCGGCGCGCGAGCGTGTCGTACGCGAAGTACGCGGACTTCTCCGAGTACGCGCGGGCCCACCGGGACAGGGACGACGCGATCATCGCGGTGCGCTTCTACAGCCGCTTCGACAATCTCTCCGTCGTGGACCTGCGGGCGCGGGCCTATCTGCGCTTCCTCGAGCCGTCGCCCCATGACGACGGGGCGAGCCTGATCATCCGCCAGCAGTGGCTCCGGATCCTCGACGAGAAGGGCGAGCCCGCCGATGAGCGGTCCTGGCTCGCGGTCGACCGCGGGGCGCCGTTCACGGTGTGGATACCGGTCGGGGCGCCCGTGTGCCCGCTGCCGCTCCAGGAGATCCAGGGCAAGGACCTGTCGGTCGCCGTCGGTGCCAAGTTGCTCGTCAGGGTGACCGCGCGGACGGTCGGTCTGGGCACGGAGGTGGCCGACGAGCGCTGGTTCGACATCAGGACGGACGACTTCGAGAGTGGCCGCTTCGCTCCGGTGAAGCCCGATCTCACCAAGGCCGTGTGGGAGTGGGAGGGCTGGCGGGACTTCGACGAGCTGCTGAGCGAGGGCGGGGACGGGCCCTAGGCGTCGTCGGCCTGCCCCGGGAAGCTCGCGGGCCGCACCCAGCCCGCCTCGCGGAAGGCGCGGCGGCCGCGTTCGCGCCGTGCCGGATCGGCGGCCGCACGGCACACCCAGGACGCCGGATCGGGACCGAGCAGCTCGCGCAGGACCGGTGACCCGTCGAGCAGCGCGGAGAGCAGGGCCGCCTGGTCGCCCCCGCCGGGGCGGGGCAGGCCGGTGGCGGGGTCGGTGAGGACGCTGTGCGTGCTGACGTAGACGTACGCGGCGGTGAGCGGTTCGCCGGACGGCAGCGTCATCGCGTGCGCGTCGCCCCGCAGCAGCACGCGCCGGTAGTTGAGTTCCGTGCCGTCGACCGCCGCGAGCTGGGCCGGGTCGAGCCAGGAGACGACGAGCGTGGCCCCGGCCGCCGGATCGGGGTAGGGGGCGGCGGCCACGTATCCGGCGCGGCCGATGTGGGCCGAGCAGCCCACGCCGATGCCGCGCGTGCGCACGGGGACCATCGGCACGGCGTCCGGGAGGCCGTGCCGGGCGAGCTTGTGGGCGAGCTGGCCGGGGGAGGCGTTCGAGCCGACGGCGATGACGGGGTCGCGGTGCGCGGTGTCGGCCTGCCCGAGGTCCGTCAGGAGTGCGTCGAGCCGTCGGCCCGCCACCTCCCACGCGCCGATCCCGCCAGGTCGTACGCCGAGTGGGAGCAGCTCGGCGCCGGTCAGCAGGGAAGGGGCCGTGACGGGCAGGCCCGGGTAGCTGAGGGGCTGCAGGGCGGGCACGCCGTCCAGGCCGAGCGCCGCGAGCCCGCGGTCCTGCGTCGTCACACGCCCCGCCCTCTCCTACGCGTCCCGCTTCTTCAGCAGTACGTACCCACCGAGCAGCGCGAGAACGACCCACGCCACCATGATCGCGAGCCCGCCCCACGGCCCGTAGGGCGTGTCGTCGTCGAATGGCGTCTTGACCTGCATGATCTTGCTCCCGGCCTGGTCGGGCAGGAAGCGGCCGATCTTCTTGGTCGCCGAGACATTGCCGAGGATGTTGGAGATCAGGAAGAAGAACGGCATCAGGATGCCCAGCGACAGCATCGGGCTGCGCAGCATGGCCGCGACGCCCATCGAGAACATCGCGATGAGCGTCATATAGAGCCCGCCGCCGATGACGGCGCGCAGGACGCCGGGGTCGCCGATCTGAGCCTTGTACTGGCCGAGCATCGCCTGCCCCACGAAGAACGTGATGAAGCTGGTGGCGAGGCCCACCACGAAGGCCAGCACCGTGGCCACCAGGACCTTGCTGAACAGGAACGTGCCGCGCTGGGGGACCGCGGCCAGCGAGGTGCGGATCATGCCGGTGCTGTACTCGTTCGAGACGACGAGCACCCCGAAGACGATCATCGCGAGCTGGCCGAGGGACATCCCGGCGAAGCTGATGAAGGTCGGGTCGAAGGTCAGCTTGTCCTGGGCGTCGAGCTTGTCGTAGTCGTTCTTGGACAGGATGCTGATCAGCATCCCGAGGGCGATCGTGACCACCACGGCGAGGCCGAGCGTCCACACGGTCGACGACACCGAGCGGATCTTGGTCCACTCCGACTTCAGTACCTGCGTCGCGGCCATCGCTCAGGCCTCCTTCCGCTGCTGCCAGCCATCGCCCCAGCCGGTGGTGTCCGGGGGCGGCGCGCCTTCGTGGTCCGCGTGCGCGTGGTACTCCACGGACTCCGCGGTGAGCTGCATGAACGCCTCTTCCAGCGAGGCCTGCTGGGGACTCAGCTCATGGAGTACGAGCTGGTGGCTCGCGGCGAGTTCGCCGAGCTGCTCCGATGCCGTGCCGTCCACTTCGAGGGTGCCGTTGCCCGCCTCGACGGCGGTGATGCCCGCCTCGTGCAGCACGTCGAGCAGCCGCTCGCGCTGCGGGGAGCGCAGCCGGACGTACGACCGCGAGTTCTGCCGGATGAAGTCCGACATGGAGGTGTCGGCGAGCAGGCGGCCCTGGCCGATGACGACGAGGTGGTCGGCGGTGAGTGCCATCTCGCTCATCAGGTGCGAGGAGACGAAGACCGTACGCCCTTGCGCGGCAAGGGACTTCATCAGGTTCCTGATCCAGTGGATGCCCTCGGGGTCGAGCCCGTTGACCGGCTCGTCGAACATCAGGATCTCGGGGTCGCCGAGCAGCGCGCCCGCGATGCCGAGCCGCTGGCCCATGCCGAGCGAGAAGCCCTTGGCCTTCTTCTTGGCGACGGCGGTCAGGCCGACCGTGTCGAGGACCTCGGTGACGCGGCCGCGCGGGATGCCGTTGCTCTGGGCGAGGCAGAGCAGATGGTTGAAGGCGCTGCGGCCGCCGTGCATGGCCTTGGCGTCGAGGAGGGCGCCGATGTACTTGAGGGGGTCCTTCAGCTGGGAGTAGTGCTTGCCGTCGATGCGGACGGCCCCGGCGGACGGGTTGTCGAGCCCCAGCATCATGCGCATGGTCGTCGACTTCCCCGCACCGTTCGGTCCGAGGAAGCCGGTGACGATGCCGGGGTGGACGGTGAAGGTCAGATTGTTGACGGCCACTTTCTCGCCGTACCGCTTGGTCAGCCCCTCGAGCTCGATCATGCGGCCACGCTAAAACGTGACAAAGCCCCCTGCCACTGGGATGTGGCAGAGGGCTTGGGGGCGCCCCGCAAGGGACGAACCTCAGCGGGTCTGCTGTGCCGGAACCCCACGTGAAATGGGCTCGTCCTCGACCGGCGTACCCGCGGCAGCGACCGCCGCACCGGTGAGCGTCGCCAGCATCTCGCGCACGTTGGTGAGCTGCGCGTTGATGCTGTCGCGCCGGTTCGTCAGCGCCGCAAGCTCCCGCTCGGACTCCGAGCGGATGCGGTCGGCCTTCGCATTCGCGTCCGCGACGATGTCCTCGGCCTGACGCTGAGCCGTCTCGACGGTCTGGCGAGCACGACGCTCCGCGTCGGTCCGGAGCTTCTCCGCCTCAAGACGCAGCTGCTCCGCGCGGTGCTCGATCTCCGCGAGCCGCTTCTCCGCCTTCGCCTGCCGCGAGGCGAGGTCGCGCTCGGACTGCTCGCGGCGCTTGGCGAGGTTCGTCTCGAAGTCCGCGGCGGCCTGGGCGGCCTTGGCGCGGGTCTCCTCGAAGAGGGCGTCCGCCTCCTCGCGCTTGGACTGCGCGTCCTTCTGCGCCTCGGCGCGCAGCGCGTTCGCCTCGCCCTTGGCCTTCTCGACGATCCGGACGCCCTCGTCCTCGGCCTTGGCCTTGCGCTCGGAGGCGAACGATTCGGCGTCGTTGCGCACCTGCTGGGCGGCGGACTCGGCAAGTTCGCGGTGCTGCTCGGCGGCGCGACGGGCCTCCTCGCGCAGGTCCTTCGCCTCCTCCTCGGCGAGGCGGAGGATCTTCTCGACGCGGGCACCGAGACCGGCGTACGACGGCTCGGCGTCGGCAACCTGGGCCTGGGCGTTCTGCGTCTCGAGGTGCAGCTCCTCGATGCGCTTTTCCAGAGCAGTGATACGAGCAAGAGCGCTGTCACGGTCGGAGACGAGCTTGGAGATACGTTCGTCCACCTGAGCGCGGTCGTACCCACGCCGCACAAGCTCGAAGCCGTAGGGGGAAGTGTCGCTCATGGGGTTCCTGTCGAATGAGACCGGTGAGGTGATAGAGGGAATCCTAGGGGTCCAAGCGGCGTGTCATCGAGCAGATGCCCGTTTGATCTGGAGAATGACACCCCTTTTGAGTGGCTAACCGCCGGAGCGCTTGCCAGCGACAGGGCCGAAGGTCCTTACGGAGCACGGAAGATGCCTGGCTGGCTAGCCCTCTGACGGCTTGCCACCCGAACGAGTCGATCCCGCCGCAGCCCCGGCCTTGACGCCACCGTCCTTCGCGCCGCCCGACGGGGCCTCGAAAGATTCCAACGCTTCGAGCACGTCCTGGACACGGGAGATCTCCGCATTGATGTCCTCGCGGCGTCGCACGAGCACCTCCAGCTCGCGCTTGCCCTCGTCGACCAGGCGCGTCGCCTCGGCCTCCGCGTCCGCCTTGATCCGCTCGGCCTCGCCGACCAGCGAGGTCTTCTTCGTCTCGGCCTCCTTGAGGAGCGCCTCCGCCTTCTTCACCGCGGCGATACGGACCTTGCCCGCCTCGGAGTTGGCGTCCGACACCAGCTCCTTGGCCTTCGCCTGGGCCTCGGCGAGCTGCTCCTCGGCGGCCTTGACCAGCGCGTCGCAGCGCTCGCCCGCGGTCTTCATCGCCTCGGCGGACTCGCGGCGGGCGCGCTCGTGCAGCTCCTCGATCTCGGCGGTGAGACGGTCGCGCTGCTCCTCGGAGCGCTCCCTTATGGCGGTCGCGTCGCGGCGGGCGCCGACCAGCAGCTCGTCCGCGTCCGTACGGGCCTTCTCCACCAGGGAGTTGCCCTCGACCGTCGCCTCGGCGACCAGACGCTCGGCCTCGCTGCGGGCCGCGCCGACCATCGTGTCGGCCTGCGCCTCCGCGTCCGTGGTCGCCTTGAGCGCCTTCTCCTGGGCGTCCGCCGTCAGCTTCTCGGCCTCGGCCGCGGCCTCCGTGATGAGCGTGTCGACCTGCTCGGCGGCTTCCTGGCGGCGCTTGTTGGCGGCCTGGCGGGCCTCGTCGAGGGTGCGCTCGGCCTCGTCGCGCGCCTCCGACGTGAGCCGCTCGGCCTCGTTCGCCGCGTCGGCCTTGACGCGCTCGGATTCGCCGCGGATCCGCTCGGCGTGCTGCTGGGCGGAGTTGACCGTCTCGGAGGCCTCGGCGCGCAGCCGCTCGGCGTCGCCCGTCGCGTCCGAGATGAGCTTCTCGGCCTTCGCCACGGACTCCGCGCGCAGCCGCTCCGCCTCGGTGGTCGTCTCGGACTTGAGTCGCTCGGCCTGCTCGGTGGCCTCGGTGCGGACGCGCTCGGCCTCCGCGGCCGTCTCGTTCTGCAGCCGCTCGGCCTCGCTGCGGGCCTCGCCGATCAACTGGTCGGCCTGGCCCGCCGCGTCGCTGCGGATGCGGTTGGCGTCCTCGCGGGCGTCGGCACGCGTGCGTGCGGCGTCCTGCTCGGCGGACGCGATGGTGTCGGATGCCTCCGTGCGCACCCGCTGGGCGTGCTCCGAGGCGTCCGAGCGCATCCGCTCGGCCTCCGCGATCGCGTCCGAAACCGTGCGCTCCGCAAGGGACTTCGCGGCCTCGGAGGACTCGGTCGCCTCGCGTCGGGTGCGGTTGGCGTCCTCGGTGGCGCGCTCCCGCTCGGCGTAGGCGTCGGCGCGGACGCGGTCGGCCTCCTCCTGCGCCTCGGTCTTCGTGCGCTCCGCGGCGTGCTCGGCGGCCGAGCGCAGGCCCGCGACCTCTTCCTGTGCGCTCTCGTGCAGACCCGCGACCGAGTCCCGTACGGACTGGGCGTGCTGCTCGGCGGCCGAGACCAGCTCGGTGGCGCGGCGGTCGGCCTCCTCGACCAGGCGGACCGCCTCGGCCTGGGCCTCCTCGACGCGCTTGCGGGCGGACGCGAGGAGTTCCTCGCTCTGCTCGCGGACCCGCTCGCGCTCCTGATCGGCTTCCGCGCGCGCGGAGTTGAGGGTCTCCTCGGCCTCGCGGCGGCGCCTCGCGGCCTCCTCCTGGGCGGCGGACAGCGCCTCCGCTGCCTCCGCGCCGACGCGCTCGGCGGCCGCGGCGGCCTCCGCGCGCACCCGGTCCGCGGACTCCTGCGCCTCGGTCTTGAGCCGCTCGGCCTCGGCCGCGGCCTCCGAACGCAGCCGTACGGCGACGGACTCGCCCTCCGCGCGGGCCTGCGACGCGTCGGCGGCGGCCTCCGTGCGCAGCCGCTCGGCCTCCGTCTCGGCCTGCGACTGGAGCGTACGGATCCGCTCGGCGGACTCCGTACGAAGCCGGTCGGTCTCCTCCGTGGCCTCCTTGCGGATGCGCTCGGCCTCGGCGCGGGCGTCGGTGAGCGCCTGCTCGGCGGTCGCCAGGCGCTCCTCGGCCTCCGTGTGGAGGCGCGTCAGCTCCTCGGCGGCCTCGGCCTGCCGTGCCGCTATGGCCCGCTCGGTCTCCTCGCGCAGCTCCCGCGCGGCGTCCTCGGCCTCCGACCTGGTGGTCTCGGCCTGCTCGGCGGCCTCCTCGCGGTGCCGCTCGGCCTCCGCGCGGGTGCGCTCCAGGGTCTCCTCGGCCTGCTTGCGCAGCGTCGTGGCGCGCTCGATGGCCTCGGTGCGGACCCGCTCGCTCTCGGCGGTCGCCGCGGACTTCAGCTCGTCCGCGTCGGCCTTCGCCTTGGCGAGCAGCTCCTCGGCGGACCTGGCCGCCTCCTCGATCTGCTGGACGGCCTCGCGGCGGGCCTCGGCCCGGATCCGCTCGCCCTCCTCGACGGCCTCGGCCCGCAGCTGCTCGGCCTCGCCGCGCAGCCTGCGCGCCTCCTCCTGCAGCTCGACGGTCTTGGCGCGGTACTCCTTGGTGTCGTCCTTCGCCGCGCCCTTGAGCTCCTCGGCGATGTCGTGCGCCTGGCTGCGCAGCCGGTCCGCCTCGGCCTCGGCCTCCGAGCGGATCCGCTCGGCCTCCTCGGTGGCGGCCTTGGTGGTCTCCTTGGCCTCCTTGGACGCCTTGTCGAGGACCTCCTCGGCGGTCCGCGCGGCCTTCGCGAGCTGGCCCGCGGTCTCCTCCGCGGTGATCGTGCGGGCCTTCTCGGAGGCGTCCGCGATCAGCTTCTCGGCCTCCGCGCGGGCGTCGGCGACCAGCTGCTCGGCCTCGGACCTGGTGGCCTCGGCCTCCTTGGTGGCCTCGCCGACGAGGCGGGCGACCTGCTCCTTGGCGGTGCGGGTGCGCTGTTCGTTCGCGCCCTCTGCGGCCGCGAGCTGCTTGGACGCGGTCTCCTTGGCCTCGGCGAGTACCTTCTCCGCCTCGGCGCGCGCCTCGCGCAGCGCCGTGTCGGCCTCGGTCATGCGCTGCTCGGCGGCCCGGCTCGCCTCGGCGGCCTGGCGGCGCGCCTGCTCGGACTCGGTGGCCGTGGTGGAGCGCAGCTGCTCGGCGTGGTCGGTGGCCTCCTGCGCCTGTGTGGAGGCGGCGTTCAGGAGGCGCTCGGCGTCCGTGCGGGCGCGGCGCAGGGTGGCCTCGGCCTCGGCGCGGGCGGACTCGGCGTCGCTCGCCATCCGCTGGCGGGCCTGCTCGGCGACGCGCTCGGCCTCGGCGCGGGCGGCGGCGAGGGCCTGGTCGGCCTCGGCGCGGGACTCGTCGAGCAGGCGGCGGGCCTGCTGTTCGGTGCGGGCGCGGAGCTGTTCGGCCCAGGCCACGTTCTCGTTGACGTGGGACTCGACGGTCTGCCGGCGCTCGTTGAGTTCCTGGTCGAGCTGCTGGCGCCGGGTCACGGCCTCGGTGTGCAGCTCGGACTGGAGCCTGGCCTGCTGCTCGGCGTGCTCCTGGAGGATGCGCTGGGTCTGCGCCCTGGCGTCGCGCAGTTCGCGCTCGGCGTCGGCGCGCAGCTGCTCGGCCTGGATCTGGGCGTTGCGGAGCAGCTGTTCGGCCTGGTAGCCGATGTCCGCGCTGTCGTAGGCAGGGCGGGACGCGAGGTTGCGGCGCGCCTCGTGCAGCTTGGCGCGCAACACCTCGACCTGGTAGCCGAGGTCCTCGGCGTGCTGGACGGCCTTCTCCCGCTCGGTCTTCAGCCGGTCCATCTCGGCCTCGAACCGCGAAAGACTGTCGGTCTCAGCCCGCGAGTTCTCCTGGCGTTCGTAGCCCCGCACTGCGCGGTCCCATCCTTCCCCGAGCTCTTGGCTGCGCTCGAGCAGGGGACGCCCCACTCCTGGTCGCAAGTCTCTCCAACGAGCCCCGTCCATCCGCCGAACGGGGCCCCCGGGGGAATGGTGTCAGATCAACAGCGGAGCATGGGCTGCTGCCCCGACGCTCGTCCCCCGAAACCCGGACCCCGGCACGTGGCCGCCCAGAGTTCGGACGGCCGCGACCAACCCTACCGGCCCAGATATACGGAGGTCAGTGCTCCGGTGACTCGGAAGGCGCGGAAGTGACAAGTTCCGTCAGGACGCCGTGGCAGTCCTTGGGGTGCAGGAAGGTGATGCGCGACCCCATGGAACCGATCCGGGGCTCTTCGTAGAGGACGCGTACGCCCTTGTCCTTGATGGCCGCGGCGTCTCCGTCGACGTCCGCGGTGCCGAAGGCGATGTGGTGCACGCCCTCGCCGTTCTTCTTCAGCCATTTGCCCACCGCGGAGTCGTCGCGGGTGGGTTCGAGCAGCTGGAGGTAGGAGGCGCCGCCGTCGCTGGTCTCGTTGATCTTGAGCATGGCCTCGCGTACGCCCTGCTCTTCGTTGACCTCGGTGTGGAACACCTCGAATCCGTACGTCGCGCGGTAGAACTCGACGGTCTTGTCGAGGTCGAAACAGGCGATCCCGATGTGATCGATTCGCGTCAGCATGCTTCAAGTGCAGCGCTTCATGCGGTGATTACGCAACGTGCGCGCGATCACACTCGCCGCCCGGTGACGTCGGAGGTACCGCTCAGTACATTCAGATAAACCCTCGTTAACTCCTCTCCTCCCAAGGGGCCGTGCCACATGTCTGGAACGACCGGTACCACCTCAGTGATCGTCGCGGGCGCGCGCACGCCCATGGGCCGTCTGCTCGGCTCCCTGAAGTCCTTCTCGGGCGCCGACCTGGGCGGCTTCGCCATCAAGGCCGCGCTCGACCGGGCCGGCATCGGCGGCGACCAGGTGCAGTACGTGATCATGGGCCAGGTGCTGCAGGCCGGGGCAGGGCAGATCCCGGCACGCCAGGCCGCCGTCAAGGCGGGCATCCCCATGAACGTCCCCGCGCTCACCATCAACAAGGTGTGCCTCTCGGGCCTCGACGCCATCGCGCTCGCCGACCAGCTGATCCGCGCGGGCGAGTTCGACGTGGTCGTGGCCGGCGGCCAGGAGTCCATGACCAACGCCCCGCACCTGCTCCCCAAGTCCCGCGAGGGCTACAAGTACGGCGCGATCGAGATGCTCGACTCCATGGCGTACGACGGTCTGACCGACTCCTTCGAGGGCGTCGCGATGGGCGAGTCGACGGAGAAGCACAACACCCGCCTCGGCATCGCCCGCCCCGAGCAGGACGAGATCGCCGCGCGGTCGCACCAGCGCGCCGCGGCCGCCCAGAAGAACGGCATCTTCGAGGCCGAGATCACCCCGGTCGAGATCCCGCAGCGCAAGGGCGACCCGGTCCTGTTCAGCAAGGACGAGGGCATCCGCGCCGAGACGACCACCGAGTCCCTCGGCAAGCTGCGCCCCGCCTTCGCCAAGGACGGCACGATCACCGCGGGCACGTCCTCGCAGATCTCCGACGGCGCCGCGGCCGTCGTCGTCATGTCCAAGGCCAAGGCCGAGGAGCTCGGCCTCGACTGGATCGCGGAGATCGGGGCACACGGCAACGTGGCGGGCCCGGACAACTCGCTCCAGTCGCAGCCGTCCAACGCCATCCAGCACGCCCTGAAGAAGGAGGGCCTGGCCGTCGACGACCTCGACCTCATCGAGATCAACGAGGCCTTCGCGGCCGTCGCCGTGCAGTCAATGAAGGACCTCGGGGTGTCCTCGGAAAAGGTGAACGTCAACGGCGGAGCCATCGCCCTCGGCCACCCGATCGGGATGTCCGGCGCCCGTGTCGTGCTGCACCTCGCCCTCGAACTGAAGCGGCGCGGCGGCGGTGTGGGCGCGGCGGCGCTGTGCGGTGGCGGTGGCCAGGGCGACGCGCTGATCGTCAAGGTGGCGAAGAGCTGACGCTCGCCCTCGTATCCCGTACGCGCACGGCGTACGCGTCTCGTACGCAAGGAACGGAGCTGTGATGCAGGACGTCCCCTCCCTGGTGGCGCAGGCCCGCGAGGGCAGGCCGCGGGCCGTGGCCCGGCTGATCTCACTGGTCGAGGGGGCGTCCCCGCAGCTGCGCGAGGTGATGGCCGCGCTGGCTCCGCTGGCCGGTCACGCGTACGTGGTGGGCCTGACGGGGTCGCCCGGAGTCGGCAAGTCGACCTCGACGTCCGCGCTCGTGAGCGCCTACCGGCGGGCGGGCAAGCGGGTCGGCGTGCTCGCCGTCGACCCGTCGTCGCCCTTCTCGGGAGGCGCGCTCCTCGGCGACCGGGTGCGGATGTCGGACCACGCGTCCGACCCCGGCGTCTACATCCGCTCCATGGCCACGCGCGGACACCTCGGCGGACTCGCGTGGGCCGCGCCGCAGGCGATCCGGGTCCTGGACGCGGCGGGCTGCGACGTGATCCTCGTCGAGACCGTCGGCGTCGGACAGTCCGAGGTGGAGATCGCCTCGCAGGCCGACACGTCGGTGGTGCTGCTCGCGCCCGGCATGGGCGACGGCATCCAGGCCGCGAAGGCCGGAATCCTGGAGATCGGCGACGTGTACGTCGTCAACAAGGCGGACCGCGACGGCGCGGACGCGACCGCGCGCGAGCTCAACCACATGCTGGGGCTCGGCGAATCCCGTGGCCCCGGCGACTGGCGGCCGCCCATCGTGAAGACGGTCGCGGCGCGCGGCGAGGGCATCGACGAGGTCGTCGAGGCGCTGGAGAAGCACCGGGCCTGGATGGAGGAGCGGGGCGTCCTCGCGGAGCGGCGTGCCGAGCGGGCCGCGCACGAGGTGGAGGCCATCGCGGTCACCGCGCTGCGGGAACGGATCGGCTCCCTGCACGGCGACCGCCGCCTGTCGGCCCTCGCGGAGCGGATCGTGGCGGGCGAGCTGGACCCCTATGCGGCGGCTGATGAGCTGGTCGCCGGGTTGACGTCGGCCTGAGCGCACGCCGGAGGCGGCGTCGATGACGCCGCCTCCGCGGGGGGACGGGGGTGCTGCTCGGTGCTGCCTCAGTCGTCGGAGTCGTCGGAGTCGTCGTCGTGGCCGTCGTGGTCGCCACGGTCGTCGTGGTCGTCCTTGCCGTCACGGTCGTCGTGACGGTCCGAGCGGTCCGCGGTGACCTTGTCGCCCGTCAGGCCCACGTGCCAGTCGGCCTCGGCGCCCTTGGAGTCGGTCGTCTCGACCTCCCACGCGCCGGCCGTGCCGTCGTCGTCCAGGTCGACGGAGGTCACGGTGCCCTTGGCCGCGCCGGCCCGCGCCGCGTCCTCGGCGCTGGTGGACGCGCCCTTCAGCGCGGAGTTCACGCGGGCGGCGTCGGCGGCGTCCTCAGCGGCGTCGTCACCGTCGTCGTCCTTGTCGACCCAGGAGCCCAGGACCTTGCCGGTGCCGGGGTCGACCTCGACGTTGTGCCAGGTGGTGCCCTTCAGGATGTCGACGCCCCAGACCAGGCCGCCGTCCTCGTCGTCGAGCTCGGCGGAGACGGCGGTGCCGGAGGTGTCCGCGAGGGCCGCCTTGATGGCGTCCGCGGCCGTCACCTTCGCGGCCTTGGCCTCGGTGGTGTTCTCCACCGCGTCGACGCGCTCGTCGTCCTTGACCTGGACGCTCGACCTGCCGGCGGCCGTCGGCTCGTCGTCGCCCGTGACCGCGATGGCGGTGGCGGTGCCTCCGGCGACCAGGGCCGCGGCGGCGACAGTGGCGATGACGATGTTGCGCTTCATGAGGGTTCCTCCCGAGACGGTGGGCGAGTGGCCGCGGCCGGTGAGCCGCGCCGCAGCCGTTCGCTTTCGACGAGGACCAATCTGGCGGAGCGACCCTGAACCCAGCCTGAAGCCGCCTGAAGAACTCTTCAGGTTCGCTCTGCGACCCTGAACGCATGCGTTTGTTGATCGTGGAGGACGAGAAGCGGCTTGCCCTGTCGCTCGCCAAGGGCCTGACCGCCGAGGGCTTCGCCGTCGACGTCGTCCACGACGGCGTCGACGGACTGCACCGCGCCAGCGAGGGAACGTACGACCTGGTGGTCCTCGACATCATGCTGCCCGGCATGAACGGCTACCGGATCTGCTCCACGCTGCGCGCGGCGGGCCACGACGTGCCGATCCTGATGCTCACCGCCAAGGACGGCGAGTACGACGAGGCGGAGGGCCTGGACACGGGCGCCGACGACTACCTCACCAAGCCCTTCTCGTACGTCGTGCTCGTGGCCCGCGTGAAGGCGCTGCTGCGCCGCCGCGGCTCCGCGGGGCCGTTCCCGGTCCACACGCTGGGGGACCTCAAGGTCGACACGGCCGCGCGCCGCGTCTTCCGCGGCGCGGACGAAGTCACCCTCACCACCAAGGAGTTCGCCGTCCTGGAGCAGCTGGTGCTGCGGGCGGGAGAGGTGGTCTCCAAGGGCGACATCCTGGAACACGTCTGGGACTTCGCGTACGAGGGGGACCCCAACATCGTCGAGGTGTACATCAGCACCCTGCGGCGCAAGCTGGGCGCGTCCCTCATCAGGACCGTGCGCGGCGCGGGCTACCGCCTGGAGACCCCGCGATGAGGCGGCTGTTCGGCTCCGTGCGCGCCAGGGCCACGCTCGGCGCGAGCCTCGTCGTCGCCCTCGCCCTGGTCGCCGCGGGCGCCGCCGTGCTGCTCTCGCTGCGCGCCAACCTCACCGACCAGGCGGACGCCAGGGCCGCGTCCGCCGCCCGCGAGGTCGCCTCGCAGCTCGCGTCGAACCGTCCGTACGCCGATCTCGACCTGCCCGACGAAGAGGACGGCCCCGTCCAAGTCGTCGACGAGGACGGGCGGTTGGTGGCCGCCAGTGAGGACCTGGAGCGGATCAGCGGCACCGGGACCGACGAGGTGAAGCCCCGCCCCGCGGCCGGGCAGCCGTCCGGCGACGACGACAGCGAGGAGAAGGACGGGGAGAAGGACGAGAAGCGGGGCGAGGGGAACGGCGACGACTCGTCCGAGTCCGGCGAGATCTCCGACGACACCGAGTACAGCGGCGGGTCCGCCACCATCGACGGCGAGAGCGCCGACTACCGCTTCGCCGCCGTCGAGGTCGGCACGGAGTCGAAGGGCGATCTCACGGTCTACGCGGGAGGCTCCCTCGCCGACGAACAGAGCGCCGTGTCAACGGCGTTGACCGCCATGCTGATCGGTTTCCCGCTGCTCCTCGCCGTCGTCGCGGGGGTGACCTGGCTGGTGACGCGGCGCGCCCTGCGCCCGGTGGCCGCGATCACCCGGGAGATGTCCGCCATCACCGCGTCGGAGGACCTGGCGCGCCGGGTCCCCGAGCCGGACACGCACGACGAGATCGCCCGTCTGGCCCGCACCACGAACGAGACCCTCACGGCCCTGCAGACCTCGGTGGAGCGGCAGCGCCGGTTCGTCGCGGACGCCTCCCATGAGCTGCGCAGCCCCATCGCCTCGCTGCGCACCCAGCTCGAAGTGGGCGCGGCGCACCCGGAGTTGCTGGACGTCGACGGCGCGGTCGAGGACACCGTGCGCCTTCAGGAGCTCGCCGCCGATCTGCTGCTGCTCGCCCGTCTCGACGCGGGGGAGAAGCCGGGCGGCGCGCGGGTCGACCTGGCGGCGTTCGTCCGCGAGGAGCTCTCGCAGCGCACCAGGGACCGCGTCGATGTGCACACCGACCTCAAGAGCGTCGAAGTCGCCGGATCCCGCGGCCAGTTGGCGCGCGTGCTCGGCAATCTCCTGAACAACGCGCAACGGCACGCGCGCTCCCGGGTCACGGTCACCACCCGGACCGATGGTGCCTGGGCGGTCCTTGCGGTGTCCGACGACGGGAGCGGCGTGCCGGAGGGCGAGCGCGAGCGGATCTTCGAGCGCTTCGTACGCCTGGACGACGCACGCAGCAGGGACGACGGCGGGGCCGGGCTCGGCCTCGCGATCGCCCGGGATGTGGCGGTGCGGCACGGCGGCACGCTCGTGGTGCGCGAGGCGCCGTCGGGTGGTGCGCTCTTCGAACTCCGGCTGCCCACCCCTCAGTCGTCGGCGGAATGAGGGACGTCGCTGCCGGGTGCCGAGGTGAGCGTCAGGGCCTGCCGCGCTGTCCCCGCAGATGTTCCGCGATCGGGGTCAGGGCCTTGCGCAGATCGCCGAGCGCCTCGGGTGAGACGAGGTCGACGAAGTGCCGCCGCACGGAGGCGACATGGTGTGGGGCCACCTTCTGCATGGTCTCCATGCCTTCCTCGGTGAGGACGGTGTAGAGGCCGCGCCGGTCGGATTCGCAGTTCTCACGGCGCACCAGGCCCGCGTTCTCCATGCGGGTGATCTGGTGGGACAGGCGGCTCTTGGACTGCAGGGTGGCGGCGGCGAGATCGCTCATGCGCATCCGCAATTCGTCGGATTCGGAGAGATGCACGAG
The DNA here is from genome assembly GCF_042740435.1 of Streptomyces sp. NPDC059002. Taxonomy (NCBI): domain Bacteria; kingdom Bacillati; phylum Actinomycetota; class Actinomycetes; order Kitasatosporales; family Streptomycetaceae; genus Streptomyces; species Streptomyces sp. NPDC059002. The sequence goes on along the minus strand of NZ_JBHYJI010000033.1, from coordinate 83,057 downwards.
GATGTCGTAGTCGTTCATGGTCAGGTTGAACGGCTGAAGGTCCTTTTCGAGCTGATACGTCAGCATCCTGTTGACCTCCACGTGGGTGCGCCAAGCGCGCTGTTCCTCGTCGGTCAGCCACTGCGGGGCCGTCTCGGTCTCCATGGAATCGATTCTACCTAAGAAGTTGAAAGGTGAACGAACGGTGGGATGTGACGCGCCTCGCACCCCCTGCCTCACGGAGGGGCACAGGCGTTCGCCGTCACACTCCGCAGACTACCGCTCACAGCCCGAAGCGACGCTGGAGGTCTCCCAGTTGTCCGGGAAGACGCGGTGCGCCCGGCTGCTGGCCCGGCTGACCCTGAGCGCCCTGCCCGCCCGGCACCCCCGCCTGGTGCGGCACCTCTCCGACGGTCTGCTCGGCCATGAGCACCTCGGTGGACTGGAGCAGCACCGTGCCGGCGCCCACGAACTCGAACTGGTGCTCCTCACCTGAGCTTCCGCCGATGCCGGTCAGTGCCCGCACGCCTCCGATCACGCCCGTGAGGTATCCGTGGTCGTAGTGATGGCATGGTGAAGGACAGTCGGCCCACCCCACGAGCGCCTGTGGATCCACGCGGATCGGCGGCTCCATGAACACCACGGGGCCGTTCGACGCGGCGACGAACTTTCCGGTGCCGATCAGCGTCAGAAAGCCCGGAACGATCGATTGCTTCAGCGCGAGAGTTGGCTGAAAAGCGAGGAGGTTGCCGGAGCGAATGGTCAGGTTGCCCTCGTCCAGGTCGTAGGAGTTCACGTCGAATGCCCGGTCGGCGAGGAGCATCTTGCCCTGGCCCTCCGCCACGACCCAGTCGCTCGCGTGCAGCGGCGAATGAAAGCTGGTCCGGACCAGTCGGTCGAGGCGGCCGTGCCCGATGCCGTTGAAATCGACGCGCCCGTAGTAGGCGATCATCTTCCCCTTCTGCATGAACCACTGGCTCCCCTTGAGCTCCACGCAGAAGGTGTACGCGTTGACGTTGTCGTCGCTCGGCAGCGTCATGGGGTCGAAGACGGCAGGAGCGCCCGCCGGGGTGAAGACGTTCGGATTCACAGCTTCTCCTCCGAGGCCTGGACGTACACCGCGCCGCTGCCCGACAGCTCCAGCTGGAACGCCTCACCGGACCCGCGGCCCACCATGTCGCGCCAACCGAGCGCCGTGGACAGCTTGTTGCGTACGTCGCCGTGGTGCGCGACATACGCCTGCGGGTCGACATGGACCGGGCGCTGCGGGGTGATCGGGAGCTCGATGACGCCGCCGTGCGCCATCACGGCGACCGCGCCGTGGCCCTTCAGTGTCGTGGTGAACAGGCCCTGGCCGCTGACCTGTCCGCGCACCATGCCCATGATGCCGCCCTGTGAACCCAGGAACATCGTGCCCTGCCGGAGCGTGCCGTCGAAGGCGAGCAGGCGGTCCGCCTCGACATAGAGGGTGTCTCCGGAGAGGCCGATCACCTGGATGTGATGCCCGCCGTGCCCGAACAGGACCGTGCCGCTGCCCTCGACGGTCATCAGGGGCGTGGCCTCATTGGCGATCCGGCGCCCGATCATGGACATCAGACCGCCCTGCCCGCCCTGGAGGTTGGGGGTGAAGGAGACGTCCCCCTTGTAGGCGAGCATGGCGCCGCGCTGGCTGAAGATCTTGGTGCCGGGCTGGACCGTGGCCTCGATCATCTTCGAGTTGATCTCTTGGAAGGGCATCTCAGACGTCCCCCGCGATCGTCGCCCGCTCACTGGGCTGCACATAGACGAGGCCGTCGCCCTCGAAGCGGATCTGGAAGGCCTCGCCGCCGCCCTCGCCCATGAACGTGCGGAAGGTGACGCCGGACTGGAAGCTCTGCCGGACATTTCCCTGATGCGCGATGTACGCCCCCGGGTCCACCGTCAGCGGATACTCCTGCGAGACGCGCAGGACCACCGCGGGGCCGTCGGAGACGATCGCGGCCTGTCCGGTGCCCTCGACGGTCGTCGTGAACACCCCGTTCCCCTGGGTGGCGCCGCGCAGTCCCGTGAAGGTGGTGCCGGTGCGCAGTGCGGCGTCCGTGCACAGCAGATTGCTCGCCTCGACATAGAGCTTGTCGCCGTGCAGCTGCACGAGATTGATCTCGGTGGCACGGTCGGCGAACCAGCACGTGCCGTGTCCTCTCACCTCCATCACCGCCATCTGCTCGCCGGTGACGCGGCGGGTCACCATGCCTCTTATGCCCTCGCCGCCGCCGGTCCTCTTCTTGAAGGCCATCTGGCCGTCGTACGCGACCATCGAGCCGTTCTTCGCCTTTACGGCGTCGCCCGTCATGTCGACGGCGAGCACTCTGCTCCCTTGGAGCCGGAACGTAGCCACGAACCGAAGGTAGCCGTCTCGTACCGGCCCAGAACAGGGTGAAGGGCCCTGAGCGAACCCCGAGAATGCCCCGATGTCACAATGGGGGTCGCTTGTGCGTCCGTTCACAAGATCAGCGCCGCCGAGCGTCCGCCCCTCCCGCCGCCCCACCCACCAAAGGTGACCCGTGGACATCAAGACCGCTTCCGCACTCCGCCGCCTCCGCCTGGTCTCGGCCCCCGAGGCCGTCTCCTTCCTGCTGCTGCTCGTCTGCTCGGTGCTCAAGCGGACCACTGACTTCAACGCCGTGCCGGCGATGGGCATGATCCACGGCGTGCTCTTCGTCCTCTATGTGCTGTTCTGGCTCGACGCCTGGAACCGCACCAAGTGGGACCTGAAGACCGGCGCCCTCTACTTCGTCCTCTCCGTCCTGCCGACCGGCGGCTTCTTCGCCGAGCGCAAGCTCAAGCGCGAGGCCGAGGCCGCGGTGATCGCGTCGCGCGCCCGCCGCGAGGGAGTCGTGGGCGCATGATCGTCGCCTTCTCCGTGACCCCGCTCGGGGTCGGCGAGGATGTCGGCGAGTACGTCGCCGACGCGGTCCGCGTGGTCCGCGAGTCGGGCCTGCCGAACAAGACCGACGCCATGTTCACGTCCGTCGAGGGCGAGTGGGACGAGGTGATGGACGTCATCAAGCGCGCCGTCGCCGCGGTGGAGGCGCGTTCGCCGCGCGTCTCGGTCGTCATGAAGGCCGACGTCCGTCCCGGTGTGACGGACGGGTTGACCTCCAAGGTGGAGACGGTGGAACGTCACCTCTCCGCGTAGGCGCGCCCTCGTTCCCCTTCGGGGGTGCGTGCGCCCCTCCTGAAAGCCCCTGCCTCCCGGCGGGGGCTTTTTGCTGTGCCTGCGGGTGCGGGTCGTATGTGGCTGGTCGCGCAGTTCCCCGCGCCCCTTTGGGCCCGGGGCTTTTGTGTGGGCACGGACTTGAGCGACTGCTCAAACACCTGTACCTTCGGTCGAAGTTGATTTGAGCAGTCGCTCAAAAAGACATCCAAAGACACGCTGACGTGGGGGTTTGTCGTGAGCCTGTACATCGAGGCGCGGATACGTGCCGATCTTGACGAACTCTGGGCCCGCACCCAGGAGCCCGCCCAGCACCAGCGCTGGGACCTTCGGTTCACCGAGATCGCGTATCTGCCGTGCCGGGAAGGGGAGCCGCAGCACTTCCGGTACGCCACGCGCGTGCTGCCCTTCCTGACGATCGCGGGCACCGGGATCTCCGCGGGGGAGAAGCGGCGCCCCGACGGCACCAGGACGTCCGCCCTGCGCTTCGCCTCGCCGCACCCCCTGTCCCTCCTCGAAGAGGGCAGCGGCTACTGGCGCTACGTGCCGACCGACGACGGCGACGGCATCCGCTTCCTCACCGGCTACGACTACCGGCCGCGCTGGGGCCGCTTCGGGAAGACCGCCGACCGCGTGCTCTTCCGCCCCCTCATGGGCTGGGCGACCGCCTGGTCCTTCGACCGGCTCAGGCTCTGGCTGGAGCGGGGCATCACCCCCGAACGCGCCCTCCTGAACACCGCGGCGGACGTCCTGCTGCGTGTCCTGTGCGTGCTCGCCGCGGTGCTCCTCGTCCCCATGACGGCCCTCGCCGCAGCGGCGCTCGCGCTGATCCTGCCGCCCCTGCCGACCACCCCGGCGGCTCGCCGCTGCCTGCGCACCCCACCGGAACGCGCGCGTGCCCCGCGCATCCTGTCCACCCTCGCCACCGCCAAGGAGCAGCACTCATGAAGCAGCCCGCGTCGATCTTCCGCACCGTGCTGGGCGCCGACTTCGAGCGGCTGCACCCGCAGATCCAGCGCCGCTTCTCCGTCGGCCTGGACAGCGGCGAGGCCTGCACGGGCCGGGGCGTGATGGACCGCATCTGGCACGGCAGGGGATTCGTGAAGCCGTTCCTCGCCGTCGGCGGCACGCGCAACATCCTCGTACCGCGCCAGGGCAGGAACGTGCCGTTCGTCATCGAGAACGTGCCGTACGTCGACACATACGGCCGTGAGACGGTGACCTTCGTGCGCACCTTCGACCTGCCAGGCGGCCCCCGCCGCTTCGACGCCCAGATGGTCCTGAGCCCCAAGGGCGACCGCGTGCTCGACTACCTCGGCACGCATCAGCACCTCGCCAGCGACCTGCACTTCCGCGCGGAGCCCGACGGCTCGCTCGTGATCCGCTCCGGAGAACACCGCTTCCGCGAGGGCCCCGTGGACTGCCGCGTCCCCGGGGTCATCGCGGGCGACGCCGAGGTGCGCGAGTCCTACGACGACGCGGCGGGCCGCTTCCGCATCCAAGTCCGGGTGTCCAACCGGTACTTCGGGCCGCTCTTCGGATACGAGGGGTCCTTCGAGGCGACATACGCGGACGTCCGCACGTGCGGGGTCCGCCCCGGGCTGCGCCCGGTGCGTGAGGAGGCGCGCGCGTGAGTGCCGCCAAGGACCCGGCCAAGGGCCAGGAGACCCGGACCAAACTCCTCGACGGCGCGCTGCGCACGCTCACGGAACAAGGCATCGCCAAGACGTCCGCGCGGACCATCGCGGCGACCGCCGGGGTCAATCAGGCGCTGGTCTTCTACCACTTCGGGTCCGTCGACGAACTCCTGTCGGCGGCGTGCCGGCACGGAACGGAGCAGCGGGTCACCCGGTACCGGGAGCGGCTCTCCGCCATCTCCTCCCTCTCCGAACTGCTCGCCTTCGGGCGGGAGATGCACGAAGAGGAACGGGCCGCAGGACATGTCGCCGTGCTCGGCCAGCTGCTCGCCGGATCGCAGACGCAGCCGAGGCTCGCCGAGGCGACGGCCGCGGGGCTCGCCCTCTGGATCGAGGAGATCGAGAAGGTCCTCACCCGCGTCCTTTCCGCCTCCCCGCTGGGGGAGTTCGCGGATCCCGTCGGGCTGTCCCGGGCCGTGGCGGCGTCCTTCGTCGGCATGGAGCTCTACGAAGGGGTTGATCCTGTCGGGACGGGGCGGGCGTTGGACGCGCTCGAGCAACTGTCCGTCCTCGTCACCGCCGTCGAGGACCTCGGGCCCCTCGCCCAGCGAGCCGTCCGCCACCGCCTGCGCCGAACCCGCGCCTGACCCCCACGATGGGCTGCGCCCCGCCTGCGCCTCCGTTCGCGGCCCCCTGCACCGTGGGCTGCGCCCCGCCTGCACCGTGCTTGCGCCTCCGTCCACGGCCCCCGGCGACGTGGGCTGTGCCCACCCTTCCCCAAGCTCTCGGCTTCGCTCGAGCAGGGGAGACCCCACTCGCCCAGCGGCACGATTGCCCACAGCGGCAGCGGCGCGGCCTGCGGCGGCGTTGGGGTGGGTGGGGGAGGCGGTGGTACCGCAGAGCGGCCACCGCAGCGCCGGGGCGGCATCGGGCGGGTGGGGGAGGCGGGGGGGCACACCTGCCCGCCCCGGCCTGCGGGGCGAGGGGGCGGAGGGGCACCCCCACCGGCCCGCAGCCGCGAACGCTCGCGAGGGGACGTGGGGGTATGTGCGCACGGAGCACCTTGACCCACGCTGACGGCAAACACTGACGGAGGCATCAAGCACGGGATGGCGAGTACGCACATACCCCCGCGGCCCCGCCCCACAACCGAAGCAAAGGCGCAGACCCCAGCCAGGCGCCCCCGCCAGCACCCAGCACCCAGCACCCCCCACCCCCCACCGCAACCCCACCAAAACCGCCCACCCTAAAACCGCTCGCACGGGCGAACCCGGTTCGACACGCCGGAGAAACTCCACTTTCGTGTGGGTATCGGCTCGTTCGATCACCGGAACCAGAACCTGGAGGGCGCTGTGCGGCAGCCGGAGGGCTACGACTACGAGACCCACAGCACGCTCGCCGGCCCGCTCACCGAGCCGGACGGCGAAGGCAGTGACGGCCACGGCGGCTATCGGGTCCAGTACCGCAAGCTCCTCTCCCGTGAGCCCCACCGAATACGCGCCGTCCTCCTGATGACGCTGGCCCCCCTGCTCACCGGCCTCCTGCTCGTCTACCTCGTCTGGCCCACGCACTGGACCGAACGCGAGGGCGGCGACCGCTGGCTGATCGGCCTGGACATCACGATGCTCGTGGCGATCGGCCTGATCGAGCTGTTCATGCTGGTCAACGTCATATCGATCGCCCACGCGACGATGGTGGCGAGGGACCCGATCCCGGTCGTCCCCGAGGAAGGCACCCGCGTCGCCTTCCTCACCACGTACGTCCCCGGCAAGGAACCGCTCACCATGGTCCGGGCCACGCTCGAGGGGGCCGTCCGGATACACCACACGGGCCCCCTGGACGTATGGCTCCTGGACGAGGGGGACGACGCCGACGCCAAGGCGCTGTGCGAAGAGCTGGGCGTGCACCACTTCACTCGCGACGGCGTACCGGAGTGGAACCGCAAGAAGGGCCCGCACAAGGCGCGCACGAAGCACGGCAACTACAACGCGTGGCTCGCGATGCACCACGCCGACTACGACTTCTTCGCCTCGGTCGACACCGACCACGTCCCGCTCCCCAACTTCCTGGAGCGGATGATGGGCTACTTCCGGGACCCGGACGTCGCGTTCGTCGTGGGACCGCAGGTCTACGGGAACTACACGACCCCCGTCACCAAGGCCGCCGAGTCCCAGCAGTTCCTCTTCCACGCGCTGATCCAGCGCGCGGGCAACCGCTACCGCGCGCCCATGTTCGTCGGCACGAACAACGTCGTACGCATCAGCGCGCTCACCCAGATCGGCGGCCTGTACGACTCGATCACCGAGGACATGGCGACGGGCTTCGAGCTGCACCGGCACAGGAACCCCGCCACCAAGAAGCACTGGCGCTCGGTCTACACCCCGGACGTGCTGGCGGTCGGCGAGGGCCCGGCGTCCTGGACGGACTTCTTCACGCAGCAGATGCGCTGGTCGCGGGGCACGTACGAGACGCTGTTCAAGCAGTACTGGAAGGCACCGTTCACGATGCCGCCGGGACGGCTGTTCTCGTACACGCTGATGCTCGTGTACTACCCGATGACGGCGGTCAACTGGTTGCTCGGCGTGCTGAGTTGCGTGCTGTTCCTGTGGTTCGGAGCGAGCGGAACCCAAGTGGCGGCCTCCGTCTGGCTGATGCTCTACAGCGACGCGGCGGCGCTCCAGATCGGCCTGTATCTCTGGAACCGCCGCCACAACGTCTCCCCGCACGAGCCCGAGGGCTCCGGGGGCCTCGCGGGCATGGGGATGTCGGCGCTCTCGGCGCCCATCTACGCCAAGTCCCTCGGCGCCGCCTTCCTGCGCCGCCCGAGCCGCTTCGTGGTCACGCCCAAGGGCGGCGACGCGAGCCCGGACCGGATCCTCACCTTCCGGATCCATCTCTTCTGGGCGGCGGTGCTCGCCAGCTCACTGGTCGCCTCCTTCGTGCTCGGCCACACGCACGTGGCGATGCGCACCTGGGCGGTGCTCGCGATGATCATCTCCCTCGCCCCGGTGGCGATCTGGAGCTATACGGCCGTCAAGGAGCGCAGGGCACGCAAGGAGGCCGTGCGGGCCGCGCGGGCCGCGGACGCGGAGGGCGAGCCGGAGCCGGCGTTCGCCACAGGTACGACGACAGGAGGGAACTGACCCATGGCATACCGGCCCTCGAAGCGCACCAAGAAGGCGCTCATCGGAGTCGGCGCGGGCGCGCTGCTCGTCGGACTGAACGCACCGGCCGCGCTCTCCTTCGCCGAGGAGCAGTACTACGCGTACAAGATCGCCCAGCCCGGCTACAAGAAGAAGTACGGCTCCTGGAAGCAGGTCGACATCCCCGAGGAGTTCCGCACGAACGCGATCCACGCGGCGCTCCTGCACACCGGGAAGGTGCTGATCGTCGCGGGCTCGGGCAACGAGCAGAAGAAGTTCGACGCGGGGTCGTTCGACACGGTCCTGTGGGACCCGGCGAACGACACGTTCAAGAAGATCGAGACGCCCGAGGACTTCTTCTGCTCCGGACACGCCCAACTCCCCGACGGGCGGCTCCTGGTGGCGGGCGGCACCGCGCGCTACGAACTGCTCGACGACGAGGTCGAGCGGGCGGGCGGCGGCATGCGGGTGAAGAACGAGAACCCGGACAAGCCGGTGCGCCTGAAGAAGGGCACCACGTTCCGCTCGCCGTCCGGCGTCGAGTACAAGAGCAAGTTCGACGTCGAAGTCCCCAGGGCGAAGCGGGACTTCGAGATCACGTACTCCAAGTCCGGTGTGATGCAGCCCTGGAAGACGAAGGTCAAGGCGAGCGAGGCACGGGTCTTCGTCGAGGCGGTCGAGACGGGCAGGCAGGCGATCACCGAGAAGTCCGCGCAGTACGAGATCGAGGGCCTGACCGGCGAGGACGCCGACAACGCGTACGGCATCGCCGAGAAGATCGACATGGAGAAGCAGGACTTCCAGGGGATCAAGGCGGCGTACGAGTTCGACCCGAAGGCCGAGAAGTACATCCCGGTGGACCCGATGGACAAGGCCCGCTGGTACCCCACGCTCGTCGGCCTCGAGGACGGCAAGGTGCTCGCGGTCTCCGGCCTCGACGACGTGGGCGTCATCGACCCGGGCGACAACGAGATCTACGACCCGAAGACGAAGCAGTGGTCGGAGGGGCCCAAGCGGTACTTCCCGACGTACCCCGCGCTCTTCCTCACCAAGGGCGGCAAGCTCTTCTACCCGGCGTCGAACGCGGGCTACGGCCCCGCCGACAAGGGCCGCGAGCCGGGCCTGTGGGACCTGGACACGAACAAGTTCGAGAAGGTGCCGGGCCTTGAGGACCTCGACCAGACCGAGACGTCGGCGTCCGTGCTGCTTCCGCCCGCGCAGGACCAGAAGGTGATGATCCTGGGCGGCGGGGGAGTGGGCGAGTCGGAGAAGGCGACGCGCCGCACGGCCGTGATCGACCTCAAGAAGGACAACCCGTCCTTCAAGACGGGCCCCGAACTCCCGCAGGGCACCCGCTACTTGAACAGCGTGATCATGCCGGACGACTCGGTGTTCACGTCCAACGGCTCGGGCGACTACCGGGGCCGCAGCGCCAGCAACATCCTCAAGGCGCAGTTCTACGACCCCAAGGCCAACGCCTTCCGCGACGCCGCGTCCCCCAAGGTGGGCCGCAACTACCACTCGGAGGCGCTGCTGCTGCCCGACGGCCGGGTCGCCACGTTCGGCTCCGATCCGCTCTACGACAACGAACAGAACACCAAGCTCGGCCACTTCGAGCAGCGCATGGAGATCTTCACGCCGCCCGCGTTGCACCGGGGCGGCAAGGACCGTCCGGTGCTCGGCGAGGGCCCGGAGCGCCTCGCGGCGGACGGGCGCGCGACGTTCCGGACCGACCACCCCGAGAACATCGCGTCGGCCCGCCTGATGCGGCCGAGCGCGGTGACGCACACGACGGACGTCGAACAGCGCTCGATCGCCCTGGACGTCAGCAAGGGCAAGGGTTCGGTGACGGTGGACGTGCCGCGCGGCGACGCGGCGCTGGTGCCGCCCGGCTGGTACATGCTGTTCGTCACGGACACGGACGGCACGTTCTCGAAGGCGAAGTGGATCCACGTCGGCGACGAGTGAACCCGCGCCTCACGCCTCCTTGGCGTTGCGCGCGAGCCCCAGCGCGTAGTCCGGCCACCACTGCCCGGCCGCGGGGCCGCCCCGGCACGGTCCGTCCGAGTCGCCGGGGCGCTTGATCCACAGGACGGCGTCGAGCAGCGGGTCGCCCGTGCGGTCGGTGGGCGGAGTGCCGAGGCCGCGGCCCGGCGGGTTGCACCACGCGTCCTGGCGGTCGCCCGCGAGGGGGCCCTTGCCGTTGCGGCTGGTGTCCATCACGAAGTGCTTGCCGCCGACGGTGGCCGAGAGCGCCCGGCCGTACGCCTTCGTCGTCTCGTCGTTCTGGAAGTTGGAGACGTTCAGGGAGAAGCCGTCGGCCTGCACGATGCCCGCCTTCTGGAGCGGCTCGGTGAGCTTGCGGGCGTCGGAGATCCAGCCCGGGTTGCCCGCGTCGAGGTAGACCTTCACCTTCGGCTGGCGCTTGAGCCGCTGGATGGCCTCGGACAGGAGCTGGTAGCGGTCCGCGTGGTACTCGGCGGGGGTGCAGCCGTCCACGATGTGCGGGATCGCGTCGGGCTCGAGGACGACCACGGCGGGCGCGGTGCCGATGGCGTCGGCGAAGGTGTTCACCCAGTTCCGGTAGTAGTCGGCGCTGCCCGCGCCGCCCGCCGAGTGCTGGCCGCAGTCGCGGTGCGGGATGTTGTAGGCGACGAGCACGGCGGTGCGGCCCTCCTTCGCCGCGCCCCTGGTCGCCGCGCCGATGTCCGGCGCCGGGTCGTCCCCGGCCGGCCACACGGCCATCGGCTGCTCGGAGATCCGCTTGAGCGCCTCGGCGTCCCGGTCGCGGCCCTGCTCCTGCCACTCCTTGACCTGGCGGGCGGCGGCGCTGTCGGGGTCGACCCAGAAGGCGCCTCCGGGCTGCCGGGCGCCGCCGGTGGCGGGGCCGCGCACGGCGGACGCCTCCTGCGCGCCGGACCCGGAGCCGGACGAGCAGCCCGCCGTGAGCCCGATGGCGGTGAGGGCCGCGAGTGCCGTGAACGTGCGGAGCAGCCGGTGCATCCAGCCCCCTTGGGCGACGGTGACGGTCAGTCAGCCCGGCAATCGTGACATAAAGGGCTAATCCCGCCCTTGTGCCACACCGCCCCCGGCGACGAGCGCGATGCCCAGCGGCGTGCACTCGTAGAACACCTGATGCCCGTACCGCCGCGACACCAGGAGCCCGGCACCCCGCAGCGCCGCCAGATGCGCGGACACCGACGACGGGGCGAGCCCGAGCCGGTGCGCGAGCCCCGACGTGGTGGCGGGCGCGTCGAGCGAGGCGAGCACCGTGGCTCGGCCGCGGCCGAGGAGTCGTACGAGCGCTTCGGGCGTACGTTCCGAGGGCTCGGCCCACAGTCCCGCGATGCCCCGCACCGGATAGGCGATCGTCGGCTGCCACGGAGGGTCGAAACCGCTGATCACGTCCGGCCACGAGAAGACGCTCGGGATCAGGATCAGCCCCTGCCCCGCCAGGTGCCGCACATGCTCCTCGCGCCACTCGACGGTCAGCGTGCCCGCGTCCCAGGACAGCCGGGGATCCAGCTCGGGCAGCAGGCCACCGAGGCCGACCTCCGCCAGCCGCCGCGAATGGAAGGCCACATCGGCCTCCAGCAGAGCGCGCAGGCGCGGCCAGTCCGGCTCGATCAGCGCGTGCCAGGCGGCCTCCAGCGCATCCGCCAACTCCTGGACGGCGCCCGCGGGATCGGCCAGCAGCGCCCGCCCCTTCGGTGAATCCGCGGCCCCCGGCGTACAGGCGAGCGCCCGCGCCATGTCGTCCCGCGCGGCCTCGGGATCGGCCGCGCGCACCCCGGCGATCTCCTCGTCGAACGGGGCGGCGGGCCCGATCGGCGGCGGGCCCAAGAAGTCGGGGGAGTGCCCGCGCCGCGGCATCAGGAGCCAGAGCGCACCGAGGTCGAGGCCCCGGCCCGCCGCGCGGATCCGGCGCAGCCAGTGCGGGTGGTAGCCGTGCCGGTCGGGACGCTTGAGCGTCCGCACGGCCTCCTGCGTCTCCCACAGCGGCGACACCGCGAACCGGCAGCGCAGCAGATCGTCCTGCCCGAAGTGGATGTGGTACGGCATCCGAACCCCCCTCGCCATGCACCGAAGATTCGCCCCAGGCCGAAACTTTAGGGCCCGGCACCGCCCCCGCGTGAGGCTGCGGCCATGCCAGAAGAGCCCACCGGGTACACCCGTGTCTTCGCCGTGCGCGAGTTCCGCGCGGTCTTCGCCGCGTACGCCTTCTCCCTGCTCGGCGTCATCGTCAGCGAGATCGCCCTGACCGTCCTCATCTACGGGCTCACCGGATCACCGCTCCTGAGCGCCCTCACCTTCGCGCTCGGTATGCTGCCCTACCTCGTCGGCGGAACACTCCTGTCCGGGATCGCGGACCGCTGTCCGCCGCGCCGGGTGCTCGTCGTCTGCGACGTACTGTGCGCGGCCTGCGCGGCGCTCATGGCACTGCCCGCCACCCCCGTCGCCGCACTGCTCGCCCTGCGCTGCGCCATCGCCCTCGTCGCTCCCGTCTTCAACGGCACCCGCATGGCGACCCTCACCGACATCCTCGGCGACGGCGACCTCTTCGTGCTCGGCCGCTCCCTGCTGCGGATCGTCTCGCAGAGCTCCGTCCTCGTCGGCTTCGGACTCGGCGGCGTACTCCTCACCTTCGTGACCCCGCGCGGCGCGCTCGTCATCACCGTCTGCACGTTCGCCGTCTCCGCGCTGCTCCTGCGCTGCGGGACGAAGCGGCGGCCCGCGCGCGCGGGCGGCGGTGGCGCGCTCGTGCGGTACTCGCTCGGCGGGGCACGCCAGGTGCTCGGCGACCGCCGCGTACGGGCCCTGCTCCTGCTCTTCTGGACCCCGCCCATGTTCATGGTCGCCCCCGAGGTCCTTGCCGCCCCGTACGCCGACGAGATCGGGATCGGCGTCGCGGGCGTGGGCCTGCTGATGTGCGCCCTGCCGGTGGGCACCATCGCGGCCGAGCTGTACGCGGGGTCCGCGCTGTCCACCGCGGCCCGCGCCCGCATCGTGCTGCCGCTCGCCTCGCTCACGCTGCTCCCGCTCGTCGCGTACGCACTCACACCCGGTCTCGCCCTCGCGGTCCTCGTCCTGGTGCTCGCCGGAGCCGGATCCGCGTACACCCTGGGCCTCGACCGCTGGTTCGTCGACGCCGTGCCCGAGGAGCTGCGGGGGCGCGCGATGACCGTCCACACCGCGGGGCTCATGACCGTCCAGGGGATCGGCATGGCGCTCGCGGGCCTGGCCGCCGAGTTCTTCGCGGTCAGCACGGTCGTCACGGCCGCGGGGCTGCTCGGCACGCTCTGCTGTCTGTTCCTGGTGGCGGAGGTGCGGCGCACGGCCCCGGCGGCTCCCGGGTCCGCGGCCGCGCAGGAACATACGCCCGAATCGCGAGACGGGGCTGACCAGCATATGACCGGCGGGTAAGGTCGTTGGCGTGCCGAAGCCCCTCAGCCTCCCTTTCGATCCCATCGCCCGTGCCGACGAACTCTGGAAGCAGCGCTGGGGATCCGTCCCGGCCATGGGCGCGATCACCTCGATCATGCGCGCGCACCAGATCCTGCTCGCCGAGGTGGACGCGGTCGTCAAGCCGTACGGACTGACCTTCGCGCGGTACGAGGCACTGGTGCTCCTCACCTTCTCGCAGGCCGGTGAGCTGCCGATGTCGAAGATCGGCGAGCGTCTCATGGTGCATCCGACGTCCGTCACGAACACGGTGGACCGGCTCGTGAAGTCCGGCCTCGTCGACAAGCGCCCCAACCCGAACGACGGCCGCGGCACGCTCGCCTCCATCACGGACAAGGGCCGCGAGGTCGTCGAGGCGGCAACGCGCGAGCTGATGGCGATGGACTTCGGGCTCGGGGTGTACGACGCGGAGGAGTGCGCGGAGATCTTCGCGATGCTGCGGCCCCTGCGGGTGGCGGCGGAGGATTTCGAGGAGAAGTAGGGTCCACCCGTTCCGCTCCGGGCGGGGGCGCTGAAGATCGCGCAAATCGGGCCGTTACCCTCGATTGCATGAAGCGAAGCGTGCTGACCCGCTACCGGGTGATGGCCTATGTCACCGCCGTCATGTTGCTCGTGCTGTGCACCTGCATGGTTTTCAAGTACGGCTTCGACAAGGGTGAGGGCCTGACGCTGGTCGTCTCCCAGATCCACGGCGTGCTCTACATCATCTACCTGATCTTCGCCTTCGACCTGGGCTCCAAGGCCAAGTGGCCGTTCGGCAAGCTGCTCTGGGTGCTCGTCTCCGGCACGATCCCGACGGCCGCGTTCTTCGTCGAGCGCAAGGTCGTCCGCGAGGTCGAGCCGCTGATCAACGACGGCTCCCCGGTCACCGTCAAGGCGTAACCTCCACCGCCATGGGCAAGCCCATGGCGGTTTGCCATCGACATTTAGTAGGACGTCCTAGTAAATTCGAAGCATGGACGCTGACGCCATCGAGGAAGGCCGCCGACGCTGGCAGGCCCGTTACGACAAGGCCCGCAAGCGGGACGCGGACTTCACCACGCTCTCCGGCGACCCGGTCGACCCGGTGTACGGGCCCCGCCCCGGGGACACGTACGACGGGTTCGAGCGGATCGGCTGGCCCGGGGAGTACCCCTTCACGCGCGGGCTCTACCCCACCGGGTACCGCGGCAGGACCTGGACCATCCGCCAGTTCGCGGGCTTCGGCAACGCCGAGCAGACGAACGAGCGCTACAAGATGATCCTGGCCAACGGCGGCGGCGGCCTCTCCGTCGCCTTCGACATGCCGACCCTCATGGGCCGCGACTCCGACGACCCGCGCTCGCTCGGCGAGGTCGGGCACTGCGGCGTCGCCATCGACTCCGCCGCCGACATGGAGGTCCTCTTCAAGGACATCCCGCTCGGCGACGTGACGACGTCCATGACGATCAGCGGGCCCGCCGTGCCCGTCTTCTGCATGTACCTGGTCGCGGCCGAGCGGCAGGGCGTCGACCCCGGCGTCCTCAACGGCACGCTGCAGACCGACATCTTCAAGGAGTACATCGCGCAGAAGGAGTGGCTCTTCCAGCCCGAGCCGCATCTGCGCCTCATCGGCGACCTGATGGAGCACTGCGCGCGCGACATCCCCGCGTACAAGCCGCTCTCGGTCTCCGGCTACCACATCCGCGAGGCCGGGGCGACGGCCGCGCAGGAGCTTGCGTACACCCTCGCGGACGGGTTCGGGTACGTGGAGCTGGGGCTCAGCCGCGGGCTCGACGTGGACGTCTTCGCGCCCGGCCTCTCCTTCTTCTTCGACGCGCACGTCGACTTCTTCGAGGAGATCGCCAAGTTCCGTGCCGCGCGCAGGATCTGGGCGCGCTGGCTGCGCGAGGAGTACGGCGCCAAGACCGACAAGGCCCAGTGGCTGCGCTTCCACACGCAGACCGCGGGTGTGTCGCTGACCGCGCAGCAGCCGTACAACAACGTGGTGCGTACGGCGGTCGAGGCGCTCGCCGCGGTCCTCGGCGGCACCAACTCCCTGCACACCAACGCCCTCGACGAGACCCTCGCCCTGCCCAGCGAGCAGGCCGCGGAGATCGCGCTCCGTACGCAGCAGGTGCTCATGGAGGAGACCGGCGTCGCCAACGTCGCGGACCCGCTGGGCGGTTCCTGGTACATCGAGCAGCTCACCGACCGCATCGAGGCCGACGCGGAGAAGATCTTCGAGCAGATCAAGGAACGGGGGCGCCGCGCCCATCCCGATGGGCAGCACCCCATCGGGCCGATCACCTCGGGCATCCTGCGGGGCATCGAGGACGGCTGGTTCACCGGGGAGATCGCCGAGTCGGCCTTCCAGTACCAGCAGTCCCTGGAGAAGGGCGACAAGCGGGTGGTGGGCGTGAACGTCCACCATGGTTCCGTCACCGGTGACCTGGAGATTCTGCGGGTGTCCCACGAGGTGGAGCGGGAGCAGGTCCGTGTTCTCGGGGACCGGAAGGGGGCGCGGGACGATGCGCGGGTCCGGGCCTCGCTCGACGCGATGCTTGCGGCTGCGCGGGGCGGGAGCAACATGATCGCGCCCATGCTGGACGCGGTGCGGGCCGAGGCGACTCTCGGGGAGATTTGTGGGGTTCTCCGGGATGAGTGGGGGATCTATGTGGAGCCGCCGGGGTTCTAGGTTCTAGGTTCGGGGGCTTTGTGGGGGTGGGGATCTGCGGTCCCGTTGTGGCTGGTCGCGCAGTTCCTCGCGCCCCTTACGGGGCTGGTGTGGATGTTGGTGAACTGGGTAGGCGCCGGCGGTCAGCCAGTCCTGTCTCTGGAGTCACCCTTGAGTTCGAACGGTCATGCCCGTACCGCCGCCGTCGCGATAGGCGCCGCCACCTGCACCATCCTCGGTGCGTTGCTCGTGGGTGGTTCCGGTGAGGTGAGTGCGAGTCCGCCGGCGGAGCCGAAGGTGCAGGACGAGTTCGATTCGCTCGGTCCTGAGGTGCGGGCGGCGAAGCTGTCGGACGGGCGGACCGCGCACTACTCGGACACCGGGAACAAGGACGGCAGGCCCGTGCTGTTCATCGGGGGGACCGGGACCAGTGCGCGGGCCTCGCACATGACGGACTTCTTCCGTACGACGCGGCAGGACCTGGGGCTTCGGCTCATCTCCGTGGAGCGCAACGGCTTCGGCGACACCGAGTACGACAAGGGGCTCGGCAAGGCCGACTTCGCGAAGGACGCCCTCGAAGTCCTCGACAAGGTCGGTGTCGACGAGGTGTCCGTGATCGCGATCTCCGGTGGCGGGCCGTACGCCGCCGAGCTCGCCGCGCGGGCCCCCGGGCGGATCGCGCAGCTCCATCTCGCCGCCGCCCTGCCGCCGTTCGGCGCGCGGCCCGCGTACTGCGGGCTCTCCGACGACGCGCTCGCCGCCGCCGTGAAGGAGCAGATCAAGGACCCGCGCAAGTGGTGGGCCTTCCCCGACGACAGTCCCGTGAAGTCGATCCCGGGCTTCGCCGACACGGCGTACGAGGAGGGCGCGCGGACCTACAACCAGCGGGGCCAGCAGGCCGACCCCGCGCCCCAGGTGCACGAGCAGAAGCTGTACTGCGAGCGGCCTGGCCCCGATCTGTCGAAGCTCGACGCGCCCGTGTTTCTCTACGGCGGCAAGAAGGACACCACCGTGCCGCCGTCGACGCTGAAGACGTGGCAGGAGGCGCTGCCGGGCGAGGCGAAGGTGCGGACGTACGCCGACTCGGGGCACGACGTGCAGTACCGGCACTGGGACCAGATCCTGGTGGACCTGGCCGGGCACGGGGACCGTACCGTCGTGTGCAAGGGCGACAGGACCCGTGTCCTCGCCGCCCGTGAGGCCGACCGGTTCGTCGCCAAGGGCAAGGCCACGCTGGGCAGTTGCGCCTGGGTCAAGAAGTAGGCAGCGTCAGGCGGAACAGTGCGCCGCCGCCCGGTGCCTGCTCCGCCGTCAGTTCGCCGCCGTGCGCGTGCGCGATCTGGCGGGCCATCGCGAGGCCGAGGCCGGAGCCGGGCAGGGCGCGGGCCTTCTCGGCGCGGTAGAAGCGGTCGAAGACGTACGGCAGGTCCTCCTCGGCGATGCCGGGGCCGTGGTCGCGGACGGTCAACTCGCGGCCGGACAGGGTGACTTCGACCGGGGCGCCGGGCGGGCTGAACTTGGCCGCGTTGTCCAGGAGGTTGGTGAGGAGGCGGGAGAGGCGGGCCGGTACGCCGGGGACGGTGCGGTCCGCTGCTTCGGGGGTCACCTGGAGCGTGAAGGGGACGGCGGGCCAGTGGCCGCGGGCGGCGTCCACGGCGTGGGCGACCAGCGGGGCGGGCCGCACCTCTTCGAGCAGCGGCTGCGGCTCCTCGTCCCTGGCCAGTTCGATCAAGTCGTTGACGAGGCCGGTGACTTCGCGCAGCTGGCGGCCGAGCGCGCCGGACGCCCGGTCGCGCTGGGCGTCCGTCAGACGGTCGGCCCTGGCGAGGAGTTCGGCGTTCGTGCGGAGCGCGGTCAGTGGGGTGCGCAGCTCGTGCGAGGCGTCGGCGACCAGGCGGCGGCGGGCCGCGACGGACTCCTCCAGTTCGGCGAGCATGGTGTTGAACGTGGCGGCCAGGCGCGTGACCTCGTCTTGATGGCCTCGGTGGCCCTCGCGTCCCGGCGGGCCTGGCGGCAGCTCGATGCGGTGGCGGGCGTCACGGGTCGCCGCGATGCGTTCGGCGGTGGCGGTCAGGCGGGTGATCGGCGCTAGTCCGGTGCGCGAGACCCAGTAGCCGCCGACGGCGGAGAGCAGTACGCCCGCGCCGCCCACGGCCGCGAGCAGGGACGCGGCCTGGCTGACGCCGCGTTCGGCGATGTCGGCGCGCAGGGCGACCTGGACGGCCTCGCCGTCCTTGCCGAACGTGGTGGTGTACATCCGTCCCGGCTTCCCGCCGGGCAGGTCGAAGTTCGAGTAGTACGGGACGTGCCGGCCCGCGGCGACCGCGCGCGTCTCGGCGGACACGGGCAGCAGATACGGCCTGGCCGGGTCGTCCGCCGGGTCCTCGGGGACGATCTGCGAGCAGGCGGGCGCGCCCAGGTACCGGCATTCGCCCGTGATGACGCCGAGGCCCTCGGCGCGGTGCTGCTGCGCGATGAGGGTCGCCGACTGGGCGAGGTTCTGGTCGAGCTGCTGGTACAGCTTGTAGCGGATCACGAAGAACGCGGCGGCGCACACCCCGATCGCCACCAGTGCCACGGCCGCCGCGGCGGCCACCGCGAGGCGGGTGCGCAGCGGCCTGCGGCGCCGCCAGCGCGCGCCGAGCCTGCGCCGCGCGGTCACGGGGAGCCCAGGCGGTAGCCGACGCCGTGCACGGTGTGGACCAGGCGCGGTTCGCCGCCCGACTCCAGTTTGCGCCGCAGGTAACCGACGTACACGGCAAGGGAGTTGGAGTCGGGGCCGAAGTCGCGGCCCCACACCGTGCGCTGGATCAGATCGCGCGGCAGGACCTGGCCCGCGTTGCGCAGGAGCAGTTCGAGGAGGGCGGCCTCGGTGCGGCTGAACTCCACGGAGCGCCCGCCGCGGCGTCCGGTGCGGGTGGCGGGGTCGAGGACGAGATCGCCGTACGAGAGGGTGTCGCCGTCCTGCGCGGGCTGCTCGGGCGTCAGGCGCCGCAGCAGCGCCCGCACCCGGGCCACCAGCTCGTCCAGGGCGAACGGCTTGACCAGATAGTCGTCGGCGCCCGCGTCCAGGCCGTCCACGCGCTCGCTCACCGAGTCCAGGGCGGTGAGCACGAGGACCGGGGTGCGGTCGCCCGCGGCGCGCAGCTGGCGGCAGACCGCGAGGCCGTCCATGACCGGCATCAGGACGTCGAGGACGAGGAGGTCGGGCTGCCAGCGGGCCACCGCGAGCAGCGCGCGATGGCCGTCGGCCGCGCCGCGGACGCGGTGCCCCTCGATGGTCAGGGCGTCCTCCACGGCCGCGCGCACCTCGGGGTCGTCGTCGACGACGAGGATCTTGTGGGGCGCCGCGTCGGCGGCGCCCGGTGGGGCGCCCTTGCCGGTCGCGCTCGGGAAGCCCGTGCTCGGGAAGCTCATGCACCCACGGTGCCAAACGTGCTTCTTAAAACCCTCTTAGACCCTCTCGTAATGCTCCATTGCCATGCGAACCTCTCACTCCGACCCCTCGGAACGCCCGGGCCCCTCCCGTCTCTCCGTCGTGATCGGTGCGGGCGGCACCGGCGGACACATCTACCCAGGCCTCGCCCTCGCCGACGCGCTGCGCCGTGCCGTGCCGGACGCGGTGATCTCCTTCGTCGGCACGGAGCGCGGCCTGGAGACCCGGCTCATACCGGACGCCGGCTACCGCCTGCACACCGTCGACATGATCCCCTTCGACCCCTCGCTCGGCGCCCGCCGCTATCTGCTGCCCGCCGCCCTGATGAAGTCCGGCGCCCAGTGCCGGGCCATCCTGCGCGAGCAGGGCGCGCAGGTCGCCGTCGGCATGGGCGGCTACCCGAGCGCCCCCGTCATCGTCGGCGCCCGCATGGCGGGACTGCCGAGCGTCATCCACGAGTCCAACGCCGTGCCGGGCCGCGCCAACCGGTTCGCGGCCAGGCTCACCCCGAACATCGCGGTCGCCTTCGACCGCAGCCGCGCCCATCTGCCCGGCGGGGAGCGGGCGTTCACCACGGGCATGCCCATCGCCGCGCCCCTCGCCGCGCTCGACAGGGCCGCGCTGCGGGTCGAGGCGCGGCGCGCGCTCGGGGTGCCCGAGGGACGGCGCCTCGTCCTCTTCAACGGCGGCAGCCTGGGCGCCGCGCGCCTGACGGAGGCCGCGCTCGGGCTCGCCGCCCGGTGGCAGGGGCGCTCCGACGTGCAGCTGCTGATCAAGACCGGGCCCGCGGCGCTCGACGACGCGCGCGACCGCCTCGCGTACGAGGGCGGCAGCGCCGTCGCCGAGGCCGTGCCCTACCTCGACCGCATGGACCTCGCCTACGCCGCCGCCGACCTCGTCGTCTGCCGCGCGGGCTCGGCGACCGTCGCCGAACTCGCCGCCACCGGCGTGCCCGCCGTCCTCGTGCCCTACCCGCACGCGCCCGGCGACCACCAGACCCACAACGCCCGGGTCCTCACCGACGCGGGCGCGGGGCTGCTGCTGCCCGACGCGGAGACCACCGCGGAACGCCTCGCGGAACTCGTCGGGCCGCTGCTCGCCGACCCCGCGCGGCTCACCGCGATGAGCGGTGCCGCCGACCCCGCGCCGCACGCCCGCGCCGCCGACCTGCTGGCCGGCCGGGTCCTTCAACTCGCCGATGTATCGCCTCACTTGGAGTACGCATGAACACCCCCTTCTCCTGGCAGAACCGCACCGTCCTCGTCACCGGCGCCGAGGGCTTCATCGGCTCGACGCTCGTCGACCTGCTCCTCGCGGAGGGCGCGAAGGTGCGTGCCTTCGTGCACTACAAGCCGTACGCCGAGAAGGGCCATCTCGCGCATCTGCTGGGTGACCCGCGGGTCGAGATGATCGCGGGCGACGTGCGGGACGCGGGGCGCGTGATGGACGCGGTCGCCGGGTGCGACACGGTCTTCCACCTCGCCGCGCTGATCGGCATCCCGTACTCGTACGACTCCCCGGGCGCGTACGTCCAGACGAACGTCGTCGGCACCGAGAACGTCGCGGAGGCGTGCCGTCGGCACTCCGTGCGGCGGCTCGTGCACACCTCCACCAGCGAGGTGTACGGGACCGCGCTCACGGCGCCGATCAGCGAGTCACACCCGCTGCAGCCGCAGTCGCCGTACTCCGCGTCGAAGATCGGCGCCGACATGATGGCGCTGTCGCACTGGCACGCCTTCGAGCTGCCGGTGACGGTGGTGCGGCCCTTCAACACGTACGGTCCGCGTCAGTCGGCCCGTGCGGTCATTCCCACGATCCTCGCGCAACTGCACGCGGGCGCGCGGGAGATCAAGCTGGGGTCGCTGACGCCCACGCGGGACTTCACGTATGTCACGGACACGGCGCGGGGGTTCATGGCGATGGCTGTCGCCGACCGGGCGCTCGGGCATGCGGTGAATCTCGGGGTGGGGCGGGAGATCTCCATCGGTGACCTGGCGGAGGCGTTGATCGCTGCGTCTGGGCGGGAGGCGTCCGTGGTCGTCGATCCGGCGCGGCTCCGCCCCTCGGGCAGTGAGGTGGAGCGGCTGCTGTCTGACAACTCCCGGGCCCGGGAGTGGGCCGGGTGGGTTCCCGAGGTCTCCTTGGCGGAGGGGCTGAAGCTGACCTCGGCCTGGGTCGCCGAGAATCTGCACCTGTTCGCCGCGGAGCGGTATCAGGTCTGACCTTTGGCTGCGGGGCGTGGGGATTGCTCGCGCCCGCGCGGCGGAGCCGCACATGTCACAGCCCCGCGCCCCTCACGGGGCTTGTGTCGCCGCTGCCGCCAAGCCGCCCAGCAGGAGCAGGGTGAAGCGGGCCGCCCACTCCTCGTCCACCGGTTCCGCGCTGACCAGGGCGCGGTGCACGACCGCGCCCGCGATCACGTCGAAGATGAGGTCGGCGGTGTGGGCTGCGGCGACGGGGTCGGACTCGGGTGGCAGTTCGCCCCGTTCCTGGGCCCGTGCCCGTCCGGCGAGGACCAGGCGTTTCTGGCGGTCGACGATGGAGGTGCGGATGCGTTCGCGCAGGGGTGCGTCCGTCGTCGACTCGGCCACCACCGCCATGAGTGCCGTCTTGGTCTCGGGGCGGCCGAGCAGCACCGCGAACTGGAGGACGACGCCTTCGATGTCGGCGGCGAGGCTGCCCCTGTCGGGGAGTTCCAGCTCGTCGAAGAGTTCCGCGACCGCGTCCACGACCAGCTCGCTCTTGCCCGCCCAGCGCCGGTACAGGGTGGTCTTGGCGACGCCCGCGCGTGTGGCGACGGCGCCGAGCGTCAACTTGGACCAGCCCAGTTCGACGAGGCCCTGACGGGTCGCCTCCAGGATCGCGGCGTCGGCCGTGGCACTGCGGGGGCGGCCTCCGGTGCGGGCGGAAGGGGGGGTGCGGCTCTGCATGCCCGCGACCATACCGGCCAGTACGGTCCGGTTCCCGGCGCCGAGTGAGCGAGATCACCGGGGCCGTCTTCCCACGCCGGGGGCCCGGCAGTTACGCTACGACGCGTAGCGAAAGCAGACGGGCACGGCGAACGGCGAACCTCCGGAGCCCGTCAGCGAGAGCCACGAGTGACAACCACATGCGCGGGGTGGGGACCCCGCACCAACCATCGGTCCTCCTCGGGACCTTGGACTGTTCCTCGCGTATGCCCCGCAATCCGGCGGGGGGCTGCGGACAGGAGCAGTTCCCGCACGGCTTGGGGGAGGATGTACTCATGCAGCCACGGAACATGTCCATGAGCGGAGTCGTCGACCTCGCCGCGGTGAAGGCGGCCCAGGAGGCCAAGGCGAAGGCGGAGCAGGCGCGCGCCGAAGCGGCCAGGCAGGGCGGGGGCGCCCCCGGTGCCGTGTCGCCCGCGAGCCTCGTCATCGATGTCGACGAGGCCGGTTTCGAGCACGAGGTCCTGCAGCGCTCCACCGAGGTCCCGGTCGTCATCGACTTCTGGGCCGAGTGGTGCGAGCCGTGCAAGCAGCTGAGCCCCCTCCTCGAGCGCCTCGCGCAGGAGTACAACGGCCGTTTCCTCCTTGCCAAGATCGATGTCGACGCGAACCAGATGCTGATGCAGCAGTTCGGGGTCCAGGGGATCCCGGCTGTCTTCGCGGTGGTGGCCGGACAGGCCCTGCCGCTTTTCCAGGGTGCGGCCCCCGAGGCGCAGATCCGCCAGACCCTCGACCAGCTCATCCAGGTCGGCGAGGAGCGCTTCGGCCTGACCGGGCTCGTGGTCGACCCGGACGCGCAGGGCGAGCAGGCCCCCGTCGCGGCCGAGGTGCCGGCCGGGCCGTACGACGCGTTGCTCGAGGCGGCCGTGCGGGCGCTCGACGCGGGCGATCTCGCTGGTGCCGTACAGGCGTACAAGAATGTGCTCAGTGACGACCCGGGCAACACCGAGGCCAAGCTCGGCCTCGCCCAGGCCGAACTGCTGCAGCGCGTGCAGGGCCTGGACCCGCAGCAGGTCCGCAAGGACGCGGCCGACCGGCCCGCGGATGTGGCGGCGCAGATCGCGGCGGCCGACCTGGACCTGGTGGGCGGTCATGTCGAGGACGCTTTCGGACGTCTCGTCGACGCGGTCAGGCGCACGGCGGGCGACGACAGGGATGCGGCGCGGGTGCGGCTGCTCGAACTCTTCGAGGTGGTGGGCTCGGACGACCCGCGGGTGACGGCGGCGCGCACGGCGCTCGCGCGGGTGCTCTTCTGACCCGTACGCCGTCCCGTCGGCTGACCAGTCCCTAAACGCCGGGGCTTGTGATGCCCGAGTGAAAACCTTGTCCCCAGGGCGCCACAGTGGCCGCGTTTTACCAAAACTTGGTAAACGCGGCCGCTGTTACTTGGAGTAAGACAGCAGTGCCTTTCTGATCGGATTCGGCCACCGTTGTCCCGTTCTGCTCCAACCGATTACGCCACCGTCTGTGGCCGACCGATACCGCGCGGTCGCGCATCGGTTATCCCCCCGTTACTAGCGAGTAACGAACCCCCTTGTGCGGGGGCCGAGAATGCACCACGATCGGCGACGCTCGGTCCATTAACCCGCAGCCCGAAAGCCACTCGGGGAGCGGTGCTTCTGGGTCCCCACCGAGCAGGCCGGTGACGCCGTCGCCGGTCTTGGACAGGGGGGTTCCTGCCGGTTCCGGCAGGGCCTGTCCGCGAGGTTGTGCGTGATGCGTCAGGCGCGACCAGTGGTTGTCGCTCGGGGGTGATCGCCGGTGATGTGTGGTGCGGTTGTGCGCCTCCGAAGCGGGCGCTCTCCTTCCCGAGGACGTAGCACTTCTCCCATCCCTGCCCGGCTGAGCCGCCCGAACGGGAGCAGTCAGGGCTGGAGATGTACGTCCGAGAAGGAGGAAAGTCATGGAGTCCGTGGCTCGTGGCGGAACCAGATGGAAGCGGTTCGCCGTAGTCATGGTGCCGAGCGTCGCGGCGACTGCCGCGATAGGCGTGGCCCTGTCCCAGGGTGCGCTCGCGGCATCGTTCAGTGTGTCCGGTCAGCAGTTCAAGGTGACGGCTGAGACGCTCGACGGCGAGGGGTTCGTCCAGTACGGCGCCCTCGACAGCGGGAAGTCGGGCAATCACCCGGTGTCCGTGGTCGGCATCGAAGAAGCCAAGATCACCAACCTCTGCCAGTCCGTCGTCGTGCCGGTCCCGGTCTTCGGCGATGTGTCGATGACCCTCAGGGCCGGCGGCAAGGGCAACGACCGCGTCGAGGCCAAGAAGCTGTACATCGACGCCGACAGCATGAAGGTCGCCAAGCCGACCTTCAACAACGTCGACATCGGTGTCTCGGTCGACCAGACCACCAAGGGGCCGGGTCCGGCCAAGGGCGACAAGTACGCCCCGGACTCGTTCGCGCAGCAGGCCGAGTCGGTGCACTTCGAGGGCGTCAAGCAGCGTGCGTGGGCGACCACCGCGGGCACCTTCAAGCTCTCCGGCCTCGGCATGTCGGTCAAGAAGGGCAAGCACGAGTGCTACTAGGGCAGTTGATGCCCTGGTGCCGCGTACGCGGATGAGTACGCGGGTCGGTACGCACTCGATGCGATGAACGGCCGGGCGCGGGGGCGCGACGGCACATTGACGGAGCCGTCCCCGTGCCCGAATCCGCACGACACACAGAACCAACGCCATTCCCGAGGAGCTGTACGACATGAGCGCCGAAGCGCAAGTGGGACTGGGCGACAAGCTCGGCCGGATGCGCCGATCGTTCCGAGGGTGGCGCGGTCAGCGCCCGTTCTGGGGTGGTCTGCTGACACTTCTCGGCGGCATCCCGATCATGTATTTCCCGTACGCGAACCTCACGCTCGGCACGATGACGATCCGGATGGCGACCACCGCCGGTGCCGGATCGCTGATCATCGGCGTGCTGTTGGTCGTGCTCGGCCTGACCATGTGGTTCCAGCCGCACTCCCGGGTCTTCGCGGGTGTCGCGGCGATTCTGCTCGGCCTGGTCTCCCTGGTGGTCTCCAACTTCGGCGGCTTCGTCATCGGCTTCCTGCTCGCCCTGATCGGCGGCGCCCTCGGCGTCTCCTGGGCGCCCGCACGGCCCGCCGGTGAACCCGCGAAGGGCGGGGCCAAGGGGTCCGGCGACCCCGTGGACGACGGGGCTCCCGAGCCCGCCGCCGCGGCGGCCGCGGGCAGGACGAGCGGCGAACAGGACGATCTGTCAGGAACGAGCCCGACAAACGGGACGAACGGGAGGCACCGTGCCGGCTGACGAGGTGCACCACGAGAGCTCCGCGGGGGAGCCTCGTGCGAGAACCGGGCCGCGCCACGCGGCACCCAGGAAGCCGCTCCTTAACCGGCTGCAGGTGCCCGCGGGGAAGGCGATCGCGATCGCGGCGATGCCCACCGCCGTCCTCATGGGCATGGGCCTGACGCCGACGCTCGCGCAGGCGAAGCCGGGTGTGCCGGACAACCCCTTCCAGGACGGCCCGTGTGTCACGGCGCCGGACAAGGACGCGGAGCAGGACGCCGCGGCCAAGGAGAAGGAAGCCGCCAAGAAGGAAGCGGCCAAGAAGGAGGCCGCCGAGAAGGAGGCCGCCGAGAAGGACGCGGCGAAGAAGGACGACGCCAAGGAGCCGACCCCGTCGACCTCGCCCTCGGGCGACAAGGCGGACCAGGACGACAAGGCCGAGCCCACGCCGAAGCCCTCCGACGGTGCGGACGACAAGGAGTCCGAGCCGGCCCCCGAGCCCACCGAGACCAGGAACCCCTGGGACCCGCTGGGTGTCGGTGACGCGCTCAAGGACGTCTTCACGCCCGACGAGAAGGAGTCCGAGAGCCCGGAACCCGACCCGTCGGCGTCGAAGGAGACCGAGTCCCCCGAGGACGCGGCCAAGGACACCACGGACAAGGTCACCGAGCCCGCCGACGACGCGAAGGACACCGTCGACAAGGTCGGGGACGGCCTGAAGGACGGCGCCGACAAGGCGAAGGACGGGGCCGACAAGGTCACGGACGACGTCGGGAAGGCGGCGAAGGGCGCGGCGGACAAGGCGAAGGAAGACGCCGGGGCCGAGGCCGAGGACCCGATGGCACCGGACGAGAACGGCAAGAAGCCGTTCCCGTGCGTGGTCGAGAAGAAGGTCGACGGCAAGACCGAGCAGACGCCCTCGCCGATACCGAACCAGCCGTGGCACCTGGAAGCCAGCTCGCTGACGCTCAAGGGCGCCGACTACCAGGGCGTCGTGAACCTCACGATGCCCAACGGCAAGACCAAGCAGGCCCTGAAGTACGTCATCCAGAAGACCGACATCGGTGACCTGCACCAGATCGTCGAAGGACCGGGCGGCAAGAAGTACCACGTCGAGGCCGCCAAGGGCACCACCTCCACGATCCGTGGCGGGGAGACGACGATGTACACCGAGCGGATCTCGGGCAAGCTGTTCGGGCTCATCCCGATCACCTTCGACCCCGAGCACCCGCCGCCGCTGAACATCCCGCTGATCTACTTCACCGACGTCACGGTGCAGCAGGCGGGCCAGTTCGGCGGCAACCTCACCGTTCCCGGACTGCAGCAGTCGATCACCGGCTAGCCGCGCACGGACCTTTCCGGGAGCCGCAACAAGCACTGAGGGCGCCCCCTTTCACAGGGGGCGCCCTCAGTGTCGTACGAGGCGGGGATCAGTCGCGGTCGCCGCCGCCCAGGTGGTGCACCCGGACCATGTTGGTGGTGCCGGGGACGCCGGGGGGCGACCCTGCGGTGATGACGACGGTGTCGCCGTCGTTGAAGCGGTTGAGCTTGATCAGCTCGGCGTCGACCAGCTCGACCATCGCGTCGGTGTTGTCGACGTGCGGCACGACGTAGGTGTCCACGCCCCAGCTCAGGGCGAGCTGGTTGCGGGTCGACTCGTCGGTGGTGAAGGCCAGGATCGGCTGGGCCGCGCGGTAGCGGGACAGCCGGCGGGCCGTGTCACCGGACTGCGTGAAGGCGACCAGGGCCTTGCCGTCGAGGAAGTCCGCGATCTCGCACGCGGCACGGGCCACCGAACCACCCTGCGTACGCGGCTTCTTGCCGGGCACGAGCGGCTGCAGGCCCTTGGAGAGCAGCTCCTCCTCGGCCGCCTTGACGATCTTCGACATCGTCTTGACGGTCTCGATCGGGTACGCGCCGACGCTCGACTCGGCCGACAGCATGACCGCGTCGGCGCCGTCCAGGATCGCGTTGGCGACGTCGGACGCCTCGGCGCGCGTGGGGCGCGAGTTGGTGATCATCGACTCCATCATCTGGGTCGCGACGATCACCGGCTTGGCGTTGCGGCGGCACATCTCCACGAGGCGCTTCTGCACCATCGGGACCTTCTCGAGCGGGTACTCGACGGCCAGGTCGCCACGGGCCACCATCACCGCGTCGAACGCCGCGACGACGCCCTCCATGTTGGCGACGGCCTGCGGCTTCTCCACCTTGGCGATGACGGGGACCCGGCGGCCCTCCTCGTCCATCACCTTGTGGACGTCCTTGACGTCGTTGGCGTCGCGCACGAAGGACAGGGCGACCATGTCGCAGCCCATCTTCAGGGCGAAGCGCAGGTCCTCGATGTCCTTCTCGGAGAGCGCGGGCACGTTCACGGCCGCGCCGGGCAGGTTGATGCCCTTGTGGTCCGAGATGACACCGCCCTCGACGACGATCGTCTTCACGCGCGGCCCGTCCACCTCGACGACGCGCAGCTCGACGTTGCCGTCGTTGATCAGGACCTGGTCGCCCTTGGAGACGTCGCCCGGCAGGCCCTTGTACGTGGTGCCGCAGATCGACTTGTCGCCGGGGACGTCCTCGGTGGTGATGGTGAACTCGTCACCGCGCACCAGCTCGACGGGGCCCTCGGCGAAGGTCTCCAGACGGATCTTCGGCCCCTGCAGGTCGGCGAGGACGCCGATGGCACGGCCGGTCTTCGCGGCGGCCGCGCGGACCCGGTCGTAGCGACCCTGGTGCTCGGCGTGCGTGCCGTGGCTGAAGTTGAAGCGGGCCACGTTCATGCCGGCCTCGATCAGCGAGACGAGCTGCTCTTCGGAGTCGACGGCGGGGCCCAGCGTGCAGACGATTTTGGAACGGCGCATGGGGGCGATCCTATCGGTTTGTTTCGCTACGGAATATTCCGTCTGGTGGAATCTACAAATGGGCGGATGTGTGCTCAGGCGTTGCGGTCGGCGACCAGGGCGTAGGTCTGGTCGGCGATCTCCAGCTCCTCGTCGGTCGGCACCACGGCGACGGCGACCCGGGCGTACTCCGGCGAGATGAGCCGCGCCTCGTCGGAACGTACGGAATTGAGCTCGCCGTCCACCGCGAGACCCAGCTCCTCCAGGCCCGCCACCGCCGCCTCGCGCACCGGGGCCGCGTTCTCGCCGACGCCCGCCGTGAACGCGATGGCGTCGACCCGGCCGAGCACCGCGTAGTACGCGCCGATGTACTTCTTCAGGCGGTGTACGTAGATGTCGAAGGCCAGCGCGGCCTCCTGGTCGCCCTCGTCGATGCGGCGGCGGATCTCGCGCATGTCGTTGTCGCCGCAGAGCCCGATCAGACCGCTCTTCTTGTTGAGCAGGACGTCGATCTCGTCGATGGACATCCCGCCGACCCGGGCCAGATGGAAGATGACCGCGGGGTCCATGTCGCCGGAGCGGGTACCCATCACGAGCCCCTCAAGCGGTGTCAGACCCATCGACGTGTCCACGCACTTTCCGCCCCGAACCGCGCTCGCCGACGCGCCGTTGCCCAGGTGCAGCACGATGACGTTGACGTCCTCGGGCGCCTTGCCGAGCAGCTCCGCGGTCTTGCGCGAGACGTACGCGTGCGAGGTGCCGTGGAAGCCGTAGCGCCGCACGCGGTGCTGGTCGGCGGTCCGCACGTCCATCGCGTAGCGCGCCGCGGACTCCGGCATCGTCGTGTGGAACGCGGTGTCGAAGACGGCGACCTGCGGCAGGTCGGGGCGGAGCGCCTGAGCGGTGCGGATGCCGGTGATGTTGGCCGGGTTGTGCAGCGGCGCCACCGGCACCAGGCGCTGGATCTCGGCGAGCACCTCGTCCGTGACGACGGTCGGCGCGGTGAACTTCAGGCCGCCGTGCACCACCCGGTGGCCGATCGCGGCCAGCTCGGGGGAGTCCAGGCCGAGGCCGTCGGCGGCCAGCTCCTCGGCGACGGCCTTCAGCGCCGCCTCGTGGTCGGCGATCGGCTCCTCGCGCTCCCGCGACTCGGCGCCGCCGCCGGTCAGCGGGGTGTGCTTGAGCCGTGAGGTCTCCTCGCCGATCCGCTCGACCAGGCCGACGGCGAGGCGTGAGCTGTCCCGCATGTCGAGGAGCTGGTACTTCACCGACGAGGAGCCGGAGTTGAGGACGAGTACGCGCGTGGCGGTCACTGAATTGAGGCGCTTTCTGTGGGGGGCTACTGAGTGGGGGTCTGGGCCTGGATCGCCGTGATGGCGACGGTGTTGACGATGTCCTGGACGAGCGCGCCGCGGGACAGGTCGTTGACCGGCTTGCGCAGGCCCTGCAGGACCGGTCCCACGGCGATCGCGCCGGCCGAGCGCTGCACGGCCTTGTACGTGTTGTTGCCGGTGTTCAGGTCCGGGAAGATCAGCACGCTGGCCTGGCCCGCGACGTCCGAGTCCGGCAGCTTGGTCGCGGCGACCGAGGGCTCCACGGCGGCGTCGTACTGGATCGGTCCCTCGATCTTCAGGTCGGGGCGGGTGGCCCGCACCAGCTCGGTGGCCGTGCGGACCTTGTCGACGTCGGCGCCCGAACCGGACGTGCCGGTCGAGTACGAGAGCATCGCGATCCGCGGGTCCACGCCGAACTGCTCGGCGGTGGCGGCCGCCTGGACGGCGATGTCCGCGAGCTGCTCGGCGTTCGGGTCCGGGTTCACCGCGCAGTCGCCGTACACGAGGACCTTGTCGGTGAGGCACATGAAGAAGACCGAGGAGACGATCGATGCCTCCGGCTTGGTCTTGATGATCTCGAAGGCGGGCCGGATGGTGGCGGCGGTGGAGTGCACGGAGCCGGAGACCATGCCGTCGGCGAGGCCCTCCTGCACCATCAGTGTGCCGAAGTAGTTCACGTCCGCCACGACGTCGTACGCCAGCTCGACGGTGACGCCCTTGTGGGCGCGCAGCTCGGCGTACTTGCCGGCGAAACGGTCCCGCAGCTCGGAGCTCTGCGGGTCGATGAGCTCGGAGTCGGCGAGGTCCACGCCGAGGTCCGCGGCCTTCTTGCGGATCTGCTCGACCGGGCCGAGCAGCGTCAGGTCGCAGACGCCGCGGCGAAGCAGGACGTCGGCGGCGCGCAGGACGCGCTCCTCGGTGCCCTCGGGCAGGACGACGCGGCGCCGGTCGGAGCGGGCCTGCTCCAGGAGCTTGTGCTCGAACATCATCGGCGTGACGCGGTCGCTGCTGGGCGCCGAGACGCGGTTCAGGAGGTCCGCCGTGTCGACGTACCGCTCGAAGAGGCCGAGGGCCGTCTCCGCCTTGCGGGGCGTCGCGGCGTTCAACTTCCCTTCCAGCGCGAAGAGTTCACCCGCGGTCGGGAAGGAGCCGCCGGAGACCGCGATCACCGGGGTGCCGGGGGCGAGGCGGTCGGCGAGGGTGAGGATCTCCTGGCCCGGCTGCTCGTTCAGGGTCAGCAGGACGCCCGCTATCGGCGGGGTGCCCGCGCTGTGCGCGGCGAGCGAGCCCACCACCAGGTCGGCGCGGTCGCCGGGGGTGACCACCAGGCAGCCCGGGGTCAGGGCGTTCAGGAAGTTCGGCAGCATGGCGCCGCCGAAGACGAAGTCCAGGGCGTCACGGGCCAGGCCCGCGTCGTCGCCGAGCAGTACGCGGCCGCCGAGGGCGTGGGTGATCTGCGCGACCGTGGGCGCGGAGAGCGCGGGCTCGTCGGGCAGCACGTAGCAGGGCACGGGCAAGCGGGCCTCAAGACGCTCGTGGATCTCGTCGCGGTCGGCAGGGGCCACCCGGTTGGTGATCATCGCGAGGACGTCGCAGCCCAGGCTGTCGTACGCGCGGTAGGCGTTGCGGGTCTCGGCGCGCACCGACTCGGCGGGCTGGTTCTTGCCGCCGACGACGGGGAGCACGGAGGCGCCGAACTCGTTCGCGAGCCGTGCGTTCAGCGCGAGCTCGTCGGGGAGCTGGGTGGCGGCGAAGTCGGTGCCGAGGACGAGGACGACCTCGTACTCGCGCGCGACCTGGTGGAAGCGGTCCACGAGCCGCGAGACCAGTTCGTCGGTGCCCTGCTCCGCCTGGAGCGCGGACGCCTCGTGGTAGTCCATGCCGTACACGGTGGCGGCGTCCTGCGAGAGGCGGTAGCGGGACCGCAGCAGGTCGAAGAGGCGGTCGGGCCCGTCGTGGACGAGCGGGCGGAAGACGCCGACCCGGTCGACCCGGCGGGTGAGGAGTTCCATCACTCCCAGCTCGACGACCTGGCGGCCGTCGCCGCGGTCGATCCCGGTCACGTACACGCTGCGCGTCACGCGTGCTCTCCCCTTCTTCGCTGCCTGCTCAGGAATGGACAAATGGCCCGATATCGCGGCCATGCCCTCTTGACAATACCTCTGCGGCTGGCTAGGTCGCCCGCCGGACGAAAGGTCCGGGGTCAAGGGCCATAAGGCCCCTTCCCGGGGATCGCGCGCGCATCCGTCGGACATCCGTGAGCGGCGACCCCCTTCCGACCGTGGAACAATCGGACCGGCTCACAAGTACCAACAGCGAGCAGGAGACACAGCGCGATGCGTATCGGAATTCTCACCGCGGGCGGCGACTGCCCGGGCCTCAACGCAGTGATCCGGTCGGTCGTGCACCGCGCCGTCACGCACTACGGCGACGAGGTCATCGGCTTCGAGGACGGCTACGCGGGCCTGCTCGACGGGCGCTACCGCCCCCTCGACCTCAACGCGGTCAGCGGCATCCTGGCCCGCGGCGGAACGATCCTCGGATCCTCCCGCCTGGAGCGCGACCGGTTCCGCGCGGCCTGCGAGAACGCCCCCCAGCTGGCCAAGGAGATCGGCTTCGACGTGCTGATCCCCATCGGCGGCGAGGGCACCCTGACGGCCGCGAAGATGCTGTCGGACGCGGGCCTGCCCGTGGTCGGCGTCCCGAAGACGATCGACAACGACATCTCCTCCACGGACCGCACCTTCGGCTTCGACACCGCCGTCGGCGTGGCCACCGAGGCGATGGACCGCCTCAAGACCACCGCCGAATCGCACCAGCGCGTGATGGTCGTCGAGGTCATGGGCCGGCACGCGGGCTGGATCGCCCTGGAGTCCGGCATGGCGGGCGGCGCCCACGGCATCTGCCTGCCCGAGCGCCCCTTCGACCCCGCCGACCTGGTCGCGATGGTCGAGGAGCGCTTCTCGCGCGGCAAGAAGTTCGCGGTGATCTGCGTCGCCGAGGGCGCGCACCCGCAGGACGGCACGATGGACTACGGCAAGGGCGCGATCGACCAGTTCGGTCACGAGCGTTTCCAGGGCATCGGCACGGCCCTCGCCTACGAGCTGGAGTCCCGCCTCGGCAAGGAGGCCAAGCCGGTCATCCTCGGTCACGTCCAGCGCGGCGGCACCCCCACCGCGTACGACCGCGTCCTCGCGACCCGCTTCGGCTGGCACGCGGTGGAGGCGGCGCACCGCGACGAGTACGGCAAGATGACGGCGCTGCGCGGCACGGACATCACGATGGTGCCGCTCGCGGACGCGGTCACCGAGCTGAAGACCGTGCCGAAGGACCGGATGGACGAGGCCGAGTCGGTCTTCTGAGGTCCCGGCGGGGCCGGGGCTTCAGCCCCGGCCGCCCCGGACCAAAGTCCAGAAATGTTCGAGGATTCGGTCCAGGAAGTCCCGCCCGGCCTCCCCTGACGCGTCGGATCCCGCCCCGCCGCCCCAGCTCAGCGTGCGCGCCATCCGCGACTGGTAGTCGTCGTGCATCTGCCGCAGCGCGTCCTCGACGTGCCGCCGCTCCACGGGCAGCAGCTTGCCGACCGGCCGCACATAGCCCTGCCAGCGGGTGGTGACGGCGCTGCGCAGCAGCTCGGCGAGCGGCTCGGCGCGCCCGGTCACCTGGACGAAGTCGGGCAGCGCGAGATCGAGGACCCGGGCGAGCGCCGCGGACTGCCGCTCGTTCCCGCGCCAGGTGCCGGTCTCCTCCATGCGCAGATACGCCTGGAGCTCCACGCCCGCCGCGCGCGCCACGTCCTCGGGGGCGAGCCCCCGCGCGAGCCGGTGCTCGCGCAACGTCCGCGCCGCGCCCATGAGTTCACCCGGTGAGCACCACAACGTCGCGGCCAGGGCGGTGAGTTCCGCCGAGGTCGGCGAGGCGATCCCGCGCTCCCAGGCCACGATCGTGTCGGGCGTGATGTGGGCGAGCCCGTAACTGGCGCGCATGCCGTACGCGACGTGGCCCGGCGCCATGCCGAGCGCCTCGCGCAGACGGCGGGCGGCCGGGAAGTCGAAGGGCGGCGTGGGCTGGCTCGGTTGCACGGGCACACGGTATGGGGGTGAGGGCCCGGCGACTACGGTGCGTTCATACGAGGTTGCGGATTGGTGGGAAGCTACGGGGCCGCGGGGCCACGGGGCCACGGGGTCGCGGGGTCGGGTGGGGCGGGCGGTGCCGGTCAGCTCTTCGGGCGGCCCTTGAGCCAGCCCTCGGCTCAGCCCTTCACCGCGCCGCCCAGTGCGAAACCGCCGCCCAGGCGGCGGGAGATCAGGACGTACAACAGGATCACCGGCGTCGAGTACAGGATCGAGAACGCGGCCAGCTGGCCGTAGACCACGGTGCCCTTGTTGCCGAAGAAGTCATTGATGCTGACCGACGCCGGCATCTGTTCCGGGGTGAGCAGGAGCATGAAGGGGACGAAGAAGTTGCCCCACATCATGACGAATGAGAAGACCGTCACCACGGCGACCCCGGGGCCCATGAGCGGCAGCACGATCCTGACCAGGGACTGGAACGACGACGCGCCGTCCGTCCATGCCGCCTCCTCTAGCTCCTTGGGGACGCCGTCCATGAAGTTCTTCATCAGCCAGATGGCGAAGGGGAGTTGGGACGCCGCGAAGAAGAAGATCGTGCCCTGCATCGTGTCGATCAGGTCGACCTGGACGAACAGCGCGTACACCGGGACCATGATCGCGGTGATCGGCAGGCTCGTCGCGAACAGGATCGTCAGCATGAACGGGCGGTTCAGGCGCGACGTGTAGCGCGAGAGCGGGTAGGCGGCCAGCGCCGCGCAGACCACCGTGAGCAGGGTGCCCCCGCCGCAGAGCAGCAGGCTGTTGAGGAGCGGGGTGAAGGTGATCTCCGGAGTGAGGACCTGGTCGTAGTTGTCCAGGGTCAGGCCGTCGGGTATCCGGACCCTGAGGTCCGCCTTCGGGTCGAAGGAGGACAGCACCACCCAGGCGAGGGGGAGCACGAACGCGGCGGCCACGGTCAGCAGGCCCGCGTCGGCGGCCAGGCGGCGGGTGGTGCGGCGGGAGAGCTTGGTGGCCACGGCTCAGACCTCCGTACGCAGCAGGCGCATATAGACCAGGGAGAACAGGGAGCCGACCAGGAGCAGCAGGAGGGCCACGGCCGTGCCGTAGCCGATCATGCTCTTCTGGAAGGCCTGTTCGTACATGAACAGGGGGAGGGTCTGGCTGCGGTTGCCGGGGCCGCCGCGCGTCATCACCCAGATCAGGCCGAACACGGAGAGGGTCTGGAGGGTGTTCAGCATCAGGTTCGTGCCGATCGAGCGGCGGATCATCGGCAGCGTGATGTGCCACATGCGGCGCCAGCCGCCCGCGCCGTCCACCTCCGCGGCCTCGGTGATCTCCTTGGGGATCTCGTTGAGCGCGGCCGAGTAGACCAGCATCGAGAAGGCCGTTCCCCGCCAGACGTTCGCGAACGACACCGCCAGGATCGGGAGCGTGAACATCCAGTTCTGGGACGGGAGATGGAGGAAGTCCAGGACTGCGTTGAGGGTGCCCTCGCGGCGGAAGAAGGCGTAGAGGAGGAAGCCCGCGACCACCTCCGGGAGGACCCAGGCCGTGACGATGATCGCGCCGGTGAGGGTGCGGACCGGCTTCGACGCGCGCTGCATGAGGGAGGCGAGGGCGAGGCCCAGGGTGTTCTGGCCGATCAGGGAGGACAGGACGGTGAAGACGAGGGTCAGCCAGACGGCGTTGAGGAAGCGTTCGTCGCCGAAGGCTTCGCGGAAGTTGTCCAGGCCCACGAAGTGGGATTCGGCCTGGCCGGTCAGTTGGAGGTCGGTGAAGGCGATGTAGGCGCAGTAGGCGATGGGGCCGGCGAGGAAGATGAGGAGGAGGATGGTGGCGGGGGAGACGGGGAGGGCGCGGAGCAGGGCTCGGGTGGTGCGGGCTCGGGCTCCGGCTCGGGTGGTTCCGGGTGCGGTCGTCACTGGGGGCACTCACTCTCTGCGGGGCGGTGCGGGTGCGCGGGGGTTCGCTCCGTTTTCCGTGGGGCGGGGCCGCGGCGGTATGTCCGTCCTCGCTATCCCGGTGCACCGCCACCGTCATGTACCTCGGCACGTGGCCTCATGTGCTCCGGGCGGACATACCGCCGCGTCCCCTCCGGTCTCTGTCGCGGCTGCGGGCCGGTGGGCCGTGCAGGTTCCGCTGCGGGCCGGTGGGGGTGTTCCGCTGCCGCGCCACCAAGGGACTATTTGTGGGTGACCTCGCCGTCCGTTGCGGAGTCGACTTCGTCGTCGTAGGTGCCGGCCGCCTTTTCGACGGAGCTGTCGCCCGTGGTGACCGACTCCATCGCTTCCTGGATGGCCGTGGAGACCTTGGGGTACGCGGGGTAGGCGGGGCGGTAGTGGGTCGTGGTGACCAGGTCGGTGAAGAACTTGATGCCGGGCTGGGCCTTGACGTACGCGGGGTCGGACGCGACGTCCTTGCGGACCGAGATGCCGGAGTTGGCGATGTACCACTTCTGGGCGTTGGTCTTGGTCTGCATCGTCTCGATGAACTTGAAGGCCAGGTCGGGGTTGTCGGCCTTGGCGGGGATCGCCCAGGTCCAGCCGCCGGACATGCTCACCTTGCCGGGGGCCTGGCCGTGCTGGGTCGGCATGGCGGCGAGGCCCAGCTTCTGGGACCACTCGGGCCATGCGTGGCCCGCGCCCTTGCCCCAGTCCTGGGGCAGCCAGGAGCCGTCGAGGTTGATGCCCAGCTTGTCCTCGGGGAGGAGTTCGCCGCGTACGCGGGTGGCGAAGTTGGGGTCGAGTGCGTCGGAGACGTCCGGGCCGAGCTTCTCCTTGTAGACCGTCTCCACGAAGCGGAGCGAGTCCTTGAAGCCCTTGCTGCCGGTGACCCACTTCTTTGACTTCGGGTCGTACAGGGGGTTCTTGCCCGTGCCGTACGCCAGCATCTGGAAGCCCTGCATCGAGGCGGTTTCACCGGCGGGCTTGCCCGTGTAGACGTTGAGGGGGGTGACTC
Source organism: Streptomyces sp. NPDC059002 (assembly GCF_042740435.1). Lineage (NCBI taxonomy): Bacteria > Bacillati > Actinomycetota > Actinomycetes > Kitasatosporales > Streptomycetaceae > Streptomyces > Streptomyces sp. NPDC059002. The sequence continues at coordinate 46,155 of NZ_JBHYJI010000033.1, read as the reverse complement.
CGGGGACCTTCTTCTTGATGGTGCGGGCCGCGGACAGGACGTCGTTCCAGTCCTTCGGCTGCCAGTCGGCGGGCAGGCCCGCCTTCTTGAAGATCGCCTTGCTGAACCAGAGGCCACGGGTGTCGGTGCCGTCCGGTACGCCGTACGTCTTGCCGTCGGCCGCCTTCGCCGCCGTCTTGGACGTGTCGATGAACTGGTCCCAGTCCTTCCACTTGTCCAGATAGGTGTCCAGCGGCTTCAAGTACCCGCTGGTGATGTCCGAGTTGATGAGGAAGGTGTCCTCGTAGACCAGGTCGGGTGCGGTCTTCGGGGAGCGCAGCATCTGCTGGAGCTTGGTGTAGTACTCGGAGTCCGGCGCCTTGATCGGCACCAGCTTGACCTTCTTGCCGGGGTTCGCGTCCTCGAACTGCTTCTTGACGTCCGCCAGATAGGTGTCCATGACCCTGATCTGGTTGTCCGTGGACTGTTTGAAGGAGACCTTGACGGTGTCCGGGTCGTCGCCGGATCCGCCGCCGCACGCGGTGAGGGTGCCGGCGGCGAGCAGGGCGGTGGCGGCGAGGAGCAGCGGGGTGGTGGTGGGGCGCACGGGCACGACCTCCTACGGGCCGACGCGGCTGGGTTGCCACGCGGGGCTGCAGCGCGGGTTGCTGCCCGGTGAACGTAAGGGCGTGATCGGAACAAGGTCAATGCCCGTGCGGGGGCTGGGCGTTGAGGCTTGTCATCATCGTGACAACGTTGTTATTGGCCGGGTGTGGGTGGGGCCCCGGACGTGTCCGTTCACTCTGGGGCGGGGAGCCGGCGGTACACCAGTTCCGGCCGTCCGACATGGCCGTACTGCGGGCTGCGGGCCGCGCGCGCCGTGTCGACCAGATGCTCCAGGTAGCGCCGCGCGGTGATGCGGGACAGGCCCGCCGCCTGGGCGGCCGCGGTGGCGGTCAGGCCGTCGGGGGCGGCGCGCAGGGTGCGGACGACGCGTTCCAGGGTGGGGCCGCTGAGGCCCTTGGGCAGGGCGGCGGGGCCGGGGGCGCGCAGCGTGGCGAGCGCGCGGTCCACCTCGTCCTGCCCGGTGGCCTCGCCGTCGGCGGCGGCCGAGCGGAACTCCGCGTAGCGGGTGAGGCGGTCGCGGAGGGTGGCGAAGGTGAAGGGCTTCAGGACGTACTGCACGACGCCGAGGGACACGCCCTCGCGGACCACCGCCAGGTCGCGGGCCGACGTCACCGCGATCACGTCCGTGGGGTGTCCCGCCGCACGCAGGGAGCGTGCCAGCTGGAGGCCGTGGCCGTCGGGCAGGTGCAGGTCGAGGAGGATCAGGTCGATCGGGGTGCGGTCGAGGACGCGGCGGGCCTCCGCGGCGGAGTGGGCCTTCTCGGTGGCCTCGAAGCCGGGGACGCGGTTCACATAGAGGACGTGGGCGTCGGCCGCGACGGGATCGTCCTCGACCACGAGTACGCGGATCACTCGGTGCCTCCGTGGGCGGTGCGGTCGCCCGTGGGCGGGTCGGTGATCGTGCCGTGGTCCGGCGCGGGGGCGGGCACGGTCACCTCGAACTGCGCGCCGCCCTCCGGGGATTCCTCGATGGTCAGGGTGCCGTTGTTGCGGGTGACCGTCTGGTGGACCAGGGCCAGGCCGAGGCCGCGGCCGGTGGACGCCTTGGTCGACCAGCCGCGTTCGAGGACCGTCTCGCGCTGTGCGGGGTCGACGCCGGGGCCCGTGTCGCCGACGCGCAGCAGCAGGCCCGCCGCGTCCGCCCGTGCCGTGACGGTGACGCGGGCGGCGGGGGAGCCCTGGGCCGCGTCGACCGCGTTGTCGATGAGGTTGCCGAGGATCGTGACCAGGTCGCGGGGCGGCAGGGACGCGGGGAGCATGCCGTCGTCGATGCTGCTGTCCTGGGAGACGACGAGTTCGACGCCGTGTTCGTTGGCCTGTGCCGCCTTGCCGAGGAGGAGCGCCGCGAGGACGGGTTCGCTGACCGCGGCGACGACCTGGTCGGTGAGTGCCTGGGCCAGTTCGAGTTCGGCGGTGGCGAAGTCGACGGCCTCGTCGGCGCGGCCGAGTTCGATGAGGGACACCACGGTGTGCAGCCGGTTCGCGGCCTCGTGGGCCTGCGAGCGCAGGGCGCGGGTGAAGCCGCGTTCGGAGTCCAACTCGCCGGTGAGCGCCTGGAGTTCGGTGTGGTCGCGCAGGGTCACAACCGTGCCGCGGCGTTCGCCTCCGGTCACGGGGGAGGTGTTGACGACGACCACGCGGTCGGCGGTCAGATGCAGTTCGTCGACGCGCGGCTCGGCGGCGAGCAGCGCCCCGGTGAGCGGTGCGGGCAGGCCGAGGTCCGCGACGTTGCGGCCCACGGTGTCGCCGGTGACACCGAGCAGTTCGCGGCCGCCGTCGTTGATCAGTGCGATACGGCGCTGTCCGTCGAGCATCAGGAGCCCCTCGCGCACCGCGTGCAGGGCCGCCTCGTGGTAGTCGTGCATGCGGCTGAGCTCGGCGGCGTTCATGCCGTGGGTGCTGCGGCGCAGGCGGGCGTTGATGACGTAGGTGCCGATGCCGCCGAGGACGAGTGCGGCGGCCGCGACGCCGAGCAGGGCGAGCAACTGGCCGCGTGCCTTGGCGGTGATCTCCTCGATGGTGATCCCGGCGCTGACCAGGCCGATGATCGGGCCGTCCGCGTCGTCGCCCGCGCGGATCGGGGTGACCACGCGCACGGAGGCGCCGAGCGTTCCCGTGTACGTCTCCGAGAAGGTCCTGCCGCGCAGCGCCTGCGCGGTGTGGCCGAGGAAGCGCTCGCCGATGTACCGCTCGACGGGGTGCGTCCAGCGGATGCCGCGCGGATCCATGATCGTCACGAAGTCGACGCCGGTGTGCCGCTGCACCCGGACCGCGTACGGCTGCAGCCGCCGGGTCGGATCGTCGTCGGCGATGGCCTCGCGTACGGAAGGGGAGTCCGCGACCGCCCGTGCCGCCGCGGTCGCCTGGCGCCGCGCGGCCTCCTCGGCCTGGTGCTTGTCGCTCACGTACGTGAAGAGCGCGCACCCGGCGACGACCACCGTGACCAGCACGATCTGCATCGCGAAGAGCTGGCCCGCCAGGCTGCGCGGCAGCCTGCGCGGGCGGGGTCGACGGGTCCGGGGCATGCGGCAAGTCTGCCTCGTCGGTTAAGTACGAACTAAATGAACGCAAGGGTGACCGCCCTCACACGGCGAGAGATAGTCACCGGGATCGCGCAGGACATGAGCCGATCGCCCAGGACGTGAGCCGCACGCACTGCAGGCACCATCAACGCCGACGTCGTCGTTCAAGGAGGGCCCCCGTGACCAGCACGGCCGACCCACAAGCGGCACCCGCAGCCAAGCGGGACCGCACGCACTACCTCTACATCGCCGTCATCGGCGCCGTGCTGCTCGGCATCGCCGTCGGCTTCATCTGGCCGGACTTCGCCAAGGAGCTGAAGCCGGTCGGCGCGGGCTTCGTGAATCTGATCAAGATGATGATCTCGCCCATCATCTTCTGCACGATCGTGCTCGGCGTCGGCTCGGTGCGCAAGGCCGCGAAGGTCGGCAAGGTGGGCGGGCTCGCGCTCGCCTACTTCATGGCGATGTCCGTCGTCGCGCTCGCCATCGGCCTGATCGTCGGCAACATCCTGCACCCGGGCTCGGGCATGGACCTCACCGAGTCCGTGAAGGGCGCGGGCCACACCGCGGCCGACGAGGCGGACAAGGGGCTCGTCGACTTCGTCCTCGGCATCATCCCGACCACGATGGTCTCCGCGTTCACCCAGCAGGAGGTGCTGCAGACCCTGCTGGTCGCGCTGCTCGTGGGCTTCGCGCTGCAGGCCATGGGCCGCTCGGGCGAGCCGGTCCTGCGCGGCATCGAGCACATCCAGAAGCTGGTCTTCCGGGTGCTCGGCATGATCATGTGGGCCGCCCCGGTGGGCGCGTTCGGCGCGATGGCCGCCGTGATCGGCGAGACGGGCGTGGACGCGCTCAAGGCACTCGCCACGATCATGATCGGGTTCTACGTCACCTGTGCGCTGTTCATCGTGGTCGTACTGGGCACGCTGGTGAAGCTGGTGACCGGCGTGAATCTCTTCCAGCTGCTCAAGTACCTGGGCCGCGAGTTCCTGCTGATCCTCTCCACCTCCTCGTCCGAGTCCGCGCTGCCGCGGCTCATCGCGAAGATGGAGCACCTGGGCGTCAGCCGTCCCGTCGTCGGCATCACCGTTCCGACGGGCTACTCCTTCAACCTCGACGGCACCATGATCTACCTGACCATGGCCTCGCTGTTCATCGCCGACGCGATGGACCAGCCGCTCGGCATCGGCGAGCAGATCTCGCTGCTGCTCTTCATGATGATCGCGTCCAAGGGCGCGGCGGGCGTGTCCGGTTCGGGCATCGCGGTCCTCGCCAGCGGACTCCAGTCGCACAAGCCCGCCCTCGTCGACGGCGTCGGCCTGATCATCGGCGTCGACCGCTTCATGAGCGAGGCCCGCGCCCTCACCAACTTCGCGGGCAACGCGGTCGCCACACTGCTGATCGGCACCTGGACCAAGGAAGTCGACAGGGAGAGGGTCGCGTTGGTGCTCTCCGGCCGACTGCCCTTCGACGAACGCACGTTGATCGACGACGGCCACGGGGCGCCGGGCCGCGGCGACGCGGGCGACGACGACGCCGTGCCGGAGCAGCGCGGCGACGGCAAGGAGCCGGCCAAGGTGCTGTAGTGCCCTGACCGGACGGATCGACCCGCGCCGTCCGCGACGTACGAGAGCTTCCCCCTCGTACGCCGCGGGCGGCGCTTCCGCATGGGGAGAGGGACGGGGCGCGGGCACGGGCCCGCGCGTCGTCAGGAGAGGCCCGCGATGATCTCCCGCGTCCGCTCCGCGGAGACGCCCGCGGTCATCAGCGCCGTCGACGCGGCGGCCAGGCCCGCGTCCTTCGGGTCGAGCAGTCCGTCGTTGACGGCCTCCATCAGGCCGAAGAGCTGCTGCTCATGGACGTACGAGAGGGCGGCGGGCGGCAGTGTCGAGGTGAACTCGCCTTTTTCCAGGCCGAGTTGGAGTACGTTCACGCACTGCTCGCGGACCGGGGCGAGGCGCTGCCTGATGCCCTCCATCGCGACGCTGCGCTGGGCGAGCGCGATCAGCAGGCGGTAGCCGTCGGCGATCTCCCAGACGGCGACCATCGAGTGGGCGAGCGATTCGGCGGGGTCGTCGGAGCGGGCCCGGCCCGAGGCGTGGGCCGCGGCGACCGCCTCGACCGCGCCGTCGATGAGCGCGCCGATCAGGGCCTCCCTGCTGGGGAAGTGGCCGTACACCGTCCTGCGGACGACGCCCGCCGCGCGCGCGATCTGGTCCATCGACGCGTCCGGGTCGCGCAGCAGCTCGGCGAGGGCCACCTCCAGGATGCGGCGGCGGTTGGCGTCGGCTCGGCTCATGGGCTCCATTGTGCACGCGGCCTTCCGAGGGGGGTTCCGGGCTTCGCCGCGGGGGTGGTTCCCGCCTGTTTGCACAGAGGTGTGCAGTGGCGTAAGTTGCACACTCGTGTGTAATTGCACAGTGCTGTGCAAGGTCACCGGGCAGGCAGAACGTAGATGGACCATGGAAGGGTGAGGCTTCGGTGGCTCTGCTCATGAAGCAACCGGTCGAGGAGATGAAGCAGCCGTACGCGCGGCGCTGGTGGGCACTGCTCGTGCTCTGCCTGAGCCTCCTGATCATCGTGATGGCGAACACGGCACTGACCGTCGCCGCCCCCGACATGACCAAGGACCTCGGGCTCTCCAGCTCCGACCTGCAGTGGGTCATCGACGGCTACACCGTCCCGTACGCCGCCCTGATGCTGCTGCTCGGCGCGATCGGCGACAAGTACAGCCGCCGCGGCGCGCTCGTGCTCGGCCTCGTCGTCTTCGGCGCCGGATCGGTCGCGGGCTCCCTGGTCGACAGCTCCGGCGGGGTCATCGCGGCCCGCGCGGTGATGGGCTTCGGCGCGGCGATGATCATGCCCGCCACGCTCTCGCTGCTCGCCGCGACGTTCCCGCGCGCCGAGCGGGCCAAGGCGATCGTCCTGTGGACCGCCACGGCGGGCCTCGCGATCGCGGCAGGACCGCTGGTGGCCGGTGCGCTCCTGCAGAGCCACGGCTGGGCGTCGACCTTCCTGATCAACGTGCCGATCGCCGCGCTCGCGATCGTCGGCGCACTCGTCCTCGTACCGCCGTCCAAGGCCGGACACAGCAACCGCATCGACTACGTCGGCGGCGCGCTCTCCGTCATCTGGACCGGCGCGCTCGTCTACATGATCATCCAGGGCCCGCACTTCGGCTGGGACGCCAAGGCGATCTCGGCGGCGGTCGCCGCGGGCGTCGGCCTGCTGGCCTTCGTGGCCTGGGAACTGCGCTACCCGCACCCGATCCTGGACGTCCGCCGCTTCCTCGACCGCCGCTTCGCGGGCTCGAACCTCGCGGTCGCGCTGTTCTTCCTCGCGGTCTTCGGCGCGTTCTACTACCTCACCCAGCACCTCCAGTTCGTGCTCGGCTACAACCCGCTGGAGACCGGCGTACGCATGCTGCCGCTCGCGGGCGCGGTCTTCGTCGGCTCGGCCCTCACGGGCTATCTGACCCCGCGCATCGGCATGAAGATCACGGTGACGGCGGGCATGGTCGCGGGCACGGCGGCGCTCGCGCTCCTGACGCGGGTGGACGCGTCCTCCGCGTACGGCGACTTCGTCGCGCCGCTGATCATCCTGGGCCTGGCCATCGGCCTCGCGCTCTCGCCCTGCACCGACGCGATCATGGGTGCGTTCCCCGAGTCCGAACTGGGCGTCGGCGGCGCGGTCAACGACACCTCCCTCGAACTCGGCGGCTCGCTCGGCATCGCCATCCTCGGCTCCGTGCTCGCCAGTTCGTACTCCTCGAAGCTGTCGGACGCGGCGGCGGCCTCCGGGACGAAGCTGCCGGACGGCACGCTGGACACCGCACAGGACTCCGTCGGCGCGGGCTACGCGGTGGCGCAGGGCATCGGCGACAAGGCCAAGGAGGTCGCCGAGCAGGCGGCGCACGCCGGTTCGCCAGGCCAGGCGGCCCAGCTCAAGGCCCAGGCCGAACAACTCGCCCAGGGCGCCCACAAGATGGCCGACTCGGTCGGCTCCGCGTTCTCGGACGCGGTGGCCCACACGAGCCTGATCGGCGCCGTGATCCTCGGCGCGGGGACGGTCCTTGTGGCCGTGCTGCTGCCGAGGAAGGGGCGGGCGGCCGCCGCGGACCCGACCCCGGCGGCCTCCGTGGCTGCCTCGGGGAAGGCTGCTTCGGAGAAGGCCGTGGAGGAGCTTCAGCGGTAGCGGTCGTGGTGGCGTAGAGGCCACACGGTGCGACGGGTGCGGAACTCACGCGGAGTTCCGCCCCCGACTGCTGTCGGGCGCGGGCCGGGTCTTTCGACCCTATGGGCGGGAATGCCGCCTTTGTTAGCATCGATGGCTCTGTCGTCCGTTCCGACCCGCAGCCGTGGAGGCCCCTCGTATGTCCCAGTGGGCGGTCATCGCCGTCGCCCTCTCCTGCGCGGCCTCCCTGATGAGCCTGGTCTCGTTGGCCAAGACGGTCATGGGGAACCGGCGAGAGGACCGGCGCCGTGCCCTGAGCGGCCCCGACCCGGTCTGCGGATGCGGCCACCACGTGGCCTTCCACGACCCCGCCGAAGGCATCTGCCACTCCCCGGCGCAGGTGGCCGTGGAATGGGACTGGACCGGCGAGCCCAGCAAGTTCGAGGAACGCCGCTGCTCCTGCCGCACCTACGCGGGCCCCGAGCCCCTGCCCTCGTACCACGTGCCCGAACTCGCGACGAAGCACGCCACCCACGACCAGAGCGTGTTCGGCGGATCAGCCCGGTGACGTGAGGGCGTAGGCGATGGCGGCCTCGGGATCCGTGTCGTAGCCGATGTGGAACGCGGACTTGTAGGCGTCGTCGCCGATGAGGCCGCGGGCCTGCTTCTCGCAGGCGTTGCGCGCGGCCACGAGTTCGGGGATGCCCGACTGGGGGGTGCCGACGCTGTGCCAGAGCTGCTCGGCGGTACCGAGGAGCCGGGCGGCCTGCCCGGCGTACCCGGAGGCGAGGGCCGTGGCGGCGAGCAGGTCGACGGCCATGGCGATGCCGACGCTGTCGTGGAGGCGGTGCTTGCCTGCCACGGCGCCGCGGGCATGCGCCGCCGCGTGCTCGGTCCGCCCGAGTCCCAACTCGGCGAGGGCACGCATGTACTCGCTCCAGGCCCGGCACCAGGTCTCGCCGCACCCGGCGCACGCCGCGCTCGCCTCCTCGGCGACGGCCACGGCCTCGGTGAGCTGCCCTAGGTGGACATGGGTCATGGCCCGGGAAGCACGTGCCATGAACCATGCCGCTCGATAGCGCCCTTCGGCCGGCGGGGAGCACGGGGCTTCGTCGAGAGCCTCCGCCGCCTGCGCGTGCAGGCCCCTTGTCACGAGACTGGCACCCTTCAGAACGGCGACGGCGGCCGGAATGGTCGCGTCGGCCTCCCGCAGGTGTTCCGTGGCGGCTCGGAAGGCGGCGTCGAGACGGGCTCCGGCCGCCGCGTCGCCCTGGGTGATGGCGGTGGCGCCGCAGGCCCACAGGGCCTTGGCGCGGACGGGGCCGGGGGTCGGGTCCAGGTCCAGGGCCCGGCCCAGGAAGTGCCTGCCTTCCCTGGAGAAGCCGCAGGCCACCCAGAGGAACCACAGCGCGCCGCCCATGTCCATCGCGCTGTGCCCGTCCCGTTCGGTGAGGCAGAAGTCCAGTGCGGCGCGGAGGTTGGCGTGTTCGGTGGTCGTCCGCTCGTACCAGGTGAGCTGTTCCGGTCCCATCCAGGCGGCGTCCGCTCGGTGGACGAACGCCCGGTAGTGCTCCCGGTGGCGGTGGCGCAGGGTGTGTTCCTCGCCGAGGTGGCGCAGCCAGTGGGCGCCGAACTCGCGGATGGTGTCCAGCATGCGGTAGCGCGGCCCGGGGCCGCCGCCCGGTGCGAGGGTGAGGAGGGACTTGTCCGCGAGTCCGGCCAGGAGGCCGGGGACCGTGCCCCGGGGCAGCCGCTCGTCGGCGCACACCGCCGCCGCCGCGTCGGCGTCGAAGCCGCCCGCGAACACCGAAAGCCGTGCCCAGAGCAGCCGTTCGGCCGGGTCGCAGAGTTCGTGGCTCCAGCCGATCGCCGTGCGCAGGGCCTGATGCCAGGGCGGATCGGCCTCGTCGACCACGGTGTTGGTCTCTCCGAGGACGGCGAAGCGGTCGTCGAGGCGTGCGGTCAGCTCGGCCATGGTCAGCTCGCGCAGGCGGGCTGCGGCCAGTTCAAGGGCGAGAGGCAGGCCGTCCAGGCGGCGGCAGAGGCGTACGAGATCGGGGCGGTTGGCGTCGGTGACGGCGAAACCGGGCACCGAGTCGGCGGCACGCGCGGCCAGGAGGTCGACCGCATCCGCCTCGCCGTGGTTCCCGTCCCGGTCCTGCACCGGCATCGGCGCCACGGTGAGCAGCCGCTCCGGGCGGATGCCGAGGAGGCGGCGGCTGGTCGCCAGGATCCGCAGGCCCGGCGCCGCCGCCAGCAGCTCCTCGACCACCGGCGCGCAGGCGTCCGTCAGATGCTCGCAGGTGTCGAGGACCAACAGCAGCTCCCGGTCGGCCAGGTACTCGGCCACCACCTCGGTCATCGGCCGTGTCGTCTGGTCCGCCAGTGGCAGCGCCTCGGCGATGGTGTGCGCAAGGAGCGCGCCGCGCCGCAGGGCCGAGAGGTCCACCCACCACGCTCCGTCCCGGAAGGACGGCTGTGCCTCGTACGCGGCTCGCAGGGCGAGGCGTGTCTTGCCCACGCCGCCGACGCCCGTCAGGGTGACGAGGCGGGAGTCGCCGAACAGCCGTTGGATCTGGGCCAGTTCCGCGCATCGCCCGATCAACTCCGTGGATTCCGTGGGCAGGTTGTCCGCGAGCTGTCCCTGCGTGGTCATGCTCGTCCCCTCGTCGGCTTCCGAGAGGGGCAGCCTGACGCCTCCTGCCCTGCCGCGTGGCCGCTTGCCGGTAAGTGACCGATTGTGATGACCGCAGGTCGTGATGAGGCAGAAATGGTGCGTGGGTGTGGGTGTGGGCACGAGTCACTGCGAGCGCAGCGGCGGTTGCCGGCCCTCGCTCTCCTGCGCCGGACCCGGGGCGGGCGCCTCGCCGAGCACCTCGGCGCGGGGCTGGACGAGGAGCAGGGTCAGGTCGTCGTCCGCGCCGCGGGCGGCGGCGTGCCGGTGGAACAGGTCGAGGAGGCAGTCGAGTGCCTGCTCGACGGAGGGCGCGGACAGGGCCGCCTTGACCTGATGGTCGAAGGGGAACATGTCGCCCCGGGCGTCGCGGGCCTCGGAGAGGCCGTCGGTGTAGAACAGCAGCCGCTGTTCGGGGCTGAGCATGATCCGCTGCAGACACGGTCGTGGCGAGAGACCGAGGGGCGGGGACGGGCTCGGTGGTTCCAGGAGGTCCAGGCGGCGCCCGGTGCGCAGGGGTGCCGGATGGCCGCAGTTGACCAGGCGGACCCCCTCGGGCACGAAGTCGGCGAGCAGCAGCGTCACGAAGTCCTCGTCGCCCAGGTCGTCCTGGATGCGGTGGTCCAGGGTGCGGGCGAGGCGGACCAGGTCGGGCTCGATGGCCGCGGTCTGCCGGAAGGCGCACACCACGGCCGCGCCGATCCGGGCCGCCTCCACGCCGTGCCCGCGTACGTCCCCGATGACCACCCGGGGACCGGCGGCGGTGAGCGCGACGTCGTACAGATCCCCGCCCAACAGGGTGCCCTCCGTGGCGGAGTTGGTGTGCACGGCCAGGGCGAGGCCGCCGATCTCGGCGGGCAGCGGCCGCGCGTGGGCCTGCTGGGCCAGCTCGGCGATGCGGGTCAGCCGGGCCAGGGCGGCCTCGCAGGACGTACGCGCGTGGGCCATCAGGACCGCCCACAGGCCGACGGCGGCCACGAACAGGACGCACACCGCGTAGTCGGGCGCGACCGGCCATGAGGTCGTGGTGCCGCGTGCGCCCGGGAGCGCCGCGGTGAGGATGACCGCCATGACGGCGAGCGCGGCCGTGGCGCGAACGGTCAGGCGGTAGGCCGCGAGGAGCGGCCCGCCGACGAGGAGTCCGCGGAACGAGACCACCGGGCAGGCAGCGGCGCCCACCGCGACGGCCGCCTCGACCGTCCCCACCCACAGCAGCCAGCCACGCTCCGAGCGCACGCACGCCTCCCCGGCGGCCATCCCTTTCCCGGACGGCGCAATCTCCGCACCCTCTCAGAAATGGTGCGCACGGAGAGTCACTTTCACGCTATCGGTCACCCTGTGTGCAAGTGCGGCTTACATGTGACACGAATGCGGACCAGGGCGACGGCTGGAGAAGAGCCTCGGCGCAATCCATTGACACCACTCCAGGTGAAGTACTACGTTCTGACCACTTCAAGTGAAGTACAACGCTCGACGTGATCCAGAGGAGCCCCATGCGCAAGCTCGTCTACTTCATCGCCGTCAGCCTCGACGGGTTCATCGCGGGCCCCGACGGCTCCGACCCCACGGGCCCCGACGGCTTCTGGCCCGTCGGCCAGGACTATGTGCAGGAACTGGTCGCCCACTACCCCGAGACCCTGCCGGGTCCCGCCAGGGAGGCGCTCGGCATCACCGCGGAGGGGACGCACTTCGACACCGTCCTCGAAGGGCGCAGGACGTTCCAGATCGGCCTGGACGCCGGAGTCCCCAACTGCTACCCGCACTTGAGGCACCTGGTGTTCTCGCGCTCCCTCGCCGAGAGCCCCGACCCGGGCGTCGAGGTGGTCGCCACCGACCCGGTCGCGCGGGTGCGGGAGCTCAAGCGCGAGGCCGGCAAGGACATCTGGCTGTGCGGCGGCGGCGAGCTCGCCGGTGTGCTGCGCGGCGAGATCGACCGCCTCGTCGTCAAGCTCGGCCCGCTGACGCTGGGTTCGGGCATCCCGCTGTTCGGCCAGAAGTCCGCGTTCGACCCCACGGTGTACGAGCGCACGGACGTGACGCTCCTCGACAGCGGGACGGTCTTCCTGACGTACGACAAGACGGTCGGCGCAAGCGATGACTAGGGCCTGTCCGGCGGATCATGCCGCGGGTCGCGGGGTCTGGCACGCACGCCCCCAAGCTCTCGGCTCCGCTCGAGCAGGGAGGTACCCCCTCCGGCGTTGTCGTCGGTTGTCAACGCTCCGCGTTGTCGCCCTCCTCCGCCTTGCAGCTGCACGCACCAGACCCCGCTCACCAGCACCGGACGGTGGGCGCCACCCGTATGCGGCCTGATCCGCCGGACAGACCCTAGCCTTGCGTCAGCCTGTGCCCTTCGCCCTGGGCGGACTTGAGGAGGACGTCCGCGAGTTCGTCCGGGGTGGAGATCATCGGCCAGTGTCCGGTGGCGATCTCGAAGAAGCCCGTGTCGGGGCGGACGAGACCCTGCACGAGGGGCAGGCCCGACGCCACCAGGGCCTCCAGCGCCGAGATGCTCATCGATCCGCCGTCGGTGCAGAAGATGCCCGTGGTCGGCAGGGCGGACGCGGCACCGGAGAGCCGCAGCTTCTGGTTGAGGGGGCCCAGCGGCTGCGGGGACGCGAGGCGCGCGATCCGCTCGAGGCCCTCGGGGGTCACGCCCGCGAGGTTCCCCCACTCCTTCCACTCCTCCAGGGTCGGCACGGGGATCCGCCAGCCGTCCTCGGCGCGCTCCTCCTGGCTCAGCATGCGCCCGCGGGTCGCCTCGTCGGCCATCTGCTCGCGCACCTGGTCCAGCATGGAGTAACCGTCCTGCGGCATCGGCGAGTCCAGGTAGACGAGCCGCGCGACCCGGTCCGCGCGCCGGTCGGCGGCGCCGACGGCCGGGTAGATGCCGTAGCAGTAGCCGACGAGCACCACATCGGGCGCGGCGGTGACATCCAGGTGATCGAGCACCTGCGTCAGGTCCTCGATGTGCGTCTCCAGATCGGTCCCCGGGCCCGCCAGGTGGCGGCGCTCGCCCGTGCCGGTGAGCGTCACCGGATGCGCATCGGCGCCCGCCGCCCGCAGCGCGGCCGCCACGTCCCGCCAGATCCAGCCGCCCGTGTACCCGCCCGACACCAGCACGAACGTCGTCATGAGTCCTCCTCGTACGCCTCGGTCCACGCGGCCCGACCCGAGGGGCCTGCCGCGCTCACCGGTACGGTAGGAACTCCCCCTGAGGGAGGTTCAAGCCTTGTCGACCGACGAAATGTGGAGCATCGGCCGGCTCGCCGAGCAGGCGGGCGTCACCGTCAAGACGGTCCGCTTCTACTCGGACCGCGGCCTGCTGCCCGAGGCCGCCCGCAGCAGCGGAGGCCACCGCCGCTACGGCCCCGACGCGCTCGACCGGCTGCACCTCATCCGCTCCCTGCGCACCCTCGACCTGCCGGTGCCCGACGTGGGCCGGGTCCTTGAGCAGGAGGACACCCTGGGCGACGCCCTGGAGGGTGCCATCGAGGGGCAACTGCGCGAACTGGGCACGCGCTTGACCGCCCTGCGCTGGCGCGAGGCCGCGCTCCGGCTGCTCACCGACTGCACCGCCCAGGAGCGCGCCGAGCGGCTGCGTCTGGTCGGCGCGCTGTCCACGCCGCCCGACACCACTCCGCTCGCGCGGTTCTGGCGCGGCTGGCTGCCCGCCCGCCTGCCCGCCCGGGTCGTCTCCGCGATCGTCGAACAGGCCGTCCCCTCGCCGCCCGACGACCCCACACCGGCCCAAGTCCTCGCGTTCGCCCGGCTGCAGGCGTTCGTCTCCGCGCCCTGCGACGGCAGCGCCCGCTTCCAGCCCGAGGCGCACAGGGCGGGCCGCGGCTACCGCCCCGCCGTGCTCTACGACGGCCTCGCCGAGGCCTACGCGCTGGCGTCCGACGACGTGCGCGCGGGTCGCGCCCCGCACCGGGGCGAGGCGCTCGACTGCTTCGTCGCCGCCCACGCGGGCGCGCTCGGCACCCGAGACACCCCCGACTTCCGGCGGAGCCTCGGTCCCCGACTCGCCGCCGAGCCGCGCCTGGACGGGTACTGGGGGCTCGTCGCCGAACTCACCGCCCCGCCGTCGGGCCCGCGGGAGCCGACGCCCGGCGCGACGGACGACTGGCTCAGGGCGGCTCTGCGCACCGCGGCGTAGGCGCCCCGCACCGAACCTTCAACTTCCCGAAGGCGTACGGTGGTTGAGTGAACGGCACCGACCCCGAACGGCACCGGGTGAACGTCGACTTCTGGTTCGATCCGGTGTGCCCGTACACCTGGATCACCGCACGCTGGCTGCGCGAGGTGGAGCGGGTGCGGGACATCCGCGTGCAGTGGCGGGTGATGAGCCTCGCCATGCTCAACGAAACCCGCGAGATCGACCCGGAGGACCCCGAGGGGCTCTACGGCGAGTACATGAAGGCACACGGCAGAGTGTGCGCCGCGGTGCGGGAACGGCACGGCAACGAAGCGCTCGGGCGGTACTTCGACGCCCTGGGACAGCGCATCCACGCACGGCAGGACTGGTCGGGCATGGCGGCCGCGCTCGCCGAAGCGGGCCTCCCCGCGGAGCTGGAGTCCGTGGCGATGACCGCGCAGTACGACGCCGTGGTGCGCGCCTCGCACGAGGAGGGCGTCGCGCTCGTGGGCGACGACGTCGGCACACCGGTGCTCTCCGTGGAGGGCGTGGGCGCGGTCTTCGGGCCCGTGGTCTCCCCGGCGCCGAGGGGCGAGGCGGCCGGGCGGCTGTGGGACGGCGTGGTGCTGATGGCCGGGGTGACGGGCTTCTACGAGTTCAGACGGCCTTATGGGGAACTGGACTTCGGCTGAGGGGGCGTACGTACGGAACCTGTGTGTACCGGACGTGCGAGGGCCGGACGTGTGCGCACCGGAGTCGCCCCATGCTTACCTTTCGGTGCGTACCTGACCAAATAGTCGGTACTTGTGGGAAGTTGGGCGCCCACGAAGCATGGTGCCCATGACGAACCACACCTCACAGACCCTTCCCCCCGTCACCGTCCTCGGACTCGGAGCCATGGGCCAGGCCCTCGCGGGCGCCTTCCTGAAGGCCGGCCACCCCACCACGATCTGGAACCGCTCCGAGGGCAGGGGCGAGGACCTCGTCGCCCGGGGCGCCACCCGCGCCGCGACGCCCGCCGACGCGGTCCGCGCGAGCGAGGTGGTCGTCGTCTGCGTCGTCGACTACGCCGCGGCCCAGGCGATCCTCGACCAGGCGGCACCCGAGGACTTCGCGGGGCGGCTCCTGGTGAACCTCACCTCCGACACCCCCGAACGCGCCCGCGAGGCCGCCGCCTGGGCCGCCCGGACCGGCGTCGACTATCTGGACGGCGCGGTCATGGTGCCGGTGCCGATGATCGGGACGGCGGACGCGCTGATCTTCCACAGCGGGACGCGGGCCGCGTACGAGAAGTACGAGGCGACGCTCAAGGCGCTCGGCGGGCAGAGCGCCTACGTCGGCGAGGACCACGGGCTCGCCGCCGTGTACGACCTGTCGGTCCTCGACTTCTTCTGGACGGCGATGCACGGCCTGGTGCACGGGTACGCCCTGGCGGCCGCGGACGGGGTGAAGGCCGCGGCCGTCGCCCCCTACATGAAGGTCCTCGTCGACCTGCTGGCGAACGTGGTCGACGGCACGGCGCGGGACGTGGACTCGGGAGAGTTCCCCGGCGAACTGGACAACCTCGTCGTGGAGGCGGCGAACGTCGAGCACATCGCGCACGCCGCCGAGCACCGCGGCCTGGACGCGTCCGCGCTGCGCGGGGTGCTCACCGTGGCCCGCAGGGCGATCGACCTCGGGCACGGGGCCGGCAACTGGTCCTCCTCGGTCGAGGGCATCCGCAAGCCCGCCTGATCACCGGCGCGGCACGGCGGTGGCCCGGGAGCGCGCGCCGCGCGAGCGGTAGACGACGTACGGCCGGACCAGATAGCCGACGGGCGCGGTGAACGCGTGCACCAGGCGGCTGAAGGGCCACAGGGCGAACAGCGCCATCCCGAGCAGGGCGTGGATCTGGTACGCGAGCGGGGCATGGGCCATGGCGGGGACGTCGGGGTCGAGCGTGCCGAGCGAGCGGAACCAGACCGCCACGCCGCGCCGGTAGTCGTAGGGGTGCGGGGCGAGGGTGGTGGCCGTGGCGAAGAGGCCGCTGAGCAGGACGGTGGCAAGGACCGGGTGGACGACGCGGTCGCTGCGCAGGGTCGCGGCACGCACGGCGGGCACGCTCAGCCTGCGGTGCAGCAGGACGGCGAGGCCCGCGAGGGTGGCGAGGCCCGCCGCGCCGCCGACGGCGAGCGCGTTGGCGTGGTACAGCCACTCGTGCACGCCGAGCCGTTCGGTGAGCGACTCGGGGATCAGCAGGCCCACGACGTGACCGGCGACGACGAAGAGCAGGCCGTAGTGGAAGAGGGGGCCTCCCACGGCCAGGAGCCGGTGTTCGTGGAGCTGGCTGGAGCGGGTGGTGAAGCCGAAGCGGTCGTAGCGGTAGCGCCAGGCCGTGCCCGTCACGAGCAGTGCGACGACGAGATAGGGCAGCACGCCCCACAGGGCGGTGTGCAGATGGTTCATCGGGCCGCCCGTGACGGCGGTCCCGCGGTGAACGGCAGCAGGCCGACCGTCTCGGTGGGCGGTCCGGTGCGGGCCATCCGCAGCGCGGCGGCACGGTCGGCGGGCGCCGCCCCCGGCAGGGTGTGGCAGACGGCGCCCACGACGTCCGCGTACGGGCTGCGGTGGTCGGTCAGGGCGATGCGCAGCAGTTCGAGCGCGGCGCGGTGTTCGGTGAGCGCCCGGATGCCGGGGGCGGGGCAGCGGGCGGCGAACTCCAGGGCGAGGGGCAGGAAGTCGGGCAGTTCGTCGGCGGGCGGCTGCCAGCCGTGCGCGCGGTAGAGGTGCTGCCAGCGCAGCAGGGACTCGCCGCGGCGGCGGGTGTCCCCGTCGGTGTAGTACGTCAGGTGCAGGGTGCGGCGGCGGCTCCGGTCGAAGGTGACGATGTACCGGGCGGACAGGTCCAGTTGGGGCGTGTCCGCGACCGCGTCGCAGAACCGGCGCAGTATGTCGGCCTCGTCGCCGGGCAGCCCGGTGAGGGATGCGCGGATGAGGGGCAGGCGGCCGGGCCACTGGAGGCCGGGGTGCTGCAGGAGAAGGGCGGCGGCCTGATGGATGACCGCGGTGTGCGTCATGCCTGTTCTGCTTTCCGGTGGTGGGGGAAGAGTCCGGCGGGGCGGCCCGTGCCGTTCCAGCCGAAGAGGTTGAAGCGGCCGCGCGTGGCGGCGTCCCGCTCCGCGGCGGCGGGTTCGGGTGCCGGGGGCGCGTGGAAGGTGTCGGCCGCGTACATGCCGGGGCCGCCGTCGCCGTCGAGGCCGCATCCGGCGGCCAGGTCGTCGGCGCTGCGGCCGGTGGCGGCCGTATAGCTGGTGGGGATGACGTAGCGGTCCTCGTACTTGGCGACGGCGAGCAGCCGGTACATCGCCTCGATGCCCGCGGGGTCCATGCCGACGGCGCGGGAGATGGTCTCGTCCTGCTCCTCGCCGAGGTTGACGCGCCGCATGTGGGAGCGCATGGCGGCCAGACGGCACAGCGCGGCCTCCACGGGTGCCGGGTCGCCCGCGGTGAACAGTCCCGCGAGGTAGCCGACGGGGATGCGCAGCGAGTCGATCGCGGCGAACAGCTTGGCCGGGTCCTCGCCGTCGTGTCCGGTGGCGGTCAGCGACTCCACGACCGGGGACAGGGGCGGGATGTACCAGACCATGGGCAGGGTGCGGTACTCGGGATGCAGGGGAAGGGCCACCTTGTACGTGCTGATCAGCGCGTGCACGGGAGAGCGGCGGGCGGCGGTGATCCAGTCGTGCGGGATGCCGGAGCGCTCGGCGGCCCTCGCCACCGCGGGGTCGTGCGGATCGAGGAAGCATGCCAACTGGGCGGCGTACAGGTCCTGTTCATCGCTCACGGACGCCGCGTCGCCGACCTTGTCCGCGTCGTAGAGCATGACGCCGAGGTAGCGCAGGCGCCCGACGCAGGTCTCGGAGCAGACGGTGGGCAGTCCGGCCTCGATGCGCGGGTAGCACAGGGTGCACTTCTCGGCCTTGCCGGTGTGGTGGTTGAAGTACACCTTCTTGTACGGGCAGCCGGTGACGCACATGCGCCAGCCGCGGCAGCGGTCCTGGTCGACCAGGACGATGCCGTCCTCGATCCGCTTGTACAGGGCGCCCGACGGGCACACCGCCACGCACGAGGGGTTCAGGCAGTGCTCGCAGATCCGCGGCAGATAGAACATGAACGCCTGCTCGTACTCGTGCCGCACCTGCTCGTTCATCGTCCGCAGCACCGGATCGCCCGCCAGGTGCTCGGGCCCGCCGCCCAGGTCGTCGTCCCAGTTGGGGCCCCAGGTCACCTCGGTGGGGCGGCCGTCGATCAGGGAGCGGGGCGGTGCGGTGGGCACGTCGTCGCCGAGCGGGGCGCTTGTGAGGTTCTCGTAGTCGTACGTCCATGGCTCGTAGTAGTCGTCCAGGGACGGGAGTTCGGGGTTGGCGAAGAGGCGGGCGAGGCGGCGGGCGCGGCCGCCGCTGCGCGGCACGAGGCGGCCGTGCTTGAGGCGCCAGCCGCCCCGCCACTTGTCCTGGTCCTCGTGGCCGCGCGGGTAGCCCTGTCCGGGGCGGGTCTCGACGTTGTTGAACCACACGTACTCGGTGCCGGTGCGGTGGGTCCAGGTCTGCTTGCAGGTGACCGAACAGGTGTGGCAGCCGATGCACTTGTCGAGGTTCATGACCATCGCGACCTGTGCCATGACCTTCATCCGTCAGTACTCCACATTCTGTGCGCGGCGCCGGATCGTGGTCAGGGCGTCGCGCTGGTTGCCGGTGGGGCCGTAGTAGTTGGGCGCGAAGCAGAGCTGGGCGTGGCCGCCGATCAGATGGGTGGGCTTGATCAGCAGCCTGGTCAGGGAGTTGTGCACGCCGCCGCGCCGCCCGGTCGCCTCGGACCTGGGCACGTTCACCAGGCGCTCCTGGACGTGGTACATGAACACGGTGCCGGCCGGCATGCGGTGCGAGACGATCGCGCGGGCCACCACGACGCCGTTGGCGTTGACCGCCTCGATCCAGTCGTTGTCGGCGACACCGACGGCCGCCGCGTCGTCGGGGCTGATCCAGATGACGGGGCCGCCCCTGGCCAGGGTCTGCATCAGCAGGTTCTCCTGGTACTCGGAGTGGATGGACCACTTCGAGTGCGGGGTGAGATAGCGGACGGTCACCGAGCGCTCGTCGCCCGACTCGTGTCCGCGGGTCTGCCCGGAGAGGTCCAACGGCGGCCGGTAGCCGGGGAGTTGCTCGCCGAACTCGGCGATCCACTCGTGGTCGAGGTAGAAGTGCTGGCGCCCGGTGAGGGTGTGCCAGGGCTTGCGGTGCTCGGTGTTGATGGTGAACGGCGCATAGCGCCGGTCCGGGGCCTCCTTGCCGGACCATTCGAAGCTCGCCCCCACCTGCACCGGACGCGCCTGGGTGTCGGAGAAGACGATGCGGCGGTCGGCGACGGACGCGGCGAGTTCCGCCAGGTCGCTCCCGGCTCCGCAGCGTTCGGCGAGCCGGTCGAAGCCCTCGGCGGCGACCCGGCCGTTGGTGGTGCCCGAAAGGGCCAGGATCGCCTCGCAGAGCTTGACGTCCGTGTCCAGGAGCGGCCTGCCGCGCGCCACCCCGCCGTCGGCGGTGCCGCAGCGCTCCGCGAGCCACCGGGATTCGGCGCCCGTGCGCACGGTGAGGCCGCGCACCTGCATGCCCGCGGTGTCCGGCAGCGGCCCGAAGGCCGCCAACTGCTGTGCGAGCGCGGTGTAGTCCCGCTCGACCAGCGTGTACGTGGGCCCGGTCGGTCCTTCGGGCGGGGCCTCGTCCGGGGTGTCGTGCTGCAGGGGAGTGGCCACCAGGTCGTGGCGGACGTCGAGGCGGCCGGGCGCGAGGCGGCTCACCTCGGCGGCCAGGCCGTGGAAGATCTCGAAGTCGGTGCGGGCCTGCCACGGCGGGTCGATGGCGGGGGAGAAGGCGTGCACGTAGGGGTGCATGTCCGTGCTGGACAGGTCGTGCTTCTCGTACCAGGTGGCGGCGGGCAGCACGAGGTCGGCGAAGAGCGTGGTCGACGTCATCCTGAAGTCGAGGGCGAGCAGCAGGTCCAGCTTTCCCCGGGGTGCCCGGTCGCGCCAGGTGACCTCGCGCGGGCGCCGGTCGGGCGGGGCCTGCGGGGCGTCCGCGTTGTCGTCGGCGCCGAGCAGATGGCGCAGGAAGTACTCGTTGCCCTTGGCCGACGAGCCGATCAGGTTGGCCCGCCACACGGTCAGGACCCGCGGCCAGTTCGCCGGGTCGTCCGGGTCCTCGCAGGCGAAGGAGAGACGGCCCGCGGCCCGCTCGCGGCGCACCCACTCGCGCGGCTCCGCGCCCGCCGCGTGCACCCGGCCGCCCAGGTCGAGGGGGTTGTCGGTGAAGGTGGGGCTGGACGGCATCCACCCCTGGCGCACCGAGCGGGCGACCAGGTCCGCGGTGTGCAGCCCGGCGAACGTGCCACGGCCCGTCGCCGCCGCGAGCCCGTCGGCGCCCGCGTCCTCGTAGCGCCACTGGTCCGTGTGCAGATACCAGTACGGCGTGCCCGCCATCTGCCGCGAGGGACGCAACCAGTCGGCGGCGGTGGCCAGTTGCTGCCAGCCCGCGTACGGGCGGACCTTCTCCTGCCCGACGTAGTGCGCCCAGCCGCCCCCGTTCACCCCCTGGCAGCCCGTCAGCAACAGCAGTGACAGGAAGGACCGGTAGATCATGTCGGAGTGGAACCAGTGGTTGGTGCCCGCGCCCATCACGATCATGCAGCGGCCGCGGGTCGCCTCGGCGGTCCGTGCGAACTCCCGCGCCGTGCGCACCACGGCACTGGCGGACACCGAGGTGAGCGCCTCCTGCCAGGCCGGGGTGCAGGGGACCGATGCGTCCTCGTACGAGGCGGGCCACTGCCCCGCAAGGCCCGGCCGCGCCACCCCGTACTGGGCGAGCATCAGGTCGAACACCGTGGTCACCAGGCGCCCGCCGACGCGCCGCACCGGCACGGAGCGTGCCACCGTCCCGTCCGGCGCGTCGAAGCGGGGCAGCAGCACCCGCGCCGAGGGCCCCGACCCGTCGCCGTACAGGCTCAACTCGGGCTCGATGCCGCCGAGGTCGAGGTTCCAGCGGCCCTCGCCGCCCTTGGCCCACCGGTCGCCGAGCGTGCCGTTCGGTACGACGGGTGCCCCGCTCGGCGCGTCGATCAGGACCGGCATCCAGCGCCGCGCCGCGCTCTCCGCCTCCTGCGCCAGATCCAGGTCCGCGGCCGTCACGAAGCGCCCCGGCAGGTACTGGCCGGGACCGCGCTCCTCCACCTCCACGAGGAACGGCAGATCCGTGAACCGCCGTACGTAGTCCGCGAAGTGGGGCACCTGGCGGTCGACGAAGCACTCCTTGAGGATCACGTGCCCCATCGCCATGGCGAGCGCCCCGTCGGTGCCCGGGTGCGGGTGCAGCCATTCGTCGGCGAACTTCGTGGCGTCCGCGTAGTCCGGCGACACCACGACGACCTTCTGGCCCCGGTAGCGCGCCTCCGCCATCCAGTGCGCGTCCGGGGTGCGCGTGACGGGGACGTTGGAACCCCACAGCATCAGATACGCGGCGTCCCACCAGTCACCCGACTCCGGCACGTCGGTCTGGTCGCCGAACACCTGTGGCGAAGCCACCGGCAGGTCCGCGTACCAGTCGTAGAACGACAGCATCGGCGCGCCGATCAGCGCGTGGAAGCGGGCGCCGACCGCGTGCGACGCCATCGACATCGCGGGGATCGGCGAGAACCCCGCGATGCGGTCCGGACCATGCACCTGCAACGTGTGAACATGCGCCGCGGCCGCGATCTCCAGGGCCTCTTCCCAGCTGATCCGGACGAGGCCGCCCTTGCCGCGCGCCGACTGGTAGCGGCGCCGCTTGTCCGGATCCGACGTCACCTCCGCCCACGCCGCGACGGGATCTCCGCCCAGGCTCCGCTTGGCATCCCGGAACATCTCCACCAGGACGCCGCGGGCGTGCGGATAGCGCACCCGGGTCGGCGAGTACGTGTACCAGGAGAACGCGGCACCGCGCGGACAGCCGCGCGGCTCGTACTCCGGGCGGTCGGGCCCCGTCGTGGGGTAGTCCGTCGCCTGCGTCTCCCAGGTGATCAGGCCGTCCTTGACGTACACCTGCCAGGAACAGGAGCCCGTGCAGTTCACCCCGTGGGTCGAGCGGACCACCTTGTCGTGGGCCCAACGCTCCCGGTACGGCGCGTCGTTGACGCTCTGGTCGGTGCGGAAGACGGCCCGCTGGTCCGGCGTGCGCGGCACCGGGCTGAGCCGGCCGCCCGCCCGCAGGAGCCGGTCCGCCGCCTCCGCGGCGGCCCGCTCCGCCTTCCGCCTCGCCCCGCCGAGCGCCACGCCGTGCCCCTTCCGGAATTGGGCATGCCGACCCTGCCGGAGCAGACCGACGCGCCACGAACCGCGTCCGAACGACAGCCTGCTCCCGCCCGCGCCGGTGAAAGGAACCGCTTTTTCGCCACTTGGAGGGATCGGGGATGCATCTTTACTTCACGTTGGCGAAGGAACGTTGTTCGTATAGCGGAGGCCAAGAGGCGGCTCAGCGGACGGTGGCGTGGAGGAGGCCGACGACCCGGTCGTCGCCCGCGGTGCTGGCCTTGACGTCCGGGTCAAGGATTACGGTCGGGGCATGCGAATCGGCGAGCTCGCGGCGCGGGCGGGGACGACGACACGGGCGCTGCGTTACTACGAGGCGCGTGGGCTGCTGCCCGCGCGGCGTACCGGCAATGGGTACCGCACGTACGACGAGGAGGACGTGCGGCTCCTTGAGCAGATCAGGACCCTGCAGGACTTCGGGTTCGATCTTGAGGAGACACGGCCCTTCGTGGAGTGTCTGCGTTCCGGGCATCCGGAGGGCGACTCGTGTCCCGCCTCGCTCGACGTGTATCGGCGCAAGTTGAGCGAACTCGACGCGCTGATCGGCGAGTTGGGTGCGGTGCGGGCTCAGGTCGGTGCGCAGCTGGCGCGCGCGGAGGCGGCGCTCGAAGGCGGGCCCGAGCCGCGGTGCGAACTGACGGGATGAGGACGAGGAGAGCGGCATGAAGGCAGTGGGTGTGGCCGAGGTGACGGACGCGGATTTCGAGGGGGAGGTGTTGCGTGAGACGGACCGGCCGGTGCTCGTGGAGTTCACCGCGGACTGGTGCGGGCCGTGCCGGCAGCTCGCGCCGGTGCTGAGCGAGATGGCGCGGGAGGAGGCGGACCGGCTGAAGATCGTGCAGCTGGATGTGGACCGGAGTCCCGAGACCGCGATCGCCTACAAGGTGCTCTCGGCGCCGACCATGATCGTGTTCCGTGGGGGTGAGCCCGTGCTGCAGATGGTGGGGGCCAGGCCGAAGCGGAAGCTGCTCGCGGATCTCGCCGACGTGCTCTGAGGACCCTCGCTCGACGGACTGAAGGTCCCCGCTCAAGAGAAATGCCCCGGACGAATTGACGTCCGGGGCATTTCTCTGCGTATATTAGATTCTTTCGCGAAGCTCTTGTCATTTACGCATGACGGCTTCACGGGAAGCTTTATAAGAGCACTGTAACCGGCGAGGGGCTGAATTGTCAACCGAGGAATTGCGGGAAGAGCAGCAATTCGTCTCCGGGCTGTACGCGCGTCTGGACGCGCTGCGCGAGGAGGCCGAGACCGCCGTGAAGGCGTCGTTGTCGCAGGTGGGCAACGGTCTGCAGGCGCGCCTTGAGCGCGATGTGATGGTGGCGGAGCAGTCCGGTGTGCTCGCCGCCCTCAACGCGGAGGAGAACGGGCTCTGCTTCGGGAGGCTCGAATTCCGCGACGGCCGTGATCACCACATCGGGCGCATCGGTATCCGCGACTCCGATGCCGAACGCACCCCACTCGTGATCGATTGGCGTGCCGATGTCGCGCGCCCCTTCTATCTCGCGACGGGGCATACGCCGATGGGCCTGCGCAGGCGCCGGCACATCACCACCAAGGGCCGCGAGGTCACGGACCTGCACGACGAGATCCTCGATCTCAGCGACACCACGCGCACCGGCTTCGAGGGCGCCGACGCCGACGAGGTGCTGCTGGCCGCGCTCGACTCGGCGCGCACCGGGCGCATGCACGACATCGTGCAGACCATCCAGGCCGAGCAGGACCGCATCATCCGCGCCCCGCACCGCGGTGTCCTCGTGGTGGAGGGCGGCCCCGGCACCGGGAAGACCGTCGTGGCGCTGCACCGTGCCGCGTTCCTGCTGTACGCGCACCGTGAACTGCTCGCCAAGCGGGCGGTCCTGGTCGTCGGCCCGAACCCGGCGTTCCTCGGCTACATCGGCGAGGTGCTGCCCGCGCTCGGCGAGACGGGGGTGCTCCTTTCCACGGTCGGCGAGCTGTTCCCCGGCGTGACCGCGACGGGCACCGACGGCCCCGCCGCGGCCGAGGTGAAGGGCCGCGCGGAGATGGCGGACGTGCTCGCCGCCGCCGTCCGCGACCGGCAGCGGACCCCCGAGCCGGGCGAGCCCGTCGTCATCGCGCACGACGACGGCGATCTGATCCTGGACTGGACGGTCGCCGACCAGGCGCGCGAGGCGGCCCGCGCCGCGGACGTGCCGCACAACCTGGGGCGCCCGCACTTCGCCTTCCGGATCATCGACGCGCTGACCCGGCAGCTCGCCGACCGCATCGGCGCCGACCCGTACGGCGGCCCCAACTTCCTGGGCCCCGACGACATCGCGCAGCTCGGCAAGGGCATCGCGGCCAGCGCCGAAGTGCACGCGGCCATCGACGAGTTGTGGCCCACGCTCACCCCCGAGGGCTTCGTCGCCTGCTACCTGGAGGAGCCGACGGGCCTCGGCGAGGAGGACGCCGCGGCGATCCGCAGGCCGCGCGGCTCGGCCTGGACGGCCGCCGACGTTCCACTGCTCGACGAGGCGGCCGAGCTGCTCGGGCACGACGACAGCGCCGAGCGGGCGGCGGCCGAGGCCGAGCGGGCCAAGGAGATCGCGTACGCGCAGGGCGTCCTCGACGTCTCGCGCGCGTCCCGTACGTACGAGTTCGAGGACAAGGACGAGGAGGACGCCGAGGTCCTGCTCGCGCACAACATCATCGACGCCGAGCGGATGGCCGAGCGGCACGAGGAGGCCGACCACCGCAGCGCCGCCGAGCGCGCGGCCGCCGACCGCACCTGGGCGTTCGGGCACATCATCGTCGACGAGGCGCAGGAGCTCTCGGCGATGGCCTGGCGGCTGCTCATGCGGCGCTGCCCGACCCGCTCCATGACGCTCGTGGGCGACCCGGCGCAGACCGCGGAGGCGGGCGGCTGCGGCTCGTGGGAGAGCATCCTCGCGCCGTACGTCCAGGACCGCTGGGAGTACACCCGGCTCGGCGTCAACTACCGCACGCCCGTGGAGATCATGGACGTGGCGGCCGAGGTGCCGCGCCTTGCGGGGAACCCCGACTTCCGGCCGCCGAGCTCGGTGCGGTCCACGGGCGTGCGCCCCTGGACGCGCCGCGCCGAGGACCTCGCGGCCGCCGTGGCCGACGCGGTGGCGGCGGAGCGGCGGGACGAGGGCCGCCTCGCGGTGATCGCCCCGCGCGAACTCCACCCGGAGCTCGCCGCACAGCTCCCCGGAGTGACGGCCGGGGAGGCCCCGGACCTGACGCGGCCGGTCGTCCTGATCGACCCGCGTCAGGCGAAGGGCCTGGAGTTCGACACGGTCCTGGTCGTCGAGCCCGCGCGGTACGGCACGAGCGATCTGTATGTGGCGCTGACCCGGGCCACCCAGCGCCTCGGCATCCTGTACGCCGAGGAACTGCCGGTCGCGCTCAAGCAGGTCGAAGCCACACCGTAGCCAGCGGCGGCAGGGTCAGGCGCAGTGACGCGGGGCGGCCGTGGGACGGCACCGGGTCCGGCTTGAGCGGGTCGGGGTTGGTGACGTCGCTGCCGCCGTAGCGGGCCTCGTCGGTGTTGAGGATCTCCTGCCAGGCGGCGAACTCGTCGGGGACGCCCAGGCGGTAGGCGTGCCGGACGACCGGCGAGAAGTGCGAGACGGCGAGCAGCGGCGCGGCCGCTGTGTCTTCGGAGGCATAGCGCAGGAAGGCGAAGACGTTGTCCTCGGCGGCGTCGCCGGCCACCCAGGCGAAGCCGCCGGGGTCGGTGTCGCGCTGCCACAGGGCGCTCTCGCCGCGGTAGCGGGTGTTCAGGTCGCGGACGAGATCGCGGACGCCCCGGTGGTCGGGCTCGGCGCCGTATGCGGGGTCGAGCAGCCACCAGTCCGGGCCGTGCCCCTCCGACCACTCGGCGCCCTGGGCGAACTCCTGCCCCATGAACAGGAGTTGCTTGCCGGGGTGGGCCCACATGAAGCCCAGGTAGGCGCGGTGGTTGGCGCGCTGCTGCCACCAGTCGCCGGGCATCTTCGACACCAGTGCCCGCTTGCCGTGCACCACTTCGTCGTGCGAGATGGGCAGGACGTAGTTCTCGCTGTAGGCGTACACCATCGAGAACGTCATTTCGTTGTGGTGGTACTTGCGGTGCACCGGCTCCTTGGCGACATAGCCGAGGGAGTCGTGCATCCAGCCCATGTTCCACTTCAGGCCGAAGCCGAGACCGCCGAAGCCGCCGGGTCCCTTGTGGTGGGTGGCCCGGGTCACGCCGTCCCAGGCCGTGGACTCCTCGGCGATGGTGACGACGCCGGGGGCGCGGCGGTAGACGGTGGCGTTCATCTCCTGGAGGAAGGAGACGGCGTCGAGGTTCTCGCGGCCGCCGTGCACGTTCGGTGTCCACTCGCCGTGCTCGCGGGAGTAGTCGAGGTAGAGCATGGAGGCGACCGCGTCGACGCGCAGGCCGTCGATGTGGAACTCCTCGCACCAGTAACTGGCGTTGGCTACCAGGAAGTTGCGTACTTCCTTGCGGCCGTAGTCGAACTCCAGGGTGCCCCAGTCGGGGTGCGCGGCACGGCCCGGGTCCTCGTGCTCGTACAGCGTCCTGCCGTCGAACTCGGCGAGCGCCCAGTCGTCGCGCGGGAAGTGCGCGGGCACCCAGTCCATCAGGACGCCGATCCCCGCCCGGTGCAGCGCGTCGATCAGATACTTGAAGTCGTCGGGGGTGCCGAGACGGGCCGTCGGCGCGTAGAAGCCGGTGACCTGATAGCCCCAGGAGCCGCCGAAGGGGTGCTCGGCGACGGGCATCAGCTCGACGTGCGTGAACCCCAGGTCGGCGACGTACGGGGGGAGCTGCTCGGCGAGCTGGCGGTACGTCAGACCGGGCCGCCAGGAGGCCAGATGCACCTCGTACACGGAGAACGGCGCGCGGTGGACCGGCAGTTCGGCGCGTCGCGCGAGCCAGTCCGCGTCGTGCCATTCGTGGTGCGACTCGTGCACGACCGAGGAGTTCGCGGGCGGCGCCTCGGTGCGGCGGGCCAGCGGGTCGGCGCGCAGCGTCGTGGAACCGTCGGGCCGGGTGATCTCGAACTTGTACAGCTCGCCCTCGCCGACGGACGGCACGAACAGCTCCCAGACGCCGCTGCCGCCCAGCGACCGCATCGGGAAGCCGGTGCCGTCCCAGAAGTTGAAGTTCCCGACGATCCGTACGCCCCTTGCGTTGGGCGCCCACACCGTGAACCGGGTGCCGGTCGCGCCCTGGTGGGTCATCGGCCGGGCGCCGAGCGCCTCCCACAGCTGCTCGTGCCGCCCCTCGCCGATCAGATGCAGGTCGAACTCGCCGAGCGAGGGCAGGAATCCGTACGCGTCGGGGATCTCCAGTTCCGCTTCCTCGTACGTGATGCGGAGCCGGTAGTCCTCGGGCACCGACCGCAGCGGCAGCACGGCGGAGAAGAAGCCGTCGCCGTCGTCGTGCAGTTCGGCGCGGAGCTCGGCGGCGACGACGGCGACGGCCTTGGCGTACGGCCGCAGCGCGCGGAAGGCGATGCCGCCGGGCACGGGGTGGGCGCCGAGCACGCCGTGCGGGTCGTGGTGGGTGCCGCTCAGGAGGCGGCCGCGGTCGTCGTCGGGGACGGGGGACTCCGCCGCGACGGGCGCGGCCGGCATGGGCGGCACGCGCGGCGCGGGCTTCGCGGGGGCCTTCGCCGTCGCCTTCTTCGCCGCCGTCGCCCTTTTCGCGGTCTTGGCGGTCTTCGCAGTCTTCTTGGCGCTCCTGGTGGTGCCGGCGGCCTTTCCTGCGCCCTTCGGGCCCTGGGGCTGCGCGGTGGCTTCGTCGTCGGACGGTTTGCGGGGGCGCGGGGTCACGGGGTGGGCCTCCTCCGGGGAGTGGGTCAGTGGGCGTCGTCGGTGGAGCCGTTCCGGGCGAGACGGCGGACCGCGGCCAGCGGGACCGGCAGCCAGTCGGGGCGGTGGCGGGCCTCGTAGAGGACTTCGTAGACCGCCTTGTCCGTCTCGTGGGCGCGCAGCAGCACCGGGTCCATGCGCGGGTCGCGGCCCGAGACGTCCGCGTACCCCGCGCAGTACGCGGCCCGGCAGTCCGCGGCCCACTCGGGCGTCCGCGGCTCGGCGGAGGACACCGCGTAGTCGAAGGACCGCAGCATGCCCGCGACGTCCCGGGCGGTGGGCTGCGGCATGCGGCGTTCGGTGAGCGGGCGCGCGGGCTCGCCCTCGAAGTCGATGAGCGACCAGGTGCCGTCGGGGGAGCGCAGGAACTGCCCCAAGTGCAGGTCGCCGTGGACGCGTTGGGCGGTCCATGCCGTCGGGGACCCGCCTTCGCCGCCCAGGTCGGCCAGCGCCTCGTACGCGGTGAGCAGCGCGGGCGCGAACGGCCGCAGCGCGGGGACGGCCTGCGCCGCGGCGCCGAGGCGCTCCGCCATGCCGTCGGCGATGAGCTCCACCTGGGCCCGGCCGAGCGAGACGGTGGGCAGCGCGGCGGCGAGATCCCTGTGCACCTCGGCGGTGGCCCGGCCGAGCGTCCGTGCCTCGCCGGTGAAGTCCTCGCCCTTGCCGAGCATGCGCAGGGCGAGCTCCCAGCCGTCCTCGGCCCCGGCCAGATAGGGCTGGACCACGCCGAGCCCGTAGGTGTCGGCCGTGGCGGTCGTCTCGGTCGCGAGGTCCGCGTGGAACCACGCGGCGGGCGCGGGCACCCGTGCGCAGCCCCGGCGCGCGAGGTGCAGCGGCAGTTCCAGGTCGGGGTTGACGCCGGGCATGACGCGGCGGAACAGCTTGAGGATGAACGTATCGCCGTACACCACCGAGGAGTTGGACTGCTCGGCGGTGAGCACGCGCGGGGTGAGCCCGGAGGGGATGTCGGTGTGCGGGTCGCGCTCGAAGCGCAGCACGCCGTGCCGGCCGGGCATCCGCAGCCGCTCCAGGAGCAGCGTCATCAGGTGCGGGTCGTGCAGCGCCTCGTACACCGTGTACCCGGCGAGCGGGCCCGTGGTGACGTGGCCGATCAGCGCGGGGGCCAGATGCGGGGCCAGGGCGCGGCGTACGCCGATGAGCAACTGGTAGCAGTCTGCGGCGCGTTCGGCGGTCCTGCCGTCGGCCGCGGTGTCCTGGGCGGGGACCATCGGCCTGCGGGCCCGCACGAGGAGGTGCAGCAGGCCCGTGGGGGAGCTGGGCGGGAGCAGTTCGGTCACCGACACCGGTTCGAGGACGCTGATCGGGCGTCCCTTGCCCGCGAACCACCGTTGCCGCGGCAGCCAGGCGCGCAGCAGCGGGTCGAGCGAGGCGAGCAGCGCGCCGGAGTTCGCATGGGGGCGGGTGGCGGCTTCCGACATGGCGTCGCGTCCTTTCCGCGTCGCGGACAAGGCAGAGTGCGGGAGTGCCGGTTGTGCGTAGGAGTGCCCAGGGCGGGGCGGTGGAAACCGCCCCGCGAGAGTGTCGCGCTGCCGGAGCCTACGCCGGTTCCTTGCGCAACCGGAACCAGTAGAAACCGTGTCCGGCGAGCGTGAGGAGGTAGGGGAGTTCACCGATGGCCGGGAAGCGCACGCCACCGATCAGCTCCACCGGGTGGCGCCCGTTGAAGACTTGGAGATCCAGTTCGGTGGGCTGCGCGAAACGCGAGAAGTTGTGCACGCACAGCACCAGGTCGTCGTCGCCCCCGCCGGATGCGGGAGCCTCCCTGAGGAAGGCGAGCACGGCCGGGTTGGACGAGGGGAGTTCGGTGTAGGAGCCGAGTCCGAACGCCGGGTTCTGCTTGCGGATCTCGATCATCCGGCGCGTCCAGTGCAGGAGCGAGGACGGCGACGACATGGACGCCTCGACGTTCGTGACCTGGTAGCCGTAGACCGGATCCATGATCGTCGGGAGGTAGAGGCGGCCCGGGTCGCAGGACGAGAAGCCCGCGTTGCGGTCGGGCGTCCACTGCATCGGGGTGCGCACCGCGTCACGGTCGCCGAGCCAGATGTTGTCGCCCATCCCGATCTCGTCGCCGTAGTACAGGATCGGGGAGCCGGGCAGCGAGAGCAGCAGGGCGGTGAACAGTTCGATCTGGTTGCGGTCGTTGTCCAGGAGCGGGGCGAGGCGGCGCCGGATGCCGATGTTGGCGCGCATCCGCGGGTCCTTGGCGTACTCCGCGTACATGTAGTCGCGCTCTTCGTCCGTGACCATTTCCAGCGTCAACTCGTCGTGGTTGCGCAGGAAGATGCCCCACTGGCAGCCGGAGGGGATGGCCGGGGTCTTGGCGAGGATCTCCGAGACGGGATAGCGCGACTCTCGGCGCACCGCCATGAAGATGCGCGGCATGACGGGGAAGTGGAACGCCATGTGGCATTCGTCGCCGCCCTGTTCGAAGTCGCCGAAGTAGTCGACGACGTCCTCCGGCCACTGGTTGGCCTCGGCGAGAAGGACCGTGTCCGGGTAGTGGGCGTCGATCTCGGCGCGGACGCGTTTGAGCAGTTCGTGGGTGCGCGGGAGGTTCTCGCAGTTGGTGCCCTCCTCCGCGTACAGATAGGGCACCGCGTCGAGCCGGAAGCCGTCGATGCCGAGGTCGAGCCAGAACCGCAGCGCCGAGACGATCTCCTCCTGTACGGCCGGGTTCTCGAAGTTGAGGTCCGGCTGGTGGGAGAAGAAGCGGTGCCAGTAGTACTGCTTGCGGACCGGGTCGAAGGTCCAGTTCGACGCCTCGGTGTCGACGAAGATGATCCGCGCGTCCTGGTACTGCTTGTCGTCGTCCGCCCAGACGTAGTAGTCGCCGTAGGGGCCCTCGGGGTCGCTGCGGGACTGCTGGAACCACGGGTGCTGGTCGCTGGTGTGGTTCATCACGAAGTCGATGATCACGCGCATGCCGCGCTGGTGCGCGCAGTCCACGAACTCCACGAAGTCGGCGAGGTCGCCGAACTCCGGCAGCACGGCCGTGTAGTCCGAGACGTCGTAACCGCCGTCGCGCAGCGGCGACTTGAAGAACGGCGGCAGCCACAGGCAGTCCACGCCGAGCCACTGGAGGTAGTCCAGCTTGGCCGTGATGCCCTTGAGGTCGCCGATGCCGTCGCCGTTGCTGTCCTGGAAGGAGCGGACGAGCACCTCGTAGAACACGGCGCGCTTGAACCAGTCGGGGTCGCGGTCCTTGGTGGGCGTGTCCTCGAAGGTGTCCTGGACGGGCTCATTGACGATCATGGTGTGGATGACCCTCCGATCAACGTCCGCCCGACGACGAGTATGTGCGCGCCGCCCGGGCCGAGACGCACATAGTTGGCCCTGCCCCAGTGGTAGGTCTCGCCGGTGAGCTCGTCGCGCACCGGTACGGCCTCGTGCCAGCCGAGGCCGAGTCGCGGCATGTTCAACGACACCGTGGCCTCCTGGGTGTGGTGAGGGTCGAGGTTCACGACCACCAGAACCGTGTTCGATCCCGCCGGTCCGTTCGCGGACTTGGAGTAGGCGATCACCGCTTCCTTGTCGGTGGCGTGGAAGTGGAGGTCGCGCAGTTGCTGCAGGGCGGGATGGGACCGCCTGACGCGGTTCAGCGCGGTGAGGAGCGGGGCGATCGTCTCGCCCCTGCGGGCCGCCGACTCCCAGTCCCGTGGCCTGAGTTGGTACTTCTCCGAATGCAGATACTCCTCACTGCCGTGCCGCACGGGGGCGTTCTCGCACAGCTCGAAACCGCTGTAGACGCCCCACGTCGGTGACAGCGTGGCGGCGAGGACGGCCCGCGCCTCGAAGGCGTGCCTGCCGCCCTCCTGGAGATAAGCGTGCAGGATGTCCGGGGTGTTCACGAAGAAGTTCGGCCGCAGATAGTGCCCGGTCTCCGTCGACAACTCGACCAGATAGTCGGTGAGTTCGTCCTTTCCGTTGCGCCAGGTGAAGTACGTGTACGACTGCTGGAAGCCGATGGCGGCCAGCGTGCGCATCATCGCGGGCCTGGTGAACGCCTCGGCGAGGAAGATGACGTCCGGGTCGGTGCCGTTGATGTCCGCGAGCACCTCCTCCCAGAACACCACGGGCTTGGTGTGCGGATTGTCGACGCGGAAGACGCGCACGCCGTGCCCCATCCAGAAGCGCAGGAGCCGCACCGTCTCCGCGATCAGCCCCGGCATGTCCTTGTCGAAGGCGAGCGGGTAGATGTCCTGGTACTTCTTCGGCGGATTCTCGGCGTACGCGATGGAGCCGTCCGCCCGGCGGCGGAACCAGTCGGGGCGCTTGTCCACCCACGGGTGGTCCGGGGAG
This sequence comes from Streptomyces sp. NPDC059002, assembly GCF_042740435.1. Taxonomy (NCBI): domain Bacteria; kingdom Bacillati; phylum Actinomycetota; class Actinomycetes; order Kitasatosporales; family Streptomycetaceae; genus Streptomyces; species Streptomyces sp. NPDC059002. The sequence goes on along the minus strand of NZ_JBHYJI010000033.1, from coordinate 13,503 downwards.
CACTGCAGCGCGAAGTCCAGGGCGACTTCGAGGCCGAGCCCCTGTGCCGTACGGACGAAGTCGTCGAAGTCGTCGAGCGTGCCGAGGTCCGGGTGGACGGCGTCGTGGCCGCCCTCCGGCGAACCGATCGCCCAGGGCACGCCGACGTCGTCCGGGCCCGCGGAGAGGGAGTTGTCCGCGCCCTTGCGGTAGGTGGTGCCGATGGGGTGGATCGGGGGCAAGTAGACGATGTCGAAGCCCATCTCCGCGATGGCGGGGAGGCGTTCGGCCGCCGTGCGGAAGGTGCCGGAGACGGGCGGGGCGCCCGCGCGGACGACGGCGCCCTCCGAGCGCGGGAAGAACTCGTACCACGCACCGAACAGGGCCCGGCGCCGCTCCACCAGCAGGGGCAACGGTGCGGAGGACGTGACGAGTTCGCGCAGCGGGTGGCGTCCGAGGACCCGCGTCACCTCCGGGGTGAGCGCGGCAGCGAGACGGGCCGCCGGTGGGCGGCCCGTGTCGCGCAGTGCCTCGGCCGCACCGATGACGACCGGTCGTTCGGCGCGGGGGACCCCGGCCGCGGCGCGCTCGTGCAGACGGGCGCCCTCCTCGAGGACGAGATCGGTGTCCAGGCCCGCAGGGATCTTGATGCCCGCGTGGTGCCGCCAGGTGGCGAGCGGATCGCCCCACGCCTCCACGGCGAACGTCCAGCGGCCCTCGGCGTCCGGCGTGACGTCCGCGCCCCACCGGTCGGTGCCGGGGGCGAGCTCGCGCATCGGGGTCCACGGGCCGGGGCGTCCCGCCGGATCGCGCAGGACGACATTGGCGGCGACCGCCTCATGGCCTTCGCGGAAGACGGTCGCGGTGACCTGGAACGTTTCTCCCGGCACGGCCTTCGCGGGTTTTCGGCCGCAGTGGACGGCGGGACGGACGTCCAGGATCGGGATGGTGGGCTGCGAGGTTGAGCCGAGAGACATGTGTGACCGCTCCTGTCCGCGTGCACGGATACGGGGGTGTGGAGAGGTACCGCGGTGCGTGCCGGCCTGTCGCCGGAGTGCGTACCGGAGGAGCCTGCCCACGCGCGTCGGGTGCGCAATCCGGCGCTTTGTTAACTACTAGCGCGTAACGGCACATGCAAGACCGGCCCCGCCCCCAAGGGCAGGACCGGTCCACAACGCATATGCCCTACGGGTTGTTCACCTGGAGGATCCTGTTCGGTGAACCGGGCCCGCCGCCCGTCACCTTGCCGGGCACCGCGCGCTCCACGAGGGCCTTGGCGACCTCCGCGGGCGGCGCCGACGGGTGGTCGGCGAGATAGAGCGCGGCCGCGCCCGCGACGTGCGGCGAGGCCATCGACGTACCGGAGAAGGTCTCCTTGGCCGTGTCACTCGCGTTCGACGCGGAGGTGATCGCCACGCCGGGCGCGAACAGGTCGAGCCTGCCGCCCCAGTTGGAGAAGCTCGCGCGGGCGTCCTTCTGGTCGGTCGCGCCGACCGTGACGGCCTCCTTCACGCGGGCGGGCGAGTAGAGCTCCGCGGGCAGTCCGTCGTTCCCGGCCGCGACGGTGTACGTCACGCCGGACGCGATGGAGTTGCGTACCGCCGCGTCCAGTTGGGCGTTGGCGTAGCCGCCGAGGCTGAGGTTGGCGACGGCGGGCTTCTTCGCGTGCTTGGTCACCCAGTCGATGCCCGCGATGACTTGGGCGGTCGTCCCCGACCCCGCGTCGTCGAGCACGCGCACGCCCACCACGTCGGCCTTCTTGGCGACGCCGTAGCTCTCGCCCGCGACGGTCCCCGCGACGTGCGTGCCGTGGCCGTTGCCGTCCTGCGCGGTGGCGTCGTTGTCGACGAAGTCCCAGCCGCTGTGGGCGCGTCCGCCGAAGTCGTGGTGCGTGGTGCGGATGCCGGTGTCGATGACGTACGCGGTGACGCCCGCGCCCGCCGACTCCGGCCAGGTGTAGGACTTGTCGAGCGGCAGGTCGTTCTGGTCGATGCGGTCGAGGCCCCAGGACGGCGGGTTCTTCTGGGTGTGCCGCAGTGACACCTTGCTGTCCTGGACGACCGAGGCGACCTTCGGATCGGCGGCAAGCCGCTTGGCGTCGACCGAACCGGCCTTCACCGCATAGCCGTTGAGCGCCGTGCTGTAGGTGTGGCGTATTTTCGCCCCGTACTTGGCGGCGAGGTCCTTGCCCGCCTCGGACGGCGCCTTCGTCCCTCCCTTGAGCGTGACGATGTAGCTGTTGCTGACGGAGCCGGGTTTCCCGGCGCCGAGTATGTGCCCCGTGGGTCCCTCGGACGGGGCGGCGCTGACGGGTGACGTGATGGCCGAAAGTACCGCCGCCGTGGTGGCGGCGGTGACGGCTCCGGTCCACCGCAGGCGCCGGGTGCGCGACAGAGTCATACGCTGGCTTCCCCTCCCCAAAACTTCCCTCCCCTACTGGCTACTGGGCAGCCTCTCGTGCGGTGTGAAGTGCCACAAGGCCGTACGAGGGGGCGGAATCGGCCATATCGCCCGTGACGGGTGTGTGAGGGTTGCGGCGATTTCCGGACGGAGTGCGGCCGTCGCGCGAGGTCGACGTCCGATAGCCGCCGGTCCGGGGCGGACGGGCCGGTCAGGGTGGTGACCATGACCACGAACGCTCCCGTCGACCCGCTCGACCCGCTCGACCCGCTCGACCCGCTCGACCCGCATGACGCGCACGGCTCCCACGGCTCCCACGATGCGCACGGCTCCCGCGACGCGCTGCGCGTCCTGACCGGCATGTACGAGGCCGAGGCGGAGTACCTGGCCGCGGGCGGCCCCGGCCGCGCCTCCTTCGACGTGCTCGCCCCCTACTTCGCACCCGATGTCGTGCTGCACCAGGCGCAGGCCCTGCCGTACGGCGGCACCTGGCGCGGCCACGCGGGCATGACCCGCTTCTTCGTCGCGATGAGCGAAACGTGGGAGGTCTTCGACATCGCACACCAGGAGTTCCTCGCCCTGGGGGAGGTCTCGGTGGTCCACAGCGACATCCGCGCCCGCGCCCGCGCGACCGGCAGCGAACTCGCCTTCCCGATCCTGCAGACGCTCACGGTGCGGGCCGGACGGATCGCCGAGGTCCGGCCCTTCTACTGGGACACGGCGCGGATCGCCCGGGCATGCGATATCACGTCGCGTATTCCGCGCGGAGATGGCCGGGGGGTCGCCTCCCTTGAGGTGGAACATCGTTGAACGGGGAATTCTTCGGAGGGGTGAATGGGGTTTCGGGTGACTCGGTTTCCTCTCCCGTACCGGCGGACATCTGCCGTTGCATGATGGGCATTTCTATAGTTGCGCGAGTCATGAAGGAAGCGTCGGGAACTGTCGCGTGCGGGGTTTCCTTCGGGCCCGCACGGCGTCGCTCGAAGGTGACTTCCGCCTCTTGCCGGGACCGTTCCGGGACGCCAGAGTCGTGCGGGCCCAGCCAGCAGCTATAGCGGCCCGCACCCTCAGAGGTGCGGGCCTTTTTTGCTGCCGTGTTGCGCCATTGATAATTCTTCCGCGGGGATTTCAGGTCAGTGTTTCGGTGGCCATTCCGGCGGGGTGGGGCGGAGTGGGGAGGCGCGGCGCGCACTATGGGCCAACATCTTCCGGGTATTCCTGGTCCGATACTCGGATCCCCTGCTCGGGGCCGCGTGAAAGAGTGTCAAGCGCGCCGTACGGGCCATGCGTCAAAAGGGCGGGAGGGGGTGGCCTGTTGGGGATATTCTTCATGGTCGCCGCAATGAACGCCCGCTACCTTCGCTCTGCACGCTCTTCGCTCGCTCATCGAACAAGGGAGCAGGGAATGGCCATTGAGAGCGACCCGCGGCCCGAGCTCATCCGCTTCGAGCCCCCGTCGGGGACCGTGGACGGCGGCCAGCAGGTGACGGTGCACGGCAACCACCTGCAGTACGTCATCGACATCTACTTCGACCACGACGCGGCCATCATCAAGGAGCAGACGGCGACCAAGCTGGTCACCATCACCCCGGCCCACGAAGAGGGACCGGTCTGGGTCGTCGCCGAGAGCAGCGGCGGCTACAGCAACGGGCTGCGCTACCGCTACACCAGCGGCTGATCACCGGACCGACGGCTGATCGCCGCCGGTCGCCCCAGAGGGGCCCGGCCACCGCCGGGCCCCTCTTCCTGTGCCCGCCCGCGCCCGTCCGAGCCCGCCCCGCGCCCGCCGGTTCAGGGCGAGTAGCCGGAGAGGATCCTGCCGTCCTCGGAGTCGGCGAAGAGGGCGCCGCCCGCGTACAGGGGGGACCCGAGGGCGCGGCGGTCGTCGTACTCCGTCTCGCCGTCGGGGCGTGGAATGTCCTTCCTGCGGTAGGAGTTGATGTCGTCCGCCGTGGACCGGCCCCACATCTCGTACAGGCCGACGGCGAGGACCCGCTTGCCCGAGAGGGCGACCGTGACGGTGTCCTGCGGGGCGCCGTAGCGCCACAGGCGTTTGCCGGTGCGCCAGTCGTACGCCGTCATGAAGTGCGTGACCGGGGACTCGGTGTCCTCGTTGCGGCTCGTCACGACCAGGACGCCCGCATCGCCGACCACCGGGGGCAGCGCGGGCGTGCGGTCCGGGGCCAGGGTGCGGCGCGGCTTGAGGGTCGTGGCGTCCAGAACGCGGACTCCGGCGCGGTCGAGGGCCCAGCACAGGATCGTGTCGCGGTGGGCGACGACGCCGTTGCAGCTCTCGTCGGGGGCGGTCGCGGCGCGTTCGCCGTCCTTCGCGGACAGGGCCACCACGCCGTCGCCCTCCAGGGCCGCGTACACCCGGCCGTCCTTGACGAGCAGCGGGCCCTGCACCTTGGTGGGGAGCGGGTCCGACGTCCAGAGGCTGCGGCCGTCGCGGCCGCGGCGGGCCCGCACGATCGCCCTGCTGGAGCCCGACGCCTCGTCCGTGAAGCTGAACTCGGCGGTGTAGACGACGCCTTCGGCCTGGGTGAGTGCCATCACCGCGGCGTTGGAGGGCAGCGGCTTGCGCCAGCGTTCCGCGCCGGACGCCACGTCCACGGCGATGACACCGCGCTCGCTGGGGACGTAGACGCGCCTGCCGTCGCTCTCGGGCGGCAGGACCTGGATGCCCTGCAGCTCGTCCGCGCGGTCGGTGAAGCCGCGCGAGGTCCAGCGGTGGGCGCCGGTCGCCGCGTCCAGGGCCGTCGCCGCGCCCTTGCCGTCCCTGCACACCAGCTTCGGGCCGACCAGGACACAGCCGTACCCCCGGTCGTCCAGGCCCTTCGGGCGCCGCACCGACCAGGGCCGCCATCCCTCGGGCCGGGCGGCAGCGGCGCGCGTGGCGGCCCCGAACTCGCCGGAGTGGCCGGGGTTTCCGTACTCGGTGACGACGCGGGTGGACTTCCCGGGCGCGCCCGGCGCAGTGGGTGCGGGGCCGCCCGCCTCGTTCCCGCCGTTCCCGCCGTTCCCGTCGCTCCCGCCGTCCCCCGGTATCAGCACCGCCGCCACGGTCACCGCGGCCGCCGCCAGCGCCGCCGCGGCGATCCACCGGCCGCGTCGGCGGGGCGCGGCGGGCGTGGGGGACGGGGGCGCGAGCGGCGCGAGCGGTGCGGGCGGCGGCGGGGTGGGCAGGCGCGGGCCGCTGCCGGACGCGCCCGCCGCGGTGTCGGCCGCCGCGAACGAGCCCTCCGCCAGGGCGCGTTCGCAGCGCGCCACCGCCTCCCTGTGCTCGGCGAAGAGGGAGAGCACGGGCGCGGGCCACGGCACGGACGCGGTGGTGCGGTCCGCGAGGCGCTCCGCGAGCCGCGCCGCCGTCGGCCGGTCCTCGGGCGCCGGACGCAGACAGCCGGCGACCACCTCGCGCAGCTCTTCCGGTACGGCGGAGAGGTCCGCGTCGCCCTGTGCGATGCGGAAGATCACCGAGGCGAGTTCCTGGTCGTCGAACGGGCCGCGCCCGGACGCCGCGAAGCACAGCACCGCGCCCAGCGAGAACACGTCGGAGGCGGGCACCACCGCATGGCCGCCCTCGATCTGCTCGGGCGCCATGAAGCCGGGCGTGCCCACCACCATCCCGGCCGCCGTCAGCGCCGTCGCGTCGAAGGCCTGGGCGATGCCGAAGTCGATGAGGGTGGGGCCTTCGGGGGTGAGGAGTACGTTGCCGGGCTTGAGGTCGCGGTGCAGGACCTGCGCGGCGTGCACCGCGGCGAGCGCGCGGGCGAGCCCCGCGCCGAGCGCGCGCACCGCGTCGACCGGCAGCGGACCGCAGCGGCCCACCGTCTGGGCCAGCGAGGGACCGGCGACGTACTCCGTTGCCAGCCAGGGGACGTCGGCGTCCGCGTCACCGTCGAGGAGCGCCGCGGTGCCCGCCCCCGACACCGCCCGCGCCGCCGCGATCTCCCGCCGGAAGCGGATCCGGAAGTCGCGGTCGATGTCGAGGTCGGGCCGCACGGTCTTCACCGCGACGAGCGGCGCGCCGGGCCCAGGACCGCGGGCCAGATACACCTCGCCCATGCCGCCCGCGCCGATGGCGGCGAGCAGCCGGTACGGGCCGACGTGGCGGGGCGGCCCGGACAGGGGGTCGAGCACGGCTTCTCCTGGGGGCGTCGAGTCGAGGGGGGTGGGGCAAGTGGGGTGCGGGTCAAGGGTGTTCAGGAGCGGGGCGGGAGCGCCGTCGACACGACCGTTCCCTGGTCGTACACGATCGTCACGACCCCGCCCAGCGGAAGCACCGTCGGCGGCTTCGGCTTGTCGGCGATCACCGTGCCGGTGTCGACGGGCTCCTTGGGGGTGCGGTTGCCGGGGGCGCCGGGCACGCGCACGGTCTTCGCCGTGCCCTTGGCCGTCAACGGCACGGTCCTGAGCGTGGAGTTGTCGGCGGTCAGGGCCCGGTCCCCGATGAGCAGCGCCGGTGACGACACCGGTTCCTTGATCATGTACTCGGCGACGGAGAGCGGCTCCTTGCGGGTGATGCGGCCGTTGCGCGCGTCGGCGACCAGGAGCTTCTCGCCGGTCGTGTCGTACGCGAGCGCGGTGCCCGAAGCGACCGCGCTCACCACGATGTCGCGCCCCGGGTGCCCGTCCGCGCCGATCGGCGGCGCCTTGAAGCCGAACGCGCCCTTGACCGCGAGGGTCTTGGCGTCGAGCCGGGTCACCCGGGTCTGCGGGTCGGCCGTCGGGTCGTCGAGGCCGCCGGAGTCGCCGACGTGCTGGGTGCACAGGATCTGTCCCGCGGCCGGGGCGGCCATGAGGGCGAGACACTGGCCGCCGTCGTAGACGCCGCCCACCCGGCCGCCCTTCTTCTCCCGGAGGGCGACGACACCGTCCTTGGAGTTGGCGTAGACGACGCCGTCCAGGGCGGTCTCGGCGGTGTAGTTGCCCAGCTCGGCCTCGGCGAGGGTGTCGCCGCTCAGTTCGTACGTCCATGCGGGCCGGGTCCCGCCGTCGAGCGGATACGCCCGGAGCGTGGCGCCCTTCGGCCCTTCCGCGTCCCGCGCCGATCCCTCCGCCGCGAGGACGAGGCGCTCGTCGGTGAGGAGCGCGGAGGTGAAGTGCGTGCCGGCCGGGGCGTCGACGTACCAGCGGACCTTCCCGGACGCCGAGTCGCGCACCTGCACGCGCCCCTTGTACGCGATCACCGCGGTGCCGCCGCGGACCACGGGATGCTGCTGGTCGCCGGGCATGAACAGGTTGCCGGACGGGCTGATGTACGCCTCGCCGCCCATGTCGCCGTCCGCCGCCGACCGGCCGTCGGACGTCCACAGGCGGTGGCCGTCGACGGCACTGCGCGCCTCGTACGTGCCGTTGGTCAGCAGACACACCACGGCCTTCGTGTCGGCCGAGCAACTCATCGGCGCATGACCGAACGTGGCGCGCCACGGCTTCCATCCCCGGGGGCGCTGCGCCTTGAACTGCGGGACGGAGCCGCTGCGTTCGAGCGTGCCCGCGGAGTCGACGCCCGCCCGGGCGACCAGTTCGGCGGGGGACGCCCCCGCCGCGCCCCCGCCCGTGCCGGGCGACCCCTGACCCGCGCCGCCGCTCCCGCCCTGCCCGCCGCTTCCGCCGTCCCCGTCCGGCCCGCGCAACGCGAGCAGCGCACCGACGGCCCCGCCCGCCACGGCCACCGCGAGGACCGTGGCGAGCGCGCCCTTGCGGCCGATGCCGCGGCGGCGCGGGGCGGCGGGCGCCGCCGCGCTCATGGTGGGGAGCCCGTGCACTTCCTGGGCGGGGGAGAGGGGGGTGCCCGGTGCGGCCGGAGTGCGGGTCGGTGTCTGCGTGGGCGTCTGCGTCGCCGGGTGCGGGGCGTCGTGCCCGGGCTCGGGCAGCGGCAGCAGCGGGCTGCCCGCCGCGCACAACTGCGCCACGTCGCGCCGCACTTCGGCGATGGCACCCCGGACGGACGCGGGCCAGGGGGCATCTGCCGCCCCCGCGCCTGCCCCCATCAGCCCCGCGAGCCCCTCCGCAAGCTCCTCGGGCCCGGGGCGTCCGCCCGCCTCCCGTGCCAGACAGGGGGCGAGCAGCTCCCGCAACTCGGCGGGCACGTCGTCCAGCCGGGCCTCGGCCCGCGACACCCGGTACAGCACCGCCGCCACCGGGCCGTCGCCGAACGGGTCGCTGCCCGTGGCCGCGTAGGCCAGGACCGACGCCAGGCAGAAGACGTCCGACGCGGCCACCACATGGCGGCCGCCCGCCACGTGTTCCGGGGACATGAAGCCGGGCGTGCCGACGAGGAGGCCCGTCGAGGTCATCGTGGTCGCGCCGAGCGCCCTGGCCACGCCGAAGTCGATGAGCTGGGGGCCCGCGGCGCCGAGGAGGACGTTCGCGGGCTTCAGGTCGCGGTGCAGGGCGCCCGCCGTGTGCACCGCGGCGAGTGCGCGGGCCACCCCGGCGCCGAGCGCGGCGACGGACGCGGTGGGGAGCGGGCCGTGCCGGCGGACCGCTTCGGCGAGGGTCGGCCCGGCGACGTACTCCGTGGCGAGCCAGGGCTGTTCGGTGCCTTCGTCCGCGTCGCCCGCGACGAGCCGGGCGACGTACGGGCTGTCGACGGAGGCGGCGACGGCGAGCTCGCGCCGGAAGCGGGCGCGGAAGCCGGTGTCGCCCGCGAGGTCCTTGCGGATCGCCTTGACGGCGACCAGCGCGTCGGGTTCGTAGGGCCCTCGCGTGGCCAGGAACACCTCGCCCATGCCGCCCGCGCCGAGCCTCGCCAGCGTCTCGTACGGACCAATCCGCAGCGGCGAAGACTGCCGCAACCGGCCGATCATCAGCCCTGCCCCCCGATGTTTCTGTTGTCAATCCCTGTGACGCGTCAGCGGGTTGCAGATTACAGCGGGTCGCCCGGTGAGGGGGTGCGGAATGCGGGGCACCGGTGTTGCGGATACGGCCGAATCAGGTGTCCAGTGGCTCCATGGCCGACCAGCCGACCGTCTCCACCGCCCACGGCCCGGTCCGCGGCGAGCGCCGTCCCACCGGAGCCCGCTTCCTCGGCATCCCGTACGCGGCGCCGCCGGTCGGCGGACTCCGGTTCGCCGCGCCCGTGGCGCCCGCCCCGTGGGCCGCACCGCTGGACGCCACCGCGTACGGGCCGACCGCGCAGCGCCACGGCCCGGTGGACGGCGCCACGATCCCCGAGCCGTCCGTCCCCGGCGCGGGCACCCTCAACCTGAACGTCTTCACGCCCGCACCGGACCCGGGCGCCGCGCTGCCCGTCCTCGTCTGGATCCACGGCGGCGGCTACGTCGCGGGTTCCGCCGCCAGCCCCTGGTACGACGGGGCGGCGTTCAACCGCGACGGCGTCGTGCTCGTCTCGCTCGGCTACCGGCTCGGCATCGAGGGCTTCCTGCACCTGGACGACGCCCCGGACAACCGGGGCGTGCGCGACTGGATCGCCGCGCTGACCTGGGTGCGCGACAACATCGCGGCGTTCGGCGGCGACCCGGCCAAGGTCACCGTCGCCGGACAGTCGGCGGGCGGCGGCGCCGTCCAGGCGCTCCTCGCCGCACCGGCCGCCCGCGGCCTGTTCCGCGCGGCGATCTCCATGTCCGGCGCGCTGATCGATCCGCAGGAGCGGTGGGTGGGCCCCGCCGCGGCCGAGCTGTTCACCCGGCGCACCGGCGTGCCCGCGACCGCGGCGGCGCTCCGCGACCTCTCCGACGACCGGCTGCGCGCGCTCCAGGACGTCCTGAGCGCCCCGGGCCCCGACCGGGAGCGGCTGCCCGGACCGCTGCTCGGCCCGGTCGCCGACGGCGATGTGCTGCCGCGGCCGGTCCTCGAAGCGCTCACGGAGAGCGACACGGCCGCGGACGTGCCGCTGCTCATCGGCTGCACCCGCGAGGAGTTCCACGCGTTCGGCGGCCAGGACCTCACCGACCTCGTCTTTCGCACCCCCGCCCGCAGGCTCGCCGAGGCCCGTGCGATACGTGAACACCCCACCTGGCTCTACGAGTTCATTTGGCCGTCGGCCGCGCCCGGCGCGACGCACGGCCTGGCCTTCCACTGCCTCGACCTGCCCTTCGCCTTCGACCTGCTCGGCGCCGAAGGCGTCACCGCCGCCACCGGCGAAGGCCCGCCGCAGGCCCTCGCCGACGCGATGCACGCCGCCTGGGTCGCCTTCGTCCGCGACCTGGACCCGGGCGCCGACTGGCCGCGCCACACGACGGCACACCGCGCCACCCGCCGCTGGGACGCCGTGCCGGACCTCGCCGACGATCCGCCGCGGTCCCGCCGGATGGCCTGATCCCCTGACGCGCGCCCCGACGCGCCGTGGTCGGGGACGGCGGGCCGCGGCTACCGTCGATGCGTCACGTCGTCGCGTACACGTACACGCCGTACGAAGGTGGAGACCGTGAAGGCAATCCGTCGATTCACCGTACGTCCCGTCCTTCCCGAACCCCTCGGCGCGCTCGCCGAGTTGGCCCGCAATCTGCGCTGGTCATGGCATCCGCGGACCCGTGATCTCTTCGAGTCCGTCGACCCGGGACTGTGGGAGTCGTCCGGCTGCGACCCCGTGCGGCTCCTCGGCGCCGTGTCGCCCGCGCGGCTCTCCGAACTCGCCCGCGACGAGAGCTACTTGCGACGGCTCGCCGAGGCCGCCGACGAGCTGCGCGCGTACCTCACCGGGGACCGCTGGTACCAGGAGCGGGACCGCGACGTCGAAGGGCGGGCCCGGCTCGGTGCCGAACTCCCGCACGCCGTCGCCTACTTCTCGCCCGAGTTCGGCATCACGGCCGCCCTGCCGCAGTACTCCGGCGGCCTCGGCATCCTCGCCGGTGACCATCTGAAGGCCGCGAGCGACCTCGGCGTCCCCCTCATCGGCGTCGGACTGCTCTACCGGCACGGCTACTTCCGCCAGTCACTGTCCCACGACGCCTGGCAGCAGGAGCACTATCCGGTCCTCGACCCGAACGAACTCCCCGTCTCCCTGCTGCGCGAGGCCGACGGCACCCCCGCCCTCGTCGCGCTCGCCCTGCCCGGCGGGCGCGCGCTGCGGGCCCACGTCTGGCAGGCGCAGGTCGGCCGCGTGCCGCTCCTGATGCTCGACTCGGACGTCGAGGAGAACGACCCCGGCGAACGCGACGTCACCGACCGGCTCTACGGCGGCGGCAGCGAGCACCGGCTGCTCCAGGAGATGCTCCTCGGCATCGGCGGGGTGCGCGCCGTACGCACGTACTGCCGTCTCACCGGCCACCCCGAACCCGAGGTCTTCCACACGAACGAGGGCCACGCGGGCTTCCTCGGCCTGGAGCGCATCCACGAACTGGCCGTCCAGGGCAGCGACTTCGACCCCGCGCTCGAAGCGGTGCGGGCCGGGACCGTGTTCACCACGCACACCCCCGTGCCCGCGGGCATCGACCGCTTCGACCGCGAACTGGTCGCCCGCCACTTCGGGCCCGACGCCGAACTGCCCCGCATCGACGTCGGCGACATCCTGCGGCTCGGCATGGAGACCTACCCGGGCGGCGAGCCCAACGTCTTCAACATGGCGGTGATGGGACTGCGGCTCGGCAGCCGCGCCAACGGCGTCAGCACCCTGCACGGCTCGGTGAGCCGCGAGATGTTCGCGGGGCTCTGGCCGGGGTTCGACGCCGAGGAGATCCCGATCACCTCCATCACGAACGGCGTGCACGCCCCGACCTGGGTGGCCCCCGAGGTGTTCCGGCTCGGCGCCCGGCAGATCGGCGAACGCCGCACCGAGCGCGCCCTCTCCGTCGGCGGCGCGCCGGGCGACGACCGGTGGGACGCGGTGGCCGACATCCAGGACGCCGACATCTGGGAGCTGCGCCGCACACTGCGCGCCCAGCTGGTCCAGGAGGTCAGGCGGCGCCTGCACGACTCCTGGCGGCAACGCGGCGCCGCCACCGCCGAGTTGGGCTGGATCGACGAGGTGCTCGACCCGGACGTCCTCACCATCGGCTTCGCGCGCCGCGTCCCCTCGTACAAACGGCTCACGCTGATGCTCCGCGACCGCGACCGGCTGATGGAGCTGCTCCGGCACCCCGAACGCCCGGTGCAGATCGTCGTCGCGGGCAAGGCGCACCCGGCGGACGACGGCGGCAAGCGGCTCATCCAGGACCTCGTGCGGTTCACCGACGACCCGCGCGTGCGGCGGCACATCGTGTTCCTGCCGGACTACGGCATGGCGATGGCGCAGAAGCTCTACCCGGGCTGCGACGTGTGGCTGAACAATCCGCTGCGGCCCCTGGAGGCGTGCGGGACCAGCGGCATGAAGGCCGCCCTCAACGGGTGCCTCAACCTGTCCGTCCTCGACGGCTGGTGGGACGAGTGGTTCGAGCCGGACTTCGGGTGGGCCATCCCCACGGCGGACGGCGCGGCCACCGACGACGACCGGCGCGACGAACTGGAGGCGGCGGCCCTGTACGACCTGCTGGAGCGGAGGGTCGCCCCCCGCTTCTATGAGCAAGGGCCCGGCGGGCTGCCCGACCGGTGGATCGAGATGGTCCGCAGAACCCTGACCCGGCTGGGCCCGAAGGTGCTCGCGGGGCGCATGGTGCGGGAGTACGTCGAGAAGCTGTACGTCCCTGCCGCGCGGGCGCACCGCGTGCTCGACGCCACGACCGCGGGGGAGCTCGCCGCCTGGAAGACGCGGGTCCGGGCCGCGTGGCCGCGGGTCGCCGTCGACCACGTCGAGGCGTCGGCGACCGGTGCGACGGCCGAGCTGGGCGCCACGCTGTCCCTGCGGGTACGGGTGCATCTGGGGGCGCTGGGCCCGGACGACGTGGAGGTCCAGGCGATCGCCGGGCGCGTCGACCCCGAGGACCACATCGCCGATGCCTCGCCGGTTCCGCTGAAGCCGACGAGCGGGGCGGACGGGGAGGGGCGGTGGGTGTACGAGGGGCCTCTCGCGCTGGACCGCACGGGGCCCTTCGGGTACACGGTGCGGATTCTGCCCTCGCATCGGCTGCTGGCCAGCGGGGCCGAGTTGGGGCTCGTCGCGGTTCCCTCCGAGGCGACAGGGGAGGAGGCGGGGGTGTTGATGCGGTGACTTGGCCGCGGGGTGTCCGTGGCCGGGCCAGAAGATCGCGCAGTTCCCCGCGCCCCTGATCAGGGGCGCGGGGA
>NZ_JBHYJI010000032.1:24407-107791 GCF_042740435.1 Streptomyces sp. NPDC059002 | reverse complement strand
GGCAGACGCGACTGCGGCTTTTCCTGGGCTGAGCGCGCAGTTCCCCACGCCCCTTACGGGGCCGCGATTGCCTGCCGCAAAGGCGTAGTCGCACGGACCCGGTACTCCTGGATGGCCCACCCGTTGCCGTCGGGATCCTTGAAGTACATGAACGTGCCCCCGTCCTGCGGGGCATGCGCCACCGGCTCGGAGACGTCGAGGCCGCGCGCGGTCAGTTCCGCGTGCGCGAGCTTCGCGTCGGCGACGCAGAGCTGGAGGCCCTGGTAGGAGCCCGGGGCCGGGGTCGGTCCCGCGATGGTGTCCCAGAGGGTGTCGGCGAGGGCGATGGAGCAGCCGGATCCGGGCGGGGTCAGCTGGACGATGCGCATGCCCGGCAGGACCTCCGTGTCGATGTCGACGTGGAAGCCGAGCTTGTCGCGGTAGAACGCCTTGGACGCGTCGATGTCACTCACGGGCAGCGGAATCACTTCGAGTGTGTACTCCATGAGCCGCAGTACACCAGGGAGTCGGCCCGCTGTCAGCGTCCGAGGACGCGGGCGTGGGCGGAACCCGTCGGCGAGGCCGTAGGCTCGGGCTGAGGAGTGATCGAACGGAGGCTCGGCATGACGCTGCCGCAGGGACGACGGAGCAGTACGTTCACGCGGCTGCTGCGGCACGGTTTCACCGACCCGTCCGCGGCCGAGCGGCTGCTTGACACCCCCGGCCTCGGCGCCGTCCGCGACGATCCGCTGCTCTTCGACGCGCTCGGCGTCACCGCCGACCCCGATCTCGCGCTGCTCGGCCTCGTCCGGCTCGTCGAGGGGCAGGAGGACGAGGCGGGGCGGCGCGAGCTGCTCGACACCCTGGTCACCGCCAAGCCGCTGCGCGACCGGCTGCTCGGTGTGCTCGGCGCCTCCGAGGCCCTCGCCGACCATCTGGCGCGGCACCCCCGCGACTGGCGGGCCCTGGTCACCTACGAGGCGGCCGATCTGCACCCCGGTGTGGAGGAGTTCGAGCGCGGTCTCGCCAAGGCCGCCGACCCGGTCTCGCTGCGGGTCGCCTACCGCCGCTGCCTGCTCGCCATAGCGGCCCGTGACGTCTGCGGCACGACGGATGTCGCCGAGACCGCGGCCGAGCTGGCCGACCTCGCTACGGCGACGCTGCGGGCGGCGCTCGCCATGGCCCGCTCGGCGGCGCCCGCCGACGCCGCGCAGTGCAGGCTCGCGGTCATCGCGATGGGCAAGTGCGGCGGCCACGAGCTCAACTACGTCTCGGACGTCGACGTCATCTTCGTCGCGGAGCCCGCCGACCCGGCCGCGGGCGCCGACGAGGGCACGGCGCTGCGGGCCGCGACCCGGCTCGCCTCGCACATGATGCGGATCTGCTCGGAGACGAACGTCGAGGGCACCATCTGGCCGGTCGACGCGAACCTGCGCCCGGAGGGCCGCAACGGCCCGCTGGTGCGCACCCTGAGCAGCCATCTCGCGTACTACCAGCGGTGGGCGAAGACCTGGGAGTTCCAGGCGCTGCTCAAGGCCCGCCCGGTCGCGGGCGACCTCGAACTCGGCGAGGAGTACGTCGCCACGCTCGCGCCGCTCGTCTGGCACGCCGCCGAGCGCGAGAACTTCGTGCCCGACGTGCAGAAGATGCGCCGCCGCGTCGTCGAGAACATTCCCGCGGGCGAGGTCGAGCGGGAGCTGAAGCTCGGGCCCGGCGGGCTGCGGGACGTCGAATTCGCCGTACAGATGCTGCAGTTGGTGCACGGCCGCAGCGACACCTCCATCAGGAGCGCATCGACGCTCGAAGCGCTCGCGGCGCTCGGCGCGGGCGGCTATGTGGGGCGCGTCGACGCCGCCCAGCTCGACGACGCGTACCGCTTCCTGCGCTCCCTGGAACACCGCATCCAGCTCTACAAGCTGCGGCGCACCCACCTCGTGCCGGAGGACGACGCGGACCTGCGCCGCATCGGCCGTTCGCTCGGCATGCGCACCGAGCCGATCACCGAGCTGAACCGCGCCTGGAAGCGGCACACCTCCGTCGTGCGCCGCCTGCACGAGAAGCTGTTCTACCGGCCGCTGCTCGACGCCGTCGCCCAACTCGCTCCCGGCGAGACCGGGTTGAGCGCTTCGGCGGCGCGCGAGCGGCTCGTCGCGCTCGGCTACGCGGACCCGAGTGCCGCGCTCAGGCATCTGGAGGCGCTCGCCTCCGGGGTGTCCCGCAAGGCCGCCATCCAGCGCACCCTGCTGCCCGTCCTGCTCGGCTGGTTCGCGGACTCGGCCGACCCGGACGCGGGCCTGCTCGGCTTCCGCAAGGTGTCCGACGCCCTGGGCAAGACCCCTTGGTATCTGCGGCTGTTGCGGGACGAGGGCGCCGCCGCCGAGAACCTCGCGCGGGTCCTCTCGGCCGGCCGCCTCGCCCCGGACCTGCTCCTGCGCGCCCCCGAGGCGGTCGCCCTGCTCGGCGACCGGCGGGGCCTGGAACCGCGCGCCCGCGGCCCTTTGGAGCAGGAGATCCTGGCCGCGGTGCGCCGCGCCGCCGGTGCCGAGCGGGCGGTCGCGGCGGCGCGCGGGGTGCGCAGGCGCGAGCTGTTCCGCACGGCCGCGGGCGACATCATCGGCTCGTACGGCACGGAGGACAGCCCCGCCGAGGCCGACCCCGGCGCACTGGTGGACCGGGTCGGCGGCGCCGTGTCCGACCTGACCGCGGCCACCGTCGCGGGCACGCTCCGCGCCGTCGTCCGCGACGGCTGGGGCGACACGCTCCCGACCCGCTTCGCCGTGATCGGCATGGGCCGCTTCGGCGGCCACGAGCTGGGCTACGGCTCGGACGCGGACGTCCTGTTCGTGCACGAGCCGCGCGAGGGCGCCGACGAGCAGGAGGCCGCGAAGGCGGCCGCCAAGGTCGTCGCCGAGATGCGCAGGCTCCTCCAACTCCCCTCCGCCGACCCGCCGTTGCTCATCGACGCGGATCTGCGCCCGGAGGGCAGGAGCGGACCGCTGGTGCGGACGCTCAAGTCGTACGAGGCCTACTACCGCCGCTGGTCCCTCGTCTGGGAGTCCCAGGCGCTCCTGCGCGCCGAACCGGTCGCCGGTGACGAGGACCTCGGCCGCGCCTTCATCGACCTCGTCGACCCGCTGCGCTACCCGATGGAGGGCCTCGGCGAGGACGCGATCCGCGAGGTCCGCCGCCTCAAGGCCCGCATGGAGGCGGAACGGATGCCGCGCGGCGCGGACCCGACCCTGCACACGAAGCTGGGCCGCGGCGGCCTCTCGGACGTCGAATGGACCGTGCAGCTCCTGCAGTTGGAGCACGCCTGGGCCGAACCGGGCCTGCGCACCACCCGCACCCGCGAGGCCCTCGCCGCCGCCTGTGCGGCGGAACTGATCCCCGCGGAGGACGCGGCGATCCTCGACGAGGCGTGGGTGCTCGCGACGCGCGTACGGAACGCGGTGATGCTGGTGCGCGGCCGCGCGGGCGACACGTTCCCCTCCGACGGCCGCGAACAGGCCGCCGTCGGGCGGTACTTGGGCTACGACGCCGGGCACGTCGGCGACATGCTGGACGACTACCGGCGGATCACGCGCAGGGCGCGGGCGGTCGTCGAGGAGCGGTTCTACGGGGCGTAGGGCGGGACTTCGGGGCGCTGCGCTTTGCCGGGCGTCTCGAAAGCCCCCGGCAGGAGCCTCAGCGGCCTCCTATTGAGGCGTGCGCACGTCAAGCGCCCCCGGACGCGCCTTTGCAAGCCCGGCGGATCGGCTCAGGATTTCCAGGACAAGCCGTCGTCGGCAACCCCCCATTTCCTTGCTCGTTGAGCCCGAGCCCGATGCGTATCGGCCGTGCATGCCCTGGACCCAGGCGTAAGGAACTGCCCGATGAGTGCTCCTCCGTGCGATCGATCCAACTGGCCGCGTCATGTCGCCTTCATAGTGGACGGAAACCGTCGCTGGGCGCAGGCACATGGCCATTCTGTCGAGAAGGGCCACAAGGAAGGCGCGGACAACGTCCGCAGGGCCGTCCACTGGTGTGAGGCCATGGGCATAGAGACCACCACCTGGTGGCTGCTCTCGACGGACAACCTCAACCGCGCCTCGGCCGAGCTCCACAAGCTCCTGGACATCATCTCCGAACTGACCGTCCGGCTCGCGGAGGCCGGGCACTGGAGGATGCGGCACCTCGGGGATCCCCGGCTGCTCCCCAAGTCCCTGGCGACCGCGCTGTGCGAGGCGGAGACCGCGACCTGCCGCAATCAGGGTCCCCAGATCAACTTCGCGGTCGGCTACAGCGGCCGCCAGGACATCCTCGCCGCGGCGCGCCGCGTCGCCCACCAGGCGGTCGAGTCCGCCGGGTTCTCCGTGTCCGAGACGACGTTCGCCCAGGCCCTCTCCACCTGCGGGCTTCCCGATCCGGACCTGGTGATCCGCACCTCGGGCGAACAGCGCCTCTCCGGGTTCATGCTCTGGCAGGCAGCTCTGTCCGAGCTCTATTTCTGCCCTGTCCTGTGGCCGGACTTCACCCAGTCCGACCTCCACAGCGCCCTGGCCTTCTACGGCAACCGTCAGCGACGTTTCGGAAAGTAGAGCAGGAAGGAACCGCAGCATGCTTCAGAGGCCTCTTCTGTTCCCCAGCTCCAGCTCCAGCTCCAGTCCCAGTCCCAGTCCCAGTCCCATTCCCAGCTCCATTCCCGGTCCCAGGACGGCGGACGACATCCCCGGTGCGTTCCGTCCCCTGAAGCCCTGGCTGCTCTCCCATCTGGGCAAGGGGCGTGAAACGTACGCCGCCCATCCGTGCACCGACGAGCTGGAGTCCGCCGTCCTCGCCTGGGCGGCAGATCTCGGCATGAGCGAGGAGCACATCGAGATCACGGCCGAGGCGACTCCCGGGCACCTGGTGGGGCTCTTCGCCCCACAGGCTCCGTGGCACGTGCTGCTTCCGCTCGCCAAGCTGCAGATGATCCTGTTCTGGCTGAACACCGTCGACCTCGGCAGCGACCGGCCGGTCGGCCGGCTCATGGAGCCCGTACGGGAAACCCTGGAGGGCGGGCACGCACCGGCCGGCGGGCCGGACATCCTCAGGCCGATCGCCGCTCTGCGCGACGACGTCGTCGCGGCGGGAGGGGCCGCCCTGATCCCCGGCTTCACGGAACTGCTGCTCGGCTTCCTGCACGAGTACACGGCCCGGCAGGCGTGGGAGAACGGGGAGCCGCTGCCGAGTCTTGACCAGTACCTGAAGCACCGGACACGCACGGCGGGGATCGTGCTCGGCATGTGGATACAGCGGCTGCAGCCGGGTCTCGTCGGACCGGGGGAGCGGCTTCCCGGGCCACTGCTGCAGCTCATGAAACAGGGCAGCCTGCTCGTCGGTCTCGACAACGACCTGCACAGCTGCCACCTGGCCGCCGAATCGGGGGAAAGGCTCAGCCTCGTCGGCGTCATCTGCCAGGAGTACGGAATTCCGGTGGACATGGCCTTCTCCTGCGCGCTCACCCTCAACGCGGTGATGCGCTATGAGAACGCCAACACCGCCGCCACGATCTGCGCGGACACCTCCCTGCCCGACGCGGTCAGGCATCACGCCCGGGCGATCTTCTACTGGGTCGACCCCGTCTACACATGGTCGCTGGAGACGCCCCGCTACGGATTGCGGAGCGCCGACGTCCAGGACCTCGCCCCCCGCTCCTGCCCGGCCGGGGAGTGAGGGGACATGACGAGCCTGCGTGCACTCCCCGTCGCCCCCAAGGCGCTGCCCCTCGTCGGCCATCTGATCCCGCTGCTGCGCAATCCGCTGGAGTTCCTCAACTCCCTTCCGCCGCACGGGGATCTCGTCCGCATCCAGCTGGGCCCCGTCCCGCTGGTGATGATCTGCGATCCGGAACTGACCCGGCAGGCCCTGGTCGACGACCGCGTCTTCGACAAGGGCGGCCCGATCTTCGACCGGGTGCGGGAGGTCGTGGGCAACGACGGTCTCGCCAGCTGTCCCTACAGCGCGCACCGGCGGCTGCGCCGCCTCGCCCAGCCCGCCTTCCACCCGGCACGGTTCCCCGGCTACGCGAAGGCCATGAGCACCTGCATCGAGGACGCGACCGGGTCCTGGCGTGCCGGGCAGGTCCTCGACGTACCCACCGAGATGATGACCATCACGTCCAGGATCACGGCCGCCACCCTGTTCTCCGGTGCGCTGCCGCCGGGCGAACTCGGCCCGGTCCTGCACGACGTGAAGACCTTCTTCGACGGCTTCTACCAGCGCATGTTCATGGTCCCCCCGCTGGACAGGCTCCCCACCCCCGGCAACCGCGCCCATGTGCGCGCCCGCACCCGCCTGCGCGACGCCTTCGACCAGATCATCGCCCGGCGCCGCATCGAGGGCGTCGACCACGACGACCTGCTCTCGGCCCTGATCGCGGCCCACGACCCCGAGGACGACAGCCGCGGCATGACCGACGCGGAGATCAGCGACACGGTCGTCACCTTCTTCCTCGCCGGTACGGAGACCACCGCGGCACTCCTGGCCTGGGCCCTCGACCTGCTGGCCAGGCACCCCGGGATCGCGCGCCGGCTGCACGCCGAGGTCGATGAGGTCCTCGGCGGAGCCAGGGCCACCCACGCCGACCTGCCGCGCCTGGAACTGACGCACCGCGTCATCACCGAGACGCTACGGCTGCGCCCGCCGGGCTGGATCTTCACCCGCGCCGTCACCGCCGACACCCGCCTGGGCGGGCACCTGCTGCCCGCGGGGAGCACCGTCGTCTACAGCCCCTACCTCATCCACCACCGGCCCGACCTCTACGACGAGCCCGAGACCTTCGACCCCGACCGCTGGGACCCGAAGCGCCCCCAGCCGCCCCGGCACGCCCTGCTGCCCTTCGCCTCCGGGGCCCGCAAGTGCATCGGCGACACCTTCGGCATGACCGAGGCCGTGCTCGCCCTTGCGACCATCACCGCCCGATGGCGCCTGGCACACCTGCCGGGACAGCGACAGGTCCGGCCCGCCCTGGGGCTCGCGCTGCGGCCCCGCAGGCTGCAGATGCAGGTGAAGCCCCGCATCGCCGTCAAGGAAGGGAAGATCGTCAAGGCCGCGTGACGAGCGCCCGCGCCCCTTCGGGGCGCGCCGCGCCCTCGACCGCCACCTCGCGCGGCAGCGCATACGGCATCGACCCGTACCAGAGCCGCGCCACCGCGAAGCCGAACGCCAGGCAGATCATGCCGCCCACCGCGTCCAGCCAGAAGTGGTTGGCCGTCGCCACGATCACGACGAGGGTCGCGGTGGGGTAGAGCAGGCCGAGCACCTTGGCCCACGGCACCGAGGCGAGGGCGAAGATCGTCAGGCCGCACCACAGGGACCAGCCGATGTGCATCGACGGCATCGCCGCGTACTGGTTCGACATGTTCTTGAGGTCGCCCGACGCCATCGAGCCCCAGGTCTGGTGGACGACGACGGTGTCGATGAAGTCGGTGCCGTTCATCAGGCGGGGCGGTGCCAGCGGATACAGGTAGTAGCCGACCAGGGCGACCGCCGTCGTCGCGAAGAGGACGAGGCGCGTGGCCGCGTACCGCCCGGGGTGCTTGCGGAAAAGCCACACAAGGACACCGAGCGTCACCACGAAGTGCAGTGTCGCGTAGTAGTAGTTCATGCCGACGATGAGCCATGTCACCGAATCCACGGCGTGGTTGATGCTCCGCTCGACGGCGATCCCCAGGTCGTGCTCGACCCGCCAGATCCAGTCGGCGTTCCGCAGGGCCTGCGACTTCTGCTCCGGCACCGCGTTGCGGATCAGTGAGTACGTCCAGTAACTCACCGCGATCAGCAGGATCTCGAACCACAGCTTGGGACGGCGGGGCGTGCGGAGCCGCTGGAGGGCCCGCCGGAATTTCTGCCCATTGCGGTCATCGTCCGCGCCCGCGATGGGTGATGTGGTGGGGCCCTGCCGGCCCTCGATCGTCGTCACAGTCGTCTCACCCATAGGGACAGAGTCTGCCAGATCCCCGCTCTTCGACCGATCATCCCCTGGTCGGGTTCGGACCGCATTCTCTCCACCGGAGGGACGAGTCCGCGACCCCGAGGCGCCCCTAGGGGCGCCTGGGCACCGAAGCGGTTGAACCGCGAACCACCAGCTCCGGCATGAAGACGAATTCGCTCTGCGGCGCGGGGGTGCCGCCGATCTCCTCGAGGAGTGTACGCACCGCCGCCTGACCCATCGCGGGCACCGGTTTGCGCACCGTGGTCAGCGGCGGATCGGTGAACGCGATCAGCGGGGAGTCGTCGAAGCCGACCACCGAGACGTCGTCGGGCACCTCCAGGCCGCGCTGCCGCGCCGCCCGTATCGCGCCGAGCGCCATCATGTCGCTGGCGCACGCGATCGCCGTGCAGCCCCGGTCGAGCAGCGCCGCGGCCGCGGCCTGGCCGCCCTCCAGGGTGTACAGCGAGTGCTGCACGAGATCTGTCTCGATCTCGTCGGGGGAGAGGGCGAGCAGCTCCTGCATCGTGCGTACGAAGCCCTCGATCTTCCGCTGTACGGGCACGAACCGCTTGGGACCGAGGGCGAGCCCGATGCGTGTATGACCCAGGGAGACGAGGTGGGTGACCGCGAGACGCATCGCGGCCCGGTCGTCGGGGGAGATGAACGGCGCCCGCACCTTGGGCGAGAAGCCGTCCACGAGGACGAAGGGCACGTCCTGGGCCCGCAGCTGTTCGTAACGCTGTGTGTCGGCGGAGGTGTCCGCGTGCAGGCCCGAGACGAAGATGATCCCGGACACCCCCCGGTCCACCAGCATCTCGGTGAGCTCGTCCTCGGTGGAGCCGCCCGGGGTCTGGGTGGCGAGCACCGGCGTGTACCCCTGCCGGGTCAGGGCCTGCCCGATCACCTGCGCGAGCGCGGGGAATATCGGGTTCTCCAGCTCCGGCGTGATCAGCCCGACCAGTCCCGCGCTGCGTCGGCGCAGGCGCACCGGGCGTTCGTAGCCGAGTACGTCGAGTGCGGCGAGCACGGACTGACGGGTGGCCGCGGCGACGCCCGGCTTGCCGTTGAGCACGCGGCTGACTGTCGCTTCGCTGACCCCCGCCTGGGCTGCGATGTCGGCTAGCCGTGCGGTCACAGGATGGGACTGTACCGGTCGCATCTCACGCTGCCCACCAGAGTGTTGAATCGGCCGGGAGCACGGTCTGTGCCGCGCCGGGTGCGGCGTCCGCGCTCGCGAGGAGCGGGGTGCCGGGGGTGGGCAGCGTGATGTCGGAAGCGGTGAGGTTGACCGTGCAGACGAAGGTGCCGTCCGGGGTGCCGCGGCGGAACGCGAGGACGCCGTCGGGGGCCGTGAGCCACTCGATGGCACGGCCCGCGCCGAGCGCCGGGTGTTCGCGGCGCACGGCCAGCGCGCGCCGGTAGAGCTCCAGCGTGGACGTCGGGTCGCCCGTCTGCGCCGCCACCGACAGGCCCTTCCAGTCCGCGGGCTGCGGCAGCCAGCTCGGGCCGCCGTCCACGGGCCCGAACCCGAACGGCGCGTGCTGCCCGGACCACGGCAGCGGCACCCGGCAGCCGTCCCGCGTGCCGTCCTGTCCCGCGCCGCGGAAGAACGCCGGGTCCTGGCGCACCTCGTCCGGCAGTTCGGTGACCTCGGGCAGACCGAGCTCCTCGCCCTGGTAGAGATACGCCGAACCGGGCAGCGCCAGCATCAGCAGCGTGGCCGCCCTGGCCCGGCGCAGCCCGCGCGCCTCGTCGGCGTCGCCGAAGCGCGTGGAGTGTCGTACGACGTCGTGGTTGGAGAGCACCCAAGTGGCGGGCGCGCCCACGGCGTTCATCGCGGTCAGGGAGCGGTCGATCACGGCGCGCAGCGCGGCGGCGTCCCAATCGGTGGTCAGATACTCGAAGTTGAACGCCTGGTGCAGCTCGCCGGGGCGCAGATAGCGGGCGCTGCGCTCCACCGTCGGGGTCCACGCCTCGGCGACGGCGATGCGCTCGGCGCCGTACTCCTCGAGGATCCCCCGCCAGTCGCGGTAGATCTCGTGCACGCCGTCCTGGTCGAAGTACGGCACGGCCTGCTTGCCGAGCAGCTTGACCTGTTCGCCGTGGCCGACGTCCGGCAGTCCCGCCGCCTTGACCAGGCCGTGCGCGACGTCGATGCGGAATCCGTCGACGCCGAGGTCGAGCCAGAAGCGCAGGACGGAGCGGAACTCGTCGTGGACGGCGGGGTGTGCCCAGTCGAAGTCGGGCTGCTCGGGCGCGAAGAGATGGAGGTACCAGGCGCCGTCCTCGACCCGGGTCCAGGCGGGGCCGCCGAAGACGGACTCCCAGTCGTTGGGCGGCAGTTCACCGTCCGTGCCGCGTCCCGCGCGGAAGTGGAAGCGGTCCCGCAGCGGGGATCCCGGGCCCTCGCGCAGCGCCCGCCCGAACCACTCGTGCCGGTCCGAGCAGTGGTTGGGCACGATGTCGACGATGACGCGCAGGCCCAGCGAGTGCGCCCGGCGGACGAGGTCGTCGGCGTCGGTGAGGGTGCCGAACATCGGGTCGACGGCGCGGTAGTCCGCCACGTCGTAGCCCGCGTCGGCCTGCGGCGACGCGTAGAAGGGGGAGAGCCAGACGGCGTCGACGCCCAGGTCGCGCAGGTACGGAAGGCGGGCCGTGATGCCGGGCAGATCGCCCATGCCGTCGCCGTTCCCGTCGGCGAAGCTGCGCGGATAGACCTGGTAGATGACCGCGTCGCGCCACCACTCCCGGGCGGGCGCGGAGTCGGTGGCGGCGGGCGCGGCGGTGACGTGCTGGGTCATGAAGTCCCTCGGGGCGCCGGGGTGGTGATCGGACACTGCGGTGAACGCCTCGCGGAACGCGAAGGTCACGAGGGTGTCCGCCCGACCGGTGATGTTCCGGCCAGGCCGGACGGGGCGGGGCCGCAGATCCTATCGCCAAGTCCTTGTCGTACGCGGAAAGTTCCTGGATCTTCACCGTTCCCGGGCCGACGGACGCCGTCTCCTCCCGGAGCGTGCGGCGGAGCGCTAACTTGGTCGAGCAGGCCCGCGGGGGGCTTGCCGACCAGCCCCGAGGGGCCCGCGTGAGCGTCAACGGCAAGGCAGACACCACGATCCTGGTGGTCGACGACGTCGCCGCCAGCCGGTACGCGCTGGGCGCCGTCCTGCGCAGGGACGGCCACCGCGTCGTCCTCGCCGCGAGCGCGGGCGAGGCCCTCATCGAACTCGACGTGCGCCAGCGCGCGGGCGAACTGCCCGACGTGGCCCTCGTCGACGTCGGCCTGCCCGACATGAGCGGCTTCGAACTGTGCCGCCGCATGAAGGAGTCGCCGCCCATCGCGGCGCTGCCCGTCGTGCACTTCTCGGCGGCCCGGGTCGCCCCCGCGGACCGGTGCCGCGGGCTCGACGCGGGCGGCGAGGCCTATCTGACGGTCCCCGCGGAACCGGAGGAGATCCAGGCCGTGGTGCGCGCCGTGGCCCGCGGCGCCCGGCACCGCAGCGACGCCGAGGCGCACGCCGGACACCTCACCCGGCTCGCCGAGACGATCCTCGACGTCCAGTCGGCGCGCTGCCCGCGCGAGCTCGCCGACGCGGCCGCCGCCGGGGCCGCCCGGCTGACCAACGGCCCCGCCGCCGCGTTCGTCCTCGGCGAGGACGGCACGCTGTACCGCGGCCTGTCCCGCTGCCGGTCGACCGCCTCACTGCCCGACGAAGGCGCCCACGACGCGGTGGCCCGGCTGATCCGCCGCGTCATGGCGGGCCGGACCGGAGTGCGCGCCACCGTCGTGCCCGCCCCGCTGTGGCCGCCCGGCTTCTTCCGGGCCGAGGGCCCCGGCGGCACCGGACTGCCGGACGGCGCCCGGCTCGCGCTGTCCCGCGCCCGCGAGACCTGCGAGCCCGTCTGCCTCGCCACTCCCGCGTACGCCCAAGGACTCACCACCGACACCGGGCGTCTCGTGGGGCGGCTCGCCCACGCCACCGCGCTCGCCGCGGAGCGACTGCTCATGTACGAGATGGAACGCCACATCGCGCTGACCCTGCAGCGCAGCTTCCTGCCGACCCGGTTCCCCCGCCCGCCCGGCACGGAGATCGTCGTCCGCTACGAACCCGCCTCCCGCGATACGGAGATCGGCGGCGACTTCTACGCCGCGCTCAACACCTCGCAGGGCGTCCTCACCGCCATCGGCGACGTCGTCGGCCACTCCCTCGACGCCGCCACCGTGATGGTCGAGATCCGGCACGCGCTGCGCGCCTACTGCGTCGAGGACCCCGACCCCGGCGAACTCGCCAGCCGCCTCGACAAGATGCTGCAGCGCTACCACCCAGAGCAGACGGCCACCCTGTGCCTCGCGCTCGTCGCCCCGGACACCGGCCGCACCCGCGTCGCCAACGCGGGACACATCCCGCCGCTCGTCGTCGGTGACGACGGCACCGCCGACTACCTCGACGCGAAGGGCCCGCTGCTCGGCCTCGGCCTGCCGCGGCCCGTGCCCACCGATACGGTGCTGCGCCCCACCGACCGGCTCCTCATGGTCACCGACGGCCTCATCGAGACGCGCGGCACGGACCTCGCGGTGTCCATGGAGCATCTGCGCGCCGCGGCGGCCGACGCGCCCCCGGGCGTGACGGCCCTGTGCGACACGCTCCTCGCCTGCTTCGGGCACGACAGGGAGGACGACATCGCGCTGCTCGCGATCCGGCTGAGCGGGGAGAACGCTAGCGAAGCGGCTTCTCCATGAGGACCACGCCGTACAGACTGCCGTCGGCGGCGACCTTCCCCGGCAGCTCGCCGACGGCCGTGTACCCGGCCTCTTCGTAGTACGTGCGCAACCGGGGCACGGTGGTCATGCAGTCCAGGCGGCACAGCCCGCGGCCCGCCGCCGCGATCCGCCGCTCGGCCGCGGCGAGCATCGCCCGGCCCGTGCCGGGGCGCGTCCCGCGCCGCGTCATCAGCCGGTGCACATAGCCCGCGTCCGGCGGCCGCACGCCCCAGGCCGCCTCGTCGTCCCACCACACCTCGTACGCCCCCACGACCTCGTCGCCGTCGTGGGCGAGCCACACCTCTTCCGCGCCCGACGCGATCAGCCGCCGGAAGTGGTCCGCGTCCTTGCCGCCGGGCTTCCACTGGTCGATGCCGTGGTCGAGCATCCAGCGGGCCGCGTCGTCGTAGAGGCCGACGAGGGTGGCCGTGTCGCCGTCGTCCGCGCCGCGGAAGGTCAGTTGCGCCGTCATGGCGATCACCGTAAAGGTGTGCATGACATCGTCCGAACGAGGGGTGGCCCATGCCGCAGATCACCGTCGACTACTCCGAGCAGCTCGCCGACGCCTTCGACCGCAAGGGGTTCGCCC
Source organism: Streptomyces sp. NPDC059002 (assembly GCF_042740435.1). Lineage (NCBI taxonomy): Bacteria > Bacillati > Actinomycetota > Actinomycetes > Kitasatosporales > Streptomycetaceae > Streptomyces > Streptomyces sp. NPDC059002. The sequence continues at coordinate 94,510 of NZ_JBHYJI010000032.1, read as the reverse complement.
TTGCCCTGCACCCGCTGCTCGTCGACGTCGCGGGCGCCACCACGGACTCCTGCAAGACGCGGTTCGTGCGGACCGAGGGGAGTCTGGTGGGGGACGGCGCGGGCCGCGACGGCATCGTGCACGTCATGATCGGGCTGCTGCCCGGGCGTTCGCCACAGACCAAGGCGCGGGTCACCGAGGGCGCCCTCGATCTCGTACGGCAGTACGTGAAGCCCGCGGAAGGGCTGACCCTGCACGCCTCGGCCGAGATCAGGGACCTGGACGCCTCCTACCGCAAGTCCTCCGACGCCTGAGGCACCAGCTCCACGAGCCGGCCGATCAGCTCGGCGAACGGCCCTTCGGCCGGCTCCTCGGCGAGGATGCCGCGCAGCACCGCCGCCATCTCCTCGTCGTACGCGGCGCTCACCGCGGCCAGCGCCGCGAAGTCGTGCACCAGTTGCAACTCCAGCTCGGCGCGCGGGATGCGCCGCCCGTCGAGCCAGATCAGCGCCGTCGACTCGGCGAGCGAGATCCAGGAGCGTACGACGAGTTCGAGGCGGGCGGGCGGGTCGGCGACCCGCAGATGCGTGAGGATCTGCACGTACGCGGCCTGCCGCACCGAGTCGATCAGCGCGTTCGTCGTCGATGAGCCGACGGCGGGGCCGCCCCGCATCAGCGCGGAGAAGCCGGGCCCGTGCTCGTCGACGAAGGCGAGGAAGCGGCCCATCACCCGCAGCAGGCGCGCGCCGAGCGGGCCTTCGTGCGGCTCCACGAACCGCTCGGCGAGATCCTCGGCCGCGCGGCGCAACGCCGCCTCGTACAGGCTGAGTTTGCCGGGGAAGTAGTGGTAGACCAGCGGGCGCGAGATCCCCGCGGCCGCTGCTATCTCGTCGATGGAGACATCGTCGGGGGAGCGGTGACTGAACAGTTCGAGCGCGACCCCGATCAACTGCCGCCGCCGCTCCTCGACACCCATCCTGCGGCGCACCCCGGTCGTCATGCGAACACCTTACCGAGCGGAACCGGCCTCTCGACGAGCCGGTCCCGTACGGAAGTTCACACGTGCGGCATGTCTCACATGTCCAGCACGATCCGTTCGCCGCGCGCCCGCGAGACACAGATGAGCATGGAGCCGTCCCGCTCCTCGTCCGTGAGGAGTTCGTCGCGGTGGTCGATCTCCCCTTCCAGGACCCGCTGTTGACACGTTCCGCAGAAACCCTGCGCGCAGGAGTACGCGGTGTTGGGCAGCTCGGCGCGGACGGCGGCGAGCACCGTGGAGTCGGCGGGGACCGCCACCGTGCGCCCGCTGCGCCGCAGTTCGACCTCGAAGGGGGCGTTGCCGTCCGTCGCGGTGCGCGGTGTGAACCGCTCCAAGTGCAGCGAGCAGCCCGCGGGCAGCGCCGCGCCGACGGCGTCCATCAGCGCTTCGGGACCGCAGACGTGCACGGCCGTGCCCGCCGCCGCACCGGCGAGGAACGCGGCCGTGTCCGGCAGCCCGTCCGCGTCCTCGGCGACGACGGTGACCCGCCCGCCGTCCGGGCCGCCGAGCTTCTCGACCTCTTCGAGGAACGGCATCGAGGCCCGCGAACGCCCCCCGTACAGCAGCCGCCAGTCGGCCCCCGACGCCTCGACGGCCCGCAGCATCGGCAGGATCGGCGTGATCCCGATGCCGCCCGCCACAAAGACGTACGAGGGGGCCTCGGCGAGCGGGAAGCGGTTGCGCGGCCCGCGCACCTCGACCTCGACGCCTTCCGCCAGCTCCTCGTGCACCTCGCGCGAGCCACCCCTGCCGCCCTGCTCGGCGGTGATGAGGCGGGTCGCCACGGTGTACGAGGAGGTGTCGTCGGGGTCGCCGCAGAGCGAGTACTGCCGCACGAGCCCGGACGGCAGGACGAGGTCCAGATGGGCGCCCGGCTCCCACCCCGGCAGGCGCTCGCCCGTCAGACGCAGCTGGACGACGCCGTCGGCGACCGTCTCGCGCCCGGCGACGCGCAGCCGCAGCGCACGCGAGCGCGGCTGCCCGGAGACCGGCTCGTCGAGGGCGGGCAGCGGCCACAGCGGGGACGCCTCGATGCGGCGGCGCATGGCCCGCCTGGTGAGCAGGGCGACGCCCGCGACGAGGGCGACGGTGCGGATGCGGGGCATGTCAGGCGGCGCCCTTCTCGGCGGCGGTGGCGGCGGGCGAGGAGGCGAGATAGGCGACGGCCTGCTCCGTGCTGCCCTCCTGGGAGGGGTGGTAACTCCGGCTCAGATAGCGGGGGATGGACCGGATCATGTCGCCGGTGGACGGCAGGGTCCCGGCGCGCCCGCTGCGGTAGAAGTCCTTGAAGCTCGCCCTGCCGTCGACGAGCGTCGGGTCGTTCTCCATGAAGAACCGCGCCCCGCGCTGCCACAGGAAGACCAGCGCGCTGAAGGCGGTGGCCCAGGTCCTCGCCCGGCGCCGGTAGCTCCCGTCGACGTGCATGAACAGCTCGAAGGCGACGGAGCGGTGCTCGACCTCCTCCGCGCCGTGCCAGCGCAGCAGGTCGAGCATGGTCGGGTCGGCGCCCCTGCGGTCCAGCTCGTCGGCGTTGAGCACCCAGTTGCCGAGGAAGGCGGTGTAGTGCTCGATGGCCGCGATCATCGCGACCCGCTCCAGCAGCCACCACCGGCGCGGCTTGCCCGGCGGCAGCGTCCGGTCGCCGAGCAGCTTCTCGAAGAGCCAGTCGACCTGCGCGGTGTACGGGGTCGGGTCGAGCCCCTGCTCCTTGAGGTGCGGCAGGACCTCGTCGTGGGCCTGCGAGTGCATGGCCTCCTGGCCGATGAACCCGATGACGTCCTCGCGCAGCCGCTCGTCCGTGATGAGCGGCAGGACCTGCTTGTAGACGTGTACGAACCAGCGCTCACCGGCGGGCAGGAGCAGGTGCAGCACGTTGATGGTGTGCGTGGTGAACGGGTCGTCCGGGAGCCAGTGGAGCGGTGTCTTCTCCCAGGAGAAGGAGACGTTGCGTGCCTTGAGCGGTATGTGCTCGGACGCGAGGGGCTTGGGCACCCGGCCCTGCGTATTAGACATGGCGTCAATGTACTGATGGGTAGTCGCGGGGGTACAGGGGTCTGCGCCGGGAACTTTGCCGGACTACCGCAAGGTGCTCACCGTGCGGCCGTCGCCCAGCTCGCCGCTGAGCCGCGCCCGGGCGTCCCGCTCGGTCCGCGCGGCCAGGACATTGCCGCGCACGCGCTCGCCGCCGGACGCGGTGATCGACGTGACGTCCTTGCTGCCCGCACCGAGCACGTACCAGTTCCCGGCCCGTGACTTCCACAGGACGCCCGCGAGGACGAGGGGCTCCCTGTCGCCGCACGCCGGCGAGTCCTCGGCCTTCGCCGCGACGGCGCCCGTCGGCCCGGCCGTCTGGAACTGCGCGAGCACCCGGCTCCCGCCGCCCCGCCACGTCTCGGCCCGCGTGCAGACCCAGGTGGCCGAGCCATTGCCCTCGGGCAGCGTCTGACGGGCGTACGACCAGGAGTTCACGGACCGTACGCCGTGCGAGCGCACCGAGGCGAGGGAGCACGCGGACTTCGACCAGTCCGCGGGCGACGACTCGTGCGGGGAGCCCGGGCGGCCCGACGTCAGACGGGCGGGGGTGAGCTCGCCGAGATCGGTCGACAACCGGGACGTGCCCGAGTTGTCGCGCAGCCGCAGCGCGTTCCACGAGGTGCACTCGCGGGCCGTGGCCGGGCTGGCGAACGGATCGGTGACGCCGTCCGCGGAACGGTGCAGGGACAGCCCCTTCCCCGCGGGCTTCAGCAGATCGCGCACCGACGCCGAACCCACCCAAGGGGCCGTGAGATAGCGGACGTTGCCGTCGGCGCGGCTCACCACGACGGCGCCCGAATCGGCGCCGCCCGCGCCGTCCACGCGCGCGAAGTCGAGTGCGGCACCGCTCGTGCCCTCCATCGGCTCGGCGTACCGGACGATACGGAGACCGTCGTAGAGCAGGACGACACGGGTGGCGTCCACCTCACCGGCGAACAGCAGCTGCGCCGGGCCGGGCGGCGCACCGGCCGCCGTGCCCGGCGTCGCGGAGACCTGGACGGACTCGCCGGGCCGCGCCCAGACGGCCAGGGCGCGGCGCAGCAGCGCCCGGTCGCCGGTGAGACCGCCGCGCGCGGGCCACACCGAGAAGTCGGTGCGCGCCGAGCGCTTCCACGTGCTCGCGGCGACCTTCGTCAACTTCCCCGGATCCAGGGCGGCTTGACCCGCCGGATTCTTGGCGTACGGGGGAGCGGCGGCGCCGTCCGGCCCCCAGCCGTCACCCGGAAGCCCCAGCAGCGCCCCGCACACCAGGACGGCCGCGGCCGCCACGGCCGCCGCCTTCATGTGCTGCCTGCGCCGCATCAGATCGGTCGGCCTGGCATGCAGCGAACAGGGGTCGAACTCGGGGGACTCCAGAAGCGGATACGCGGCCTCGACACCGTCCGCCTCGGCGAGCGCCTCCTCGGGTGCCGCGCACCCGGCGGCGGCGAGCACATCGCGTACGTCGGGGTCGGCGAGCCGCTCGAACCCGCGCAGGACGTACGCCGCGCGGGCCGCACCCGAGAGCGCGGACAGCCGCTGGTCCAGGGCGAGTTCATCGGCGCCGCCCGAACGCGGGAACAACCGCAGCCCCCACACCTGCGGAAGCAGCGGCGGAAGCTGCGACCGCTTCGGCCACGCCTTCCGCTTCAACGGCAGCCCGGCCTCCAGGGCGGTCCGCACCACCCGCAGCCGCACGTAGGCGTAGCCCGGGTCACCGTTGCGCCGCTCACCCGTGCCGCGCTGCGCGGGGATGACGACCTCGACCCCCGACTTCCTGCCCCGGGGCAGCGCCCGCTGGGCCAGCGCATGGGCGGTCAGGACCCGGCGATTGCGGCCGAGGCTCGGCGGAAGGACCAGGTAGGCCAGCCGGACGAGCCGCGGATAGTGCTCGACGAGGGCGGCCTCGGCCTGCTCCACGTCCACGACGGAGGCGGGGCCACTGGGGTTGCGGGACTGCGACTGGGGCTGCACATTCGACGACACGTTCAGCAAAACGAGCGAATCGTCAGATGGTCACCTGGTCACCTCACGAGGCGCCCGCCTGCACCGGCCTTGCGCCTCCGTGAGCGCCCCCCCGGCACCGTGGGCTGTGCCCACCCTTCCCCAAGCTCTCGGCTTCGCTCGAGCAGGGGAGACCCCACTCGCCCAGCGGCACGACTGCCCACAGCGGAGCGACCACGCACATACCCCCGCGGCCCCGCCCCACGACACCCGCTCAGGCGCCCCACGGCACACGCTCAGGCGAGACGCCACCCGCTGAACTCGACCACCCCCCGTTCCTCACCACCCCCATGGGTCGCACTCATGAACATCCCCACGTCCTGCCCGCCCCGGGCCACCCCAGGCACCGGCACAGTCGCCACCACTCGCCACGTCCCCCCGTCATCCGTCGAGCACTCCCCGGTGAACGCCCCACCGGCCCCCCGGCTCAACCGCAAGAGCACCGGCGCCTTGATGCCGGTGATCCGCTTGTACGTGTCCAGCGTCCCGTCCCCGTTGGAGTCGTACGAGAGGACCACCCCATTCGCGGGAGTGACCGAGAGATTCACGAAGCCCAGGGAGCCGGGCGTGCCGAGCGATCCGCGGCTGATGAGTCCGGCGCGGGCCCAAGGCCCGGTCACCTCCTGGGAGTCGACGCGGACGGCCACCGAGCCGCCTTCCTCCAGGGCACCCTCCCGGTACAGCGTCCCGAACTCGGCCGTCCCCTTCCACAGATCGACCCCGCCCCCATGGATCGCGTACCGCCCGCCCAGCTCCCCGAACACGGCCCCGTTGTTGGCATAGGTCCGCCACGCCGATCCCACGGCCCCGGCCTCGAACAGCGTCCCGTCGTGGAGGGACCGCACCCGCCGCTCCCCCTGGGGCCCGTACCGCACTGCGAGTTCATAGGGCAGCGGCCGCAACGGCCGGTCAAGGGGCGTCCCCGGCGCACGGACGTGCCAGGCGACACGCCCCGTCCCCGCGGCCGCGACCCGGTCCAGCGAGACGGGCCCGGAGGGCGTCGCGTCGAGGCCGGTCAGGGCGAAGTCGACGCGCCCGGTGGCCCGCAGGCCGTTGACGTTGCGGAAGAGGGCGGTGAGGGACGTCTGCCCGCCGGGCGGCAGGGCGGGCGGATCGGCGGTGACCTCCAGCGTGCCCTGATAGGGCGCGCGGGAGAGGACGTCGGCCACCCGCGAGGCGGTCCGGTACGCGCCGCCCACGGGCCGCAGCGGATAGTCCTTGCGCTCCCGGGTCCACGGCTCCTCCACGGCGAACCAGTCGACGGCCTTCGGCTCCCGCCCCGCGGCCATGGCGTCGGACAGCTCGTCGAGCCACCGCTGCCACCGGGGGACGTAGAAGTCGCCCATGAGACCGTGCCATTCGCGGTTGCCGTAGTCGTGGAGCTTGCCGCCGTCGGAGGTGGCGCGGTCGCCCCACACCGTGACGAGGACCTTGGCGGTGCGCTCGAACTCGCGTCGCTCGGCGTCCCCGGTCCCCATCCGCCGGGCCGCCTCGACCCAGGGCCCGACGAGGAAGGCGGGATCGGTGCCGAGCAGTTCGTCGGCGAGCCGCATCAGCCGCAGCCACAGGGTCGACAGGGCGGCGAACGTGGCGCGGTCCCGGCGGGTGCAGGCGCGCCGCAGCTGCGGCAGGAGCTGTCGGCCGCGGTGGGCGACGGCCTGTCGGGCCACGTCGACCAGGTCGTACCGGTACGCGGCGCTGCCGCGCAACGCGCCGCCGACCCCGAGCAGCCCGGCGAGCGCGGCGTCGAAGCGCCCGGGGTCGTAGGTGAGGGCGCGCGGCGCGTACTCGGCGGCGCGGTTGGCCGCCAGGTCGGGGCGGGCGGCGAACAGGGAGTCGTGGGCGTCGCTGCGCTCGACGGCGGTGTGCTGGTAGGCGGTGTCGTGCAGGGCGCGCCAGGCAGCGCGGGCGTCGCGGTCGCGTGCGCCGTAGCGGAAGTCGGCGTACGAGGAGAACCAGGCGGCGCGGTCCACCGGGCCCTTCGTCCAGGCCAGTTCGGAGAAGAGCTCGAAGGCGGCGGGGTCCCGGTCCGTCGCCTCCGGCATGAAGGCGGTGCCCACCAGCGCGCTGTCCGCCTTGTCGCGCCAGGCGAAGAACTTCTCGTTCCAGATGTGGGCGCGGGCGCCGATCGTGGTGCGCCCGCCGAAGTTGGGGATGGTGCCGAAGGCGTACGGGGTGCCGCCCCAGTCCTTCTCGCGGTCGGTGACGCTCGCGTACCGGTCGGACACGCCGTCGACGATGAGCATCCGCTTCTTGTCGACGGCGTCGAGCAGCGCGGGCAGCGGATTGGCCTCCCAGCCGAGGATGACCCAGGTGGCGCCGGGCCGCGCCGTGCGCAGGGCGGTCTCCACGCCCCGGGCGGCGGCGGGCACGGGCACGTCACCCGCGGTGCCGCCCTCGTGCAGGAGGTCCATCTTGAAGTACGAGGCGGGGCCGAAGAGTTGTTCCTGGTGCCGGTAGAAGGAGGCGGCGACCTTGGCGAAGGCCGTGGTGCGCGGGTCGAGCCAGTCGGGCCGCTTGAAGCCGTGCCAGACGCCCTGCGGGACGACGCGGGCGTCCCCGCCGTTGCGTTCGACGAATCCGTCGGGCACGTGGCCGTAGTAGCCGGGCAGGACCGGCGCGATGCCGAGCTCGCGCAGCCGCCGCACGATCCGCTGCCCCAACTCGGCGCGGTCCGCGATGAGTTGAGCCGAGAGCGGTCCGCCGTATCCGGAGAGGTTCTGCAGCAGCCACCAGGGCTGGTGGGACGGCGCGGGCAGCCAGGCCCTGGCTTCGGCGTCGGAGTAGCCGAAGTCCTTGAGGACCCGGTGGTAGACGGCCTCGGCGCCCGCGATCACCAGGACTTCGTTGCAGCCGTGCAGGGCGAGTACGTCGATCATCCGCTCCCAGTAGGCCCAGTCGGCGTACGGCGCGGTGTACCCGTCGTTGGTGTCGTTGAGGGCGAAGCGGTGGGGGAGCGAGGTGCTGCGCTCCAGCGGCCCGGCCGGTGCGGGCAGCCGCCGCGGCAGGTCCAACTGGCTGCCGTTCCAGGTGACATGGGCGCCGCATACGTACTTCAGATACCAGTGGACGCCGGTGAGCAGCACCGCGGGGGTGGTGCCCGACACCTCGATCCGCCCGGTGGTCCCGGTGACCCGGAAGCGGTCCTCGCGGCCCCGCGCCGCGACGAGTCTGAGGCGGATCTGTGCCGCGTGATGCGGCAGGAGTCTGTTGAGTGCGGCGCGCGCGGAATCCGTATCGAAGGCGGGACCCCCGGTGGGTCCACCGGGTCCGCCGGGTCCGGTGGGTCCGGCGGCATGGGCCGGCAGCGGTACCGCGCCGACGGCGGCGCCGATGCCGAGCGCACCGGCGGTGCCGAGCACGGTACGACGGGACGGATCGGACATGTGTACCCCCTGCGTTGAAGGCTGCGGCGCACGGTATCCGCGTGGCCCCCGGCGCTCAACGGTGCGGAAGAAGATGGCGAGTTCGGCTCGCGGGAAGGGACTGATGGGGCGATGAGGGCAGCGCGGAGCGTAGGCGCGGGCATGGCGGTGGGAGTGCTGCTTGCGGTGGTGGGGTGCGGCTCGGGGGGTGACGGCACACCGGACACGGCGAGCGGCAGCCTGGAGCAGCTGGCGGCCAGGGCGCGGTGCAGGCCCGACATCCAGACGGACGCGGCCGAACTGCGCCAGGCCACCTGTGACAACGGTGCCCTGCACTACGTGCTCGTAACCTTTACAAACGCCCGTGGCCAGGCCGAATGGCTCGACGAGGCGGACGACTACGGGGGTACGTACCTCGTCGGCGGCACCTGGGTCGCGGTCGGCGGCGCGCAGGACATCTCGGCGCTGCGCGAGCGGCTCGGCGGAACCGTGGTGGCCGCCACCGGCGGGCACGGCGGCGGCCACCACGGTCATCACGGGGGGTGAGCGGGCGGGCGTCGGTCAGGCGCAGCGCTGCCCGGAGTTGATGCACTTCGCGACGCGCTGCATCAGCCGCTCGTCGAAGACGTTGATGAAGTCGCCGTGGTCGGTGACGGGCTTGTGCAGCTGCTCGGGGAACGAGTCGACGGCGAAGCCGGGGCCCGGCGGCACGTCGTACACGATGCGCTGCACCAGCTGGGGGATGGCCTTGAAGCCCTGCGGGCAGGCGCCGCTGCGGGGGTCGGCGAAGGCCACGTGCGTACGGTGGTTGGCGCTGTCGGTGTTCCGGCCGTCCCAGCAGCTCTGGAACGTGAACGTCCGTACGACGTTGCTGCCGTCGGGGCAGATCGGGTACTTGTCCTTGAGCTGCCGGTTCTCGAATCCGGTGCAGCTCCATGAGGCATTGGCATTCGCGTCGCCGTTGGTGAACGCCTTGGCGTCACCGGTGATGATGCGCAGGAAACGCGGCATCGCGACGACCTTGCCCGTGGGATTTCCGGCGAACTTCAGGGTGACGGAGGCCGGGGTCTGGATCTCCCCGACATTCTGGTCCTTGCCGCCGCCGTCCGCTCCCGCGTCGTTCTCGTCCTTTCCGTTCTGCAGGCGCAGGACGGGCCAGTAATAGGTCGACTTGTCACCCTGATTGCGGCAACTGGTCCGGCCGTTGGCAAGATCCTGATCGCTGGAGAACGCGTCCGTCGCCTGATTTCCCACGTAATCGTGCATATGGTGGGCGCCATTGCTCACGCCGGGCGCGACGATGACGTTGTCGGGATTGAACTTGCCGTTCTCGTTCCGTCCGCATCGCGTGGTGAAGGTGCCGCGGGAGGCGCCCCGACGGTCGCGCGGGCGCTGGACGTTGGGCCGGACGGACGTGATGTCCACGAAGTCACCGGCCTCGGGGCCGTTGCCGCGCTGCCCTTGCTCTTGCCCTTGCTCTTGTTGTTGCCCTTGGCCCTGGTCGGCGGCGCGCAGCGTGCAGGGTGCCATGCTGTCGAGGTTCTCGGGCCGGTCGCCGACCCGGTCCATGGCGTCCCCGATCTGCCCGAGCGTGCCGCGACGCCGCTCCTCCAGCGGGCCGAGCACGGATTCCTTCTCCTCGGCCCTGGTGAACTCGGCGTACGCCTGCGTGATCTGGCTGTCCAGATCCGCGAGCCGCCGATCGACTTCACCGCGTGCCGCGTCCGGTACTTCGGGCAGCTGATTCGCCACGTCCGGGCAATTGATGGTGGACGCCTGTTGCCCCGCGCTCTGCGGGGGAGGCTGATCCGTTCCTTCTTCGGCACTCGCATAGACGTTCACGGCGATCAGGCCGCCGCCGCCGAGGAGTAATGCCGCGGACGCGGCGATCATGCGCTGCGTCAGCCTTGATCGTTTTCGTGAGGTACGTCCCATGGAGTGACATACGCATCAGGAACCCGACGCGTTCAGCGCCCTTGGTCCAAATACGCGAGCACCGCGAGCACGCGCCGATTGTCGTCGTCGGAAACGGGAAGATCGAGTTTCCCGAAGATATTGGACGTGTGTTTGGCGATGGCCCGTTCCGTGACCACGAGTTGCGCCGCGATCGCCGCGTTCGACCGGCCCTGCGCCATGAGTTCGAGCACCTCGCGCTCGCGCGGCGTGAGCGCGCCGAGCGGCTGGTCCGCGGCCCGCCGGGAGAGCAGCTGCTGGATCACCTGCGGGTCCATCGCGGTGCCGCCCGACGCCACCCTGCGTACGGCGTCGATGAACTGGGTGGCGTCGAAGACCCGGTCCTTGAGGAGGTAGCCGACGCCGCCGGTGCCGTCGGCGAGCAGCTCGCGGGCGTACAACTGCTCCACGTGCTGCGAGAGGACGAGGACCGGCAGGCCGGGACGCTCCCGGCGCGCGGCGAGGGCGCACTGGAGGCCCTCGTCGGTGTGGGACGGCGGAAGCCGGACGTCGACGACGGCGACGTCCGGCTGCAACTCCGCGAGGGCCTTGGTGAGTTCGGGCCCGCTCTCCACGGCCGCCGCGATCTCGAAGTCGAATGCCTCCAGCATCCGCACCAGGCCGTCGCGCAGCAGGAAGAGGTCTTCGGCTAGGACAACTCGCAAGGGATCTCCATGGTCACCATGGTCGGGCCGCCAACCGGACTGCTGACGGCCAGTACGCCGTCGAATGTACCGAGTCGGCGTTCGATGCCGCTCAGCCCGGTTCCCGCACCCAGGGCGGCACCGCCCCTGCCGTTGTCCGTGACCGAGATCCGCAGCATGCCGCCGCCGTGGTGCAGGTCGACCCAGACGCGTTCGGCACCGGAGTGCTTGATGGCGTTCGTCAGGGTCTCGCTCACCGCGAAGTACGCCGCGGACTCGACCGGCGCGTCGGCCCGGCCCGGCAGGTCCACCTCGACCTCGGTGGCGACGGGGAGCCGCAGCGCGAGGGCCTTCACGGCGTCGCCGAGGCCGCGTTCGGCGAGGACCGGCGGGTGGATGCCGCGGACCAGGTCGCGCAGTTCGGTCAGTGCCTCGCCGGAGTTCTGCCGGGCCTTGGCGATCAGCTCCTTGGCCTTGGCGGGGTTCGACTCGATCATCGCCTCGATGGTGCCGAGGTCCATGCCCATGGCGACGAGGCGGGCCTGCGCGCCGTCGTGCAGATCGCGCTCGATGCGGCGCAGCTCGGCCGCGGAGGTGTCCACCGCGTCGTGCCGGGTCTCCGTCAGGTGGTCGACGCGCAGGGCCAGTTCACGCTCGCGCATGCTCGCGGTGGGCGCGAGGAGCGAGCGGGCGATGAGGAAGTGGGCGCGGACGATCGAGGGGTTGACGAAGACACCGAGGGCGAAGAAGGCCACACCGAGCGCGGCCGCGTAGTTCGCGGTGGTCTGCGAGGTGACGTGGATGAAGGCGTACCACTCGCCGCCGCCCGCGTTGTGGATGGGCTCCCAGACGCCGAGGGCGAGGACCCAGCCGTACAGCATGTAGAGCAGCAGGGTGGGGGCGAAGGCCACGACGACGGCGCCCGCGGTCATGTTGGCGAGCAGCCACTGCAGATCGCGCCAGGTCGCCGGGTCCTTCAGCATCAGCGAGCAGCGCTCCACCTGCGCGGTGATCCCGGTGCCGAGGTCGGCGGGCAGGGGGCGGTAGGGGATCGGGATGTGTACGTCCGACCACTCACCGGCCAGGACGCGGTGCCGGTTGGCGTACGCGCGCACCGACGTCAGGACGGCCGGTGTGGTGAAGACGCCGACCCCGAGCAGGATGAAGGCGATCGACACGACCGCGCACACGAAGAGGACGATCGAGCCCGCCAACGAGGTGATCGAGAGATAGAGGCCCTGCGCTCCCGCCGTCACTGCGTCCTTCAGCCTCTTCATGGTGCATCAGTCCCTCTCGTCCGTCCCAAGGCCCCCCGTACGCGTTCGATGCGTCCGGCACGGTGACGATTGTCGCTGGTCGGGCCCGTTCCGGTCATGGGGCCCCTCACCCGGCCCGGGGTGTACCTGACGACACCCCCGGGACCTCGCCCTGTGCTTCGCCGAGAGGGGGCCTCGGCGGCTGGGGCGCCGAGCCGCCGATTTCTAGCGTGGGACACGTCTTATCCGACGCTTACTTACGCAGACTTATGGGGGCGAATCGCCATGAGGCGGAACCTCGCGGCACGACTCGGTGTGTGGAGCGCACACCACAGGAAGACGGCCGTCCTCGGCTGGCTGCTCTTCGTGGTCCTGGCCACGGTGATCGGCGGGTCCTCCGGCATGGTGACCGCGTCCGACGACGAGATGGGGGTGGGCGAGTCCGGCCGGGCCGCGGCGATCCTCAAGGACGCCGGTGTCGACGAGCCCGCGGGCGAACTCGTCATGGTCAGCGCCCGTACGGCCGACGGCTGGCGGGACGCGGCCGGTGACCTGTCGAAGGCGCTGACCGCGACCGGCGAGGTGCGCGACGTCCAGGCGCCGCTGCCCTCCGAGGACGGCAAGGACGCCCTGCTCCGCTTCGTGATCAAGGGTGATCCGGACGAGGCGACCGACCGGGTGCAGCCCGTGCTCGACGCGGTCGCGCAGGCCGAGAAGGCCGGGGCCGCGGACGGCATCTCCGTCTACCAGTTCGGCGACGCGAGCTCCGAGAAGCATCTGTCGGACCTGCTCGCCGACGACCTGAAGAAGGCCGAGTTCACGGCGGTGCCGCTGGCGCTCGGCATCCTCCTCGTCGCCTTCGGGGCCGTGGTCGCCGCGCTGCTCCCGGTGGGCCTCGCGCTCACCGCGTGCGTGGCCGCCTTCGGCCTGCTCTCGCTCGCCAGCCACCAGCTGCACCTGTTCGAGACGACGTACTCCGTGATGTTCCTGATGGGCCTCGCGGTCGGCGTCGACTACTGCCTCTTCTACCTGCGCCGCGAGCGCGACGAGCGGGCGGCGGGACGGGACGCGGACACCGCGCTGCGGATCGCGGCGGCCACCAGCGGCCGTGCCGTCCTGGTCTCGGGCCTGACGGTGATGGTCGCGATGGCGGGCATGTTCCTGTCCGGCCTGCTGCTCTTCAAGGGCTTCGCCGTCGCCACCATCCTCGTGGTGTGCGTGGCGATGCTCGGCTCGGTCACGGTCCTGCCCGCGCTGCTCGCCGGGCTCGGCGACCGCATCGACGCGGGACGCATCCCCTTCCTGAACCGCCGCGCCAAGCGGGGCGCCCACGCCAGCGGCAGCACCGCGGCGAAGGTCCTGAAGCCGGTCCTCGCCCGCCCGAAGTTCTTCGCGATCGGCGCGGCCGTCCTGCTGCTCGCCCTCGCGGCGCCCGCGCTCGGCATGAAGACCGAACAGCTCGGCCTGGAGAAGCAGTTCGGCTCCGATGCCCCGCTCTCCGTCTCGTACAAGAAGATCACCGAGGAGTTCCCCGGCGGTCCCGCGCCGGCCAGGGTGGTCGTCGAGGCCGACGACATCGACGCACAGCCGGTGCGCGCCGCGCTCGGCTCCCTGACGAAGAAGGCGGGCAAGGACGCCGAACTCACCGTCCACAGGGCGGCGGACGTCGCCGAGATCGCGGTGCCGCTGCCCGGCGACGGCACGGACGCCGAGGCGAAGAAGGCACTGCACGAGCTGCGCGACGACACGGTGCCCGCGGCCTTCGAGGGCCTCGACGCCACGGCGTACGTCGGCGGTGACCTGGCCGAGTCGGAGGACTTCAGCGATCAGCTCGGCAAGGGCATCGTGCCGGTCTTCGCCTTCATCGCGGCGGTGACCTTCCTCCTGATGCTCCTCAGCTTCCGCTCGGTGGTGATCGCGGTGACGTCGATCGCGCTGAACCTGCTCTCGGTGGGCGCCGCGTACGGCGTGATGACCGCGGTCTTCCAGCACGGCTGGGGCGCGGAGCTGATCGGCTCGGAGCAGGTCGGCGCGATCGAGAACTGGATGCCGCTGTTCGTCCTCGTCGTCCTCTTCGGACTCTCCATGGACTACCACGTCTTCGTGGTCTCCCGGATCCGCGAGTCGCGCGACCGCGGCATGGACAACCGCTCCGCGATCCGCGAGGGCATCACGCGCACGGCGGGTGCGGTGACGGGCGCGGCCGTGATCATGGTGGCCGTCTTCGCGGTCTTCGGCACGCTGTCCATGCAGGACATGCAGCAGATGGGCGTGGGCCTCGGCGTGGCGGTCCTGCTGGACGCGACGGTCGTCCGCATGATCCTGCTGCCGTCCCTGATGACGCTCCTGGGTGACCGCAACTGGCACACGCCGCACTGGCTGCGGTGGCTCCCGAAGGTCTCGCACGGCGAGGAGACGGAGGCCGCGCCGTCGTGGGCAGGCGTGCCGCAGGGCGGCGCCGGTGGGCACGACGCCCCGGTGCGGACGGGCCGTTGACGAGGCAGCCACGGAACATGCGTATCCCCCGGTGCGGAGCACACGCACCGGGGGATACGCGCGGCTACAGCCCCAGCGCCTTGGCCTCCTTGGCGGGGTCGAGCCCCACGACGGGCCGGTCGGCACGCTGCGGCGCGACCCCGCCGAGGCTCCGGAGCCACTCCCACGTGTCGGCGACGGTCTCGCCGACGGGCCGCGCCCTGAGCCCGGCGGCCACCGCCTTCTCCGACGACGTGACGTGCAGCGTGTCGTACAGCTCACCGCCGGTCGGCACCCACACCGGCAGCTCCGACCACGGCTCGATCCCGGCCCCGGCGATCGCCTCCGCCGAGGTCCACCGAAGCTCCGTGTCGGGCGCCCCCGCCACGCTCACGCACGTGTCGAGGAATTCCCCCATCGTCGTGTGCGCGACGGGCGAGACGAGGTTGTAGGGACCGTGCAGCCCGGCGGACGCGGCGTCCAGGATCCACTCGGCGAGATCCCGTACGTCGATGAACTGGATGCCCGCGTCCCGGGGGCCGGGGGCCAGCACGGGCCCGCCCCGCGCGACCCGGTTCAGCCACCACGGCAGGCGCCCGATGTTCTCGTAGGGGCCGAGGATAAGACCGGCCCGCGCGAGCAGTGTGCGCTCGGCGCCGAACTCGGCGAGGGCGGCGAGCTCACCGCCCCGCTTGTCCCGCTCGTACGTCGAGGCCTCCGCGTCCGGATCGCCGTCCACCAGGCGGAAGTTCTCGTCGGACCCGGCCTCGCCCGGATAGCTGTACACGGAGCCGCTGGACACGTAGACGTACCGCCCGGCCCGCCCGGCGAGCAGCCGGGCGGACTCGCGGACCACCCGGGGCGCCGCCGACCAGGTGTCGACCACCACGTCCCACTCGCCGTCCGCGAGCCCCGCGAGGCCGCCCTCGGCGAGGCGGTCGCCGTGCACGGTCCTGGCCCCCTCGGGCGCCGCGTGGCGGCCGCGGTGGAAGACGGTCACGTCCCAGTCCCTGGCGAGCGCCGCCTCGGTGACGGCGCGCCCCACGAATTCCGTACCACCCAGCATCAGAAGTCTCATACGCCGACTCTGCCCGGGCGACCCGTGCCGAGGGAACCCGTTTCTGCTCGGAGCAGAGCCTCAGTTGGCGGCGGGCGGCGCGTACTTGTAGCCGACGCGCCGCACCGTCTGGATCGTCCTGCGGTGGTCGGCGCCGAGCTTGCGGCGCAGCCGGGCGATGTGGACGTCCACGGTGCGCCCGTCACCCACGTGCCCGTACCCCCACACCGTGGTCACCAACTGGTCGCGGGTGTGCACCCGGTGGGGGTGCGCGACGAGGTGCGCGAGCAGCTCGAACTCCAGGTACGTGAGGTCGAGGGCGCGCCCGTCGACCTCGGCGGCGCGCTGCACGGTGTCGATCCTGACGGGCCCGTCCTGCGCGGTCCGCGGCTCGGGGACGACGGGCTGCGCGGCGACCGGCTCCTGCCCGGCGGGCACGAGGACGAGGTAGCCGACCATCGGCGGCTGCCCGGGCAGGCTCGGCAGGGTGTGCTGCGGCGCGGGCAGCCACGTGGCACCCGGCGGGAGGAAGTCGGAGATCTGCACCACCTCGTCGGGCGCGACGGCCCGCAGGCGCCCCCGGGCGGCGGGGACGGCGGTGGTGGCGGTGGCGGTGGCAGTGAAGGAACGAGAGTTCGCCATGTGAGGTCAGCTCTTTCGCGCGAAGAAGGAGTCATCGAGAACGAGACGTACGTCGTGCGCGTCAGGCGAAGGCCGGGTGAACGGCTTTAGAGGGCCCGCGCGTTCATCGCGCGGCAACACACCCGGTCGAAGTCGTGATGCTGCCGGGAGGGCCAGAAAGGCTCGAGGTCATGACGACCTGTCGCGGTGTTCTGGTGGCTGCCCATGGCCCCATTGAATCAGATGGGCGGGTTACTGGCAGTTCCCTCTCGCACACCGATACGAACCCTTGGCGGCACTTGGCGTGAATTGCCCCCCGCCGAGGTGGGCGACCTCACTCGGGGCCCGCATGCCGAAGGGGGCGCCCGCCGGAACCGGCGGACGCCCCCTTCGACGTACGGAGAGCACGCGGAGGAGCTGAGGATCAGACCTGCCCGGCCTTCTCCAGGGCGGCGCAGCAGGTGTCGACGAGCAGCCGCGTCACGACGTACGGGTCGACGTTGGCGTTCGGGCGGCGGTCCTCGATGTAGCCCTTGCGGTCCACCTCGACCTGCCACGGGATGCGGACCGAGGCGCCGCGGTCGGAGACGCCGTAGCTGTACTCGTTCCACGGGGCGGTCTCGTGCAGGCCGGTGAGGCGCTCGTCGATGCCCGCGCCGTAGTTCTTGACGTGGTCGAGCGGCTTGGAGCCCTCGCCGAGGGACTCGCACGCGGTGATGATCGCGTCGTAACCCTCACGCATCGCCTTGGTGGAGAAGTTCGTGTGCGCGCCCGCGCCGTTCCAGTCGCCCTTCACCGGCTTCGGGTCGAGCGTCGCGGAGATCTTGAAGTCCTCGGCGGTGCGGTAGAGCAGCCAGCGGGCGATCCACAGCTGGTCCGAGACCTCCAGCGGCGCCAGCGGGCCGACCTGGAACTCCCACTGTCCGGGCATGACCTCGGCGTTGATGCCGGAGATGCCGAGACCGGCCTTGAGGCAGTTCTCCAGGTGCGCCTCGACGACGTCACGGCCGAAGATCTCGTCCGAGCCGACGCCGCAGTAGTAGCCGCCCTGCGCGGCGGGGAAGCCGCCGACGGGGAAGCCGAGCGGGCGGTCGCCCTCGAAGAACGTGTACTCCTGCTCGATGCCGAAGATCGGCTCCTGCGCGCCGAAGCGGGCCTCGACCTCGGCCAGTTCGGCGCGGGTGTTGGACTCGTGCGGCGTCATGTCCGTGTTGAGGACCTCGCACAGGACGAGTACGTCGTCGCCGCCGCGGATCGGGTCCGGGCAGCTGAAGGCGGGCTTGAGGACGCGGTCGGAGGCGTGACCCTTGGCCTGGTTCGTGCTGGACCCGTCGAAGCCCCAGAGCGGCAGCTCGGCGCCCTTGGTGTCGTCCGTCAGTATCTTCGTCTTCGAACGGAGCTTGGCGGTCGGCGCGGTGCCGTCGATCCAGATGTACTCAGCCTTGAAGGTCACGGGGGCCTCATCCTTAAAGCTCGGTACGGCGCAGAACGTGCGGGTGCTGCGGTGCCGTGGTGATGAGCGGCAGCCTGGCAACCGGCGATTTCCCGACCGTTGCCCTCATGTGAACCCCGTGTTACCTGGGACGGTTGTGGCCCGGCTCACTTGATGACGGCGTTGGCGGCCGCGATGGCCAGGCCGATCGTCGCGTCCGCGCCGCCGATCAGGACGGCCGAGCGCCGCCGGTAGCCGACGCGCAGCGCGGCCGATGTGCCCCAGGCGAAGAGGAGCACGGCGTTCAGGAAGAGCCCGGTGTACGTGACGGGGGACTCGGGCCAGCCGAAGGCGCCCGCGAGCAGCAGCAGTGCCACGGTCGGCCAGCAGGCGACGATCACCGGCCACTCGTCGACGAGCGCGAGGGCGAGCTGGCGCCAGCGGTGGATGCCGGAGCCCGGCCGGTGCGTGGACATGTGGTGCGCGTAGCCGTGCGCGAGGGCGGCCGTGCCCGCGGTCACCAGGATCCAGGCCGCGTCGTAGTAGGGCGTGTAGGCGGTGCCCTCCGAGTGCAGCGCCGCGAGCAGCGCGCTCGCGAGGACCGTTCCGTATACGCCCCCGAACATCCAGCTCCGCACGGCGCGCTCCTTTCCGTTGCCCGGAACCCTCGTCCGGTCGGCGGCCTGTGGAGCCTTCCACGCTAGGCAGGCATATGTAACGATTTGCCGGACTTGAGTCATCGGTCGGCGGTCAACCGCGCGCCGCCCGGCCTCCCGCCCCGTCCCCGGCGCCCTCAGCGCGACAGCGCGTCCCGCACCGCTTCCTCGGACCGCGCGACCACCGCCGTGCCGTCGTCCGCCGTGATGATCGGGCGCTGGATCAGCTTCGGGTGTTCGGCCAGGGCCCTGATCCAGCGGTCGCGGCCGGAGGCGTCGCGCGGCCACGCCTCGCGGTCCTTGAGGCCGAGCTCCTTGGCGGCGGCCTCCTGGGTGCGGGTGATGTCCCAGGGTTCGAGGCCGAGCCGGGCGAGCACGGCGCGGATCTCGTCCTCGGTGGGCACGTCGTCGAGGTAG
Organism: Streptomyces sp. NPDC059002; assembly: GCF_042740435.1. Classification (NCBI taxonomy): domain Bacteria; kingdom Bacillati; phylum Actinomycetota; class Actinomycetes; order Kitasatosporales; family Streptomycetaceae; genus Streptomyces; species Streptomyces sp. NPDC059002. The sequence goes on along the minus strand of NZ_JBHYJI010000032.1, from coordinate 75,599 downwards.
CGGCGCACGGTGTAGTCGGCGCCCTCCGCGTCGAGCAGCGTGAGGGCGCTGCGGCACTTCGAGCAGGCGGGGTTGATCCAGATCTCCATGCCGCACACGCTACCTCCGAAACACCCGTCCCAGGCCGTGCGACAGGGACGTATTCGAACACCCCAAAGACCGTCTGGCCAGCGGCGATTGTCAGTGCCCCGCAGTAGAATCACAGTAGTGTTCGAGGGCACCCGACGGGGGGTCCTGACCGCGACAGGAGGATGCCTGTGCCCGCTGCCGCACTCACATCGAAGCGTGTGTCCCAGACCGTACCGAAACCCGTCCTGATCGACCTGCCGTACGCACCCCTGGAGAAGAAGGCCCTGCCGGCCGGGCGCCCCCGGGAGTGGTACATCACCCACAACCGCCGCCTCAAGGCCATGCGCCTGGCCATCGCCCTGCTCGACTCGGGCGTATGGCTGCCGAACCAGGCCAGGAACAGCACGATACGGAGCATGGCGGAGGACATCGGGATCCACCCGCCCTCCGACATCACCTGCCACATGGTGCGCGCCCTGATGCGGTACAGCCGCTGAGGAAGTGCCGGGCCCGCCGGGGGAGTTGACCCGGCGGGCCCCCGCTTTCCCCCGATTTTCCCGTACGGCCACAGCAAGGCCCTGTGCGGACAATTGTGCGACGGGGCATGCTGTGCCCCATGACCCAGCAGCGACCGGTCGGCACGGACAGGACCGACCCCGTCGGCGAACTGCCGCTCCTGACAACCGCCCAACTCCCGGACGGCGCCCGCTTTCCGATCCGCGCCCTGCTCGCCCCGGCGCCCGACCGCTTCCTGCCATCGGGCTCCGGCCCCGCACCGGGCCCGCCACCCGCCCCCGCCGTGCTCATCGTCCCCGCGATGGGCACCCCCGCCCGCTTCTACCGGCACTTCGCGCACCAACTCCACGACGAGGGACTCACGGTGCTCACCGTCGACCTGCGCGGCCAGGGCGAGACCACCCCGCACGTCACCGACCGCGCGGCCGCCGACCACGGCTACCGCACCATCGTCGAGGAGGACCTCCCCGCGGTCGTCGCGGCGATCCGCGCCGAACTCGGCCCCGAGCCGCCCCTGCACCTCCTCGGCCACAGCCTCGGCGGCCAACTCGCCCTGGTGCACGCCGCCTTGGGCGTCGGCCCCGGAGTCGACGGAGTGGCCCTCGTCGCCTCGGGATCCGTCTGGTACCGGGCGTACGGCAGGCTGCGCGGCCCCGCCCTGCTCCTCGGCGAGCTGTCCATCGTGGCGCTCTCGACGGTGCTCGGACGCTGGCCCGGCGCCCGGCTCGGCTTCGGCGGCAACCAGACCAAGGGCGTCATGCGCGACTGGGCGAGGCAGGGGCGCACCGGCCGCTACGCGGCGAAGGGCTCCGTACTCGACTACGAAGCGGCCCTCGGCGCCCTCGCCCTGCCGGTGCTCGCCGTCTCCGTCGAGGACGACACCTTCGCCCCGTCCGGCGCGATCGACCACCTCGTCGGCAAGGTCCCGCGGGCCCGCCTCACCCGCCGCCACTACACCGTCCAGGAAGCGGGCGGCCGCCTCGACCACTTCGCGTGGACCCGGGCGGGCGGCGTGCTCGCCAAGCAGGTCGCGGCCTGGGCGGTGGCCGAGGAGACGCCTCCGGGACACTGAGCCCGGGCGCCGCGCGGCATGCCGGATCGCTCACTCGTTCGGCGTACCCGGCATGCGGAAGGGACCGCGGCCGCATTGGCTGCTGGTGAGGGCCGACCGGCGCCCGCGGCGAGCGCCGGGCGACCGGCTGTCCGCGAGCGCGAGAGGGGAGCGAGCATGACCACCCCGCAGGAACGCGCCCTCGCGGGCAAGGCGGCCCGCAAGCGCGCCTCGCGCTCCTCGCACGCGGCCTGGATCCCCTCGGCCGACCGCCCCGACCCGGTGGCCGTCCTGGAACGCCAGGGCGCGGACCGCGTCCAGGAACTGCTGCCCATCCGCTACGGACGGATGGCCGCGTCCCCGTTCGCCTTCCTGCGCGGCGCCGCCGCCGTCATGGCGGGCGACCTCGCCGTCCAGCGGCACACCGGCCTCACCGTGCAGCTCTGCGGCGACGCCCACCTCCTCAACTTCGGCGTCTTCGCCTCACCGGAACGCGCCCTGCTCTTCGACCTCAACGACTTCGACGAGACCTGCCCCGGCCCCTTCGAATGGGACGTCAAACGGCTCGCCGCCAGCGTCGCGGTCGCCGCCCGCGAGAACGGGGCGGGCGAGAACGGCGCCCGCGACGCCGCCCAGAACGCCGTGGCCGCCTACCGCAAAGGGATGCGGCGCCTGGCCGGGCTCGGTGAACTCGCCGTCTGGTACGAGCGCATCGACGCCCAGGAACTGCTCTCCCTCATCCGCTCGCCCGACCACCGCAAGCGCGTCGAGGCGGGCCTCGCGCACGCCCGGCGGCGCACCAGCCTGCAGGCGCTCGGCAAGCTCACCGAAGTCGTGGACGGCGTGCACCGCATCGCCCACGACCCGCCGCTGCTCGAACCCGCGGGCGCCCCCGACCTGGCCGCCCTGCGCAAGATCTTCGGCGACTACCGCTCCACGCTCGCCGAGGAACGCCGCCTCCTCCTCGACCGCTACCGCTTCGTCGACGCCGCCCGCAAGGTCGTCGGCGTCGGCAGCGTCGGCACCCGCTGCTACATCGTGCTGCTCGCCGGGCGCGACGCCGGTGATCCGCTCTTCCTCCAGATCAAGGAGGCGGTCAGGTCCGTCATCGAGGACCACCTGCCGAGCGGCCCCTACCTCCACCCCGGGCACCGCGTCGTGGCGGGGCAGCGGCTGATCCAGGCCGCGGGCGACATCTTCCTCGGCTGGATGACGGGCCCCCAGGGCCGCGCCTTCTACTGGCGCCAGCTGCGCGACATGAAGGGCTCCGCGGACCTCGCCGCCATGTCGCCCGCGGAACTCCGCCTGTACGCGGGGCTCTGCGGCACGGCCCTGGCCCGCGCCCACGCCCGCTCGGGCGACCGCATCGCGATAGCCGCCTACCTCGGCGGCTCCGACACCTTCGACCGCGCCGTCACGGACTTCGCGCTGCGCTACGCGGCACAGAACGCGCGCGACCACGCGGCACTGAACGCGGCGATCGCGTCGGGCGTGATCGGCGCGCTGCCGGGCGTCTGAGCGGACCCGCACCGGCGCGGACCCGCTCGGACGCCTCCAGGGGGCGGGCGGCTAGCCGATCTGGTCGGGCGTGACCGTCAGCCACCGCTTGTCGGCGGTCACCTTCTGGCCGAGCTCGCGCTGCCGGTCGGCGTTCTCCTTCTTCATCCCGTCGAGCTGCTTCATGTACGCGTCCTTGCGGTTGACCCAGACCCGCACTCCGCCGTGCTCCACATCGGCGGAGTGGAACAGCATCGGGCCGTCGCTGATGGGGGTGTCACCGGCCGCGAGGATCGGCTTCCGCCACTCGTCGATGTAGGTGTTGATCGCCGCGGGCTTGCCCTCGTACCAGGTCAGCGGCGCCCACAGGTTCGGCGTCAGCTCGCGCCCCGCGAGCTTCGCGCGGTCCTTCTCGCCGAAGCGGCCCTCGGCGATCTCCTTGCGGGAGCTGGTGACCTCGCCGGTCCTGCGGTCCTTGAGCTGCATGGCGACGCCGATGACGTTCTGCGGCTTCACGTCGTAGCCGTACTTCGGGTCGGCGAGCACCATCCGCACCAGGTCCTCGCTGGCCGCGCTGACGACGTACACCTCGATGCCGTGCGCGCGCAGCGTCTTGTAGAGCTGCTGCATGCCGCGCGAGAACTCGGGCGCCTTCACCTCGGTCTTCGTCAGCTTCCCGGCCTCGTAGTACTCGGCGGGGATCGGCTTCTTGTACGCGAGGAGTTCGTCGACGTACCCCTTGAGCTCCTTCAGCGTGAAGCCGGAGAAGATCTGCGCGGCCCACGGGTAGCAGACCTGGTCGTCGACCTCGCACAGCCGGTTGTAGTAGCTGTAGAGGCTCTCCTTGTGCGTGGCCGTGTCCTTGAAGGGGATGGTCTTCAGGGACGGGTCCATCGTCTTGCGGGTCAGGACGCCCTTCATCTCCAGGAAGGGCAGCAGCGACTCCTCCAGGTCGTTGCGGTACGTCGTGTTGTCCGCGTCGAAGACGGCGTACGCGCCCTTGTGGTCGTTCTTCGCGATGACCTTGCCGAGCTGCTTCGCGACGGGCTTCGGCCAGTGCGAGAGCTCGCCCGCGGCGGTCTTCGCGGAGGAGCCCGCCGCGTTCGCCTCGGCGGTCGGCCAGAGCGCGCTGCCCGCGAGGACGGCGGCGGCGAGCGCCCCCGTGGCGCCGATGACGGCCAGCTTGTTCTTTGCCCGTACTGCCATGTCTCTACGTCCCTGCCGTTCCCTGAGAGCGATGTGCGGCCCCGTCCGGAGCGGCGCGCAATGCTATGGGGCCGCGCCGCCATTTCCCATGATCGAAGTCACCGTGAACGCGGGGCATGGGGCCGGTGAATACGGGTAGCCGAACCCGAGCCGCCCCGGCCGCGCATACTGGGACGCATGGGCTCCCAGGAGTTCGTCCGGGCCGTTCCCCGGCTCGACGGCATGGTCGTGTCCGCGGTCGGCTACCGCACCGCCGGGCAGCGGCCCACCCTGCACAAGGGCCTGCCGTCGCCGTATCTGACGCTGGTCTTCTCCCTCGACGGGGACATCGCGAGCGGCGTCACGCCCGGCCAGGCGACCGGTGCGGACGCGGTGCGCACCGACATCGTCGTGGGCGGCCTGCACCAGAGCCCGGCGTACCTCGTCAGTCCCGAGCACGAGGCCGGCATCCAGCTCGCCGTGCACCCCCTCGCCGCCCGCACCCTCCTCGGACTGCCCGCCGCCGCACTGACCGGGCAGCTCGTCACCGCGGGCACGGACGTCCTCGGCGCCCGCGCCGCCGAGGTCCGCGAGCGGCTGTGCGCCCTCGACCGCTGGGAGGACCGCTTCGCCCTCCTGTCCGCGTATCTGAGGCGGCGCGCGGCCGACGAGCGGGCCGCGGGTTCCGTACGTCCCGAGGTCGCCGAGGCCTGGGCCTGGCTGGGCCGGCACCGGGGCGCGGGCACCGTGGGCGGCCTGTCCCGGCACGTCGCGCTCAGCGAGCGACGGCTGACCGCGCTGTTCCGCGCCGAGACCGGACTGAGCCCCAAGCAGGCCGCGCGCCTGATGCGCTTCGAGCACGCCAAGGCCGCGGTGGTCCGCTCCGTCACGGCGGGCACGGGGCCCGACATCGCCCGGGTCGCGGCGGACTCCGGCTACTACGACCACTCCCATCTCGTCCGCGACTTCCGGCAGTACACGGGAGTGAGCCCCACCCGCTGGCTGGCCGAAGAGTGCCGGAATATCCAAGCCGGGGCGCATGGCGCGGGCGAAGACTGGGACACATGAACACCACACCGAAGACCCCGGCGGAACAGCGGCCCGGCACCCCCGCCCCGGCCATCTGGCCGGGCCTCCAGGCCCAGGACGCCCCCGCCCTGATCGACTTCCTCGTCGGCACCGTCGGCTTCCTGCGCACCGCCGTCCACGAGGACGGCGGCCGCGTCGCCCACGCCCAGCTCGACTGGCCCGAGGGCGGCGGCATCATGCTCGGCTCGTACGATCCGGCCGCGCCCGAAGGCACCTGCGGAACGCCGGGCACGTCCGGCGCCTATGTCGTCACCGACCAGGTCGACGCGCTCTATGCACGCCTCGTCGCGGCGGGCGTGCGGATCACCGCCGAGATCGAGGACAAGCCGTACGGCAGCCGTGAGTTCGCGATCCTCGACCCGGAGGGAAACCGCTGGTCCTTCGGCACCTACCGCGGCGAGCCGAGGCCGGAACCGGCCCCCTGACCACGCGTGATAACTTGCGCAAGCCAGTCAAACCCACACCTGGGCCAGGGAATCCGGTGAGAATCCGGAACTGACGCGCAGCGGTGAGGGGGACGGGCGGGGCCACGGCCACTGGGCGTCCGACGACGCCTGGGAAGGCGCCCCGCCCGGCCGATCCCCGAGTCCGAAGACCTGCTGGCGCCTCCGCCCGCACACCGGGCGGCCGGAGGGCGTGACGCAGGCCAGGCTCCGCGTATGAGCCGTGAGACTCAAGGGATCGCGTGTCCTCGAAAGACCGTATACGTAAGGCCGCCCTGCTCTGCGCCGCGGCGCTCGCGCTCACCGCGTGCGGCGACGGCTCCGCACAGCGGCCCGCGGGCAAGAGCGCCGACGGCTATCCGGTCACGGTCGCGTCCTGCGGCAAGAAGGCCGAGGTCAAGGCCCCACCGCGGCGTGCGGTCTCCCTCGACCAGGGCTCCACGGAGATCCTGCTCTCCCTCGGCCTCGCCGACCGCATGGCGGGCACCGGCACCTGGACCGACCCCGTTCTGAAGAACCTCGCGAAGGACAACGCGAAGGTGGAGCGGCTCTCCGATCGCTACCCGTCCCTGGAGAAGGTCCTCGCCGAGGAACCGGACTTCGTCAGCGCCTCCTTCCTCTACACGGTCGGCAAGGGCGGCGTCGCCGACCGCACGAAGTTCACCGAACTCGGCGTGCCCGTCTATGTCTCGCCCACCGACTGCGCGGGCAAGGACAACGACGGCGGCGGCGACGGCAAGCGCGTCAAGACCCTCACCATGGACACCGTCTACGGCGAAGTGCGCGACCTGGCCAAGGTGTTCGGCGTCGAGCAGCGCGGCGAGAAGCTGATCGCCGGCATGAAGGCCCGCGTCGCCAAGGCCACCAAGGACATCGACGCCTCCGACGCCACGCTCCTCTACTGGTTCGCCAACTCCGACGCCCCCTACATGGCGGGCTGTTGCGGCGCCCCCGGCATCATCACCCGCGAGCTCGGCGCGCAGAACGTCTTCGACGACACCCGCGAGGAATGGCCCCAGATCAACTGGGAGACCGTCGCCGACCGCGACCCCGACGTCCTCGTCATCGGCGACCTCACCCGCAAGTCGCAGTCCGCCGAGAGCGCCGCCGCGAAGATCAAGTTCCTGGAGACCAACCCGGTGACCAAGAACCTGACCGCCGTGCGGAAGAAGCGCTACGTACTCCTCAGCGGCCAGGCCATGAACCCCACGATCCGCACCGTCGACGGCATCGAGCAAGTGGCCGCGGGGCTGCGGAAGTTCGGGCTCGCCAGGTGAGCAGGGCGACCGCGGCCGCCACCGCGCGGCAGGGGCTGCTGTGCCTCGCGGGGACCGTCGCGCTCGTCCTCTCCGTGGCCGTCGCCGTCACCATCGGGCCCGCGGACATCTCCGTGCCCGACGTGTGGTCGGCGCTCGCCGCGCACCTCGGCTGGGGCGAGGCGCGGCTCACCCCGATCAGGGACGGCATCGTCTGGAACCTGCGGATGCCGCGCACCCTGCTCGCCGCGGTCTGCGGCGCGGGACTCGCGGTGTGCGGCGCGGTCATGCAGTCCCTGCTCCGCAACCCCCTCGCCGACCCCTTCGTGCTCGGGGTCTCCTCCGGGGCGTCCACGGGCGCGGTCGCGGTCGTCGTCCTCGGCGTGGGCGGGGGAGCGGTGTCCGTGTCGGCGGGCGCCTTCGTGGGCGCGCTCTGCTCGTTCGCCCTCGTGCTGCTCCTGAGCCACACGCTGGGCGGCAGCACGGACCGCGTGGTCCTGTCCGGCGTCGCCGCGATGCAGCTCTTCTCCGCCCTCACGTCCTTCGTCATCCTCACGGCGGGCGACGCGGAGACCACCCGCGGGGTGCTGTTCTGGCTGCTCGGCTCGCTCAGCGGGGTGGGCTGGACCGATGTGTGGCTGTGCGCCGCCGTCCTGGCCTGCGCCCTGCTCGTCTGCCTGTCCCACGCCCGCACCCTCGACGCCTTCGCGTTCGGCCAGGAGGCGGCGGCGACCCTCGGCGTCCGCGTCGCCCGCACCCGACTGATCCTGCTCTGCACCACGGCCCTGCTGACCGCCGCCCTGGTCAGCTCGGCGGGCGCCATCGGCTTCGTCGGCCTGGTCCTGCCGCACGCGGCCCGCGCCTTCGTCGGCTCGGGCCACGCCCGACTGCTGCCCGTCACGGCGCTCGCGGGCGCGGTCTTCCTCGTCTGGGTGGACACCCTGGCCCGCACCGTCCTCGACCCGCAGGAGGTCCCGGTGGGCGTGGTGACGTCCCTGATCGGCGTACCGGCGTTCGTCGCCGTGCTCTACCGGACGAGGCGGGCGACATGACGTACGCAGCCGGCGCACCGAACACCCACGGCCTGCGCGCCGACCGCGTCAGCCGCGAGGCGGGCGGCCGCCTCGTCGTCGACGGCGTCAGCCTCGCCCCGCCCGCGGGCGCCACCGTGGGCCTCCTCGGCCCGAACGGCTCCGGCAAGTCCACGCTCCTGCGCATCCTCGCGGGCGTCCTCGCCCCGGCCTCCGGAGTGGTCACCCTGGACGGCCGCCCGCTGGCCGACACCGGCCGCCGCACCGTCGCGCGCCGGATCGCCGTCGTCGGGCAGCATGCCTCCACCCAGGTCGAGCTGACGGTGGGGGACGTCGTGCGCCTGGGCCGCATCCCGCACCGCCGCGCCTGGTCGGCGCCCACGCCGGACGACGAGCGCGCGGTCCGGGAGGCCCTGGAGCGCACCGGCCTCGCCGCCCGCGCGACGCAGTCCTGGCACACCCTGTCCGGCGGCGAACGCCAGCGCGTCCAGATCGCCCGCGCCCTCGCCCAGGAACCCCGCGAGCTGCTCCTGGACGAACCCACCAACCACCTGGACATCCAGCACCAGTTGGAGCTGCTCTCGCTGGTGGCCGAGCTCCCCGTGACCAGCGTCGTCGCGCTGCACGACCTCAATCTGGCGGCGATGTTCTGCGACCGGCTCCTCGTCCTGAAGGAGGGCAGGGCGTACGCGGCGGGAACCCCCGCCGAGGTGATCACCGAGGAGCTGATCGCGGAGGTGTACGGGGTGCGGGCGGTGGTGACGCGGGCGGGCGACGGGTGCGGCGAGCGGCCTTCGGTGCGTTTCCTGCGGGGCTGAGCCACGGTCCGCGGACCAGTCCAAGCACCCGCGGTTGGCTCTTAACCCGGCCCCGCGGGCCCCGTAGGTTCGCGGCATGCCAGTGATAGCCCACGTGAGCGACATCCACATCGACACCGGCGCCGAGGACGGCGGCCGCAGTGCCGACCGCACCCGCGCCGTCATGACCTACCTGAACGACCTCCCGTACGACCTGGACGCCGTCGTCGTCACCGGCGACATCGCCGACCACGGCGCCCCCGCCGAGTACGCGGCGGCCCGCGAACTCCTCACCTCCCGCCACCCGTTGCTGACCTGCCCCGGCAACCACGACGAGCGCACCGCGTTCCGCGCGCACCTCATCGGCGAAGGCGCCGCGAAGGGGCCGGTCGACCAGTCGTACGTCACCGACCACTTCACCCTGGCCCTGTGCGACACATCGGTCCCCGGCGAGGACCACGGCCGCCTGGCGGACGAGACCCTGGCGTGGCTCTCCGGCCTCCTCGCCGACACCCCGCCCGACCGTCCCGTCCTGATCGCCTTCCACCACCCGCCGGTCCCGCTGCACACGCCGTACGTCGACGGGATCCGCCAGTTCGACGAGCACCGCCTCGCGGACCTGACCGCACGCCACCCGAACGTGACGGCGTTCCTGGCAGGACACGCCCACACGCCCGCCGCCACCACCTTCGCGAACCGCCCCCTCCTGGTGGCCCCAGGAGTGGTCTCCACCCTCCGCCTCCCCTGGGAGGCCCAGGACCACGCCTCCCACCACGTCCACCGGGATCTCCCTCCCGCGGTCGCCTTCCACGTCCTGGACGGGACGGGACGCCTCACGACCCACTTCCGGCCCGTGCCGCTGCCGGCCGGCTGACCGTCACTCGTCGGCGGGGCGCTCGCGTCGGCAGGCCACCACCCCGGGGACCTCGGCGAACCGTACGGTCAGCCCGCCGAGGTCGCCCCGCCCCAGCACGGAGACGACCACCTCCGTCGTGGTGCCGTCCGCGGAGACGGTCCGCAGCTCGGCGACGTCGAAACCGGCGTGCTCGCACTGTTCCAGGAGGTCGTGCAGCAGCCGTGGCCGCTGGAGACAGGTGATCCGGAAACCGGCGGGCACCGACCGCAGGGCGGCGAGCCGGTGGGCCAGGGGCCTGACCCCGTACGAGACGAGGAAGTAGGACGCGGTCGCGAGGGCGGCGAGCAGCGGCAGGCCCGCGGCGGCCGCCGAGCCCACCGCGGCCGTCAGCCAGATCGTCGCCGCGGTGGTCAGACCCTGGACCGAACCCCGCTGCACGAAGATCACGCCCGCGCCGATGAAGCCGAGCCCGGAGACGATCTGCGCGGCCACGCGCGAAGGGTCGACGGAGACCGTGCCGGAGTGCAGCACATCGCTGAAGCCGTACTTGCTCACCAGCGTGAACAGGGCGGCGCCGACCCCGACCACCGTGTACGTACGCAGCCCCGCGGCCTTCTGCCGGATCTCCCGTTCGAGCCCGATGAGGCTCGACAGCACAAAGGCGATGCCGAACTCGGCCACCTGCAGCCACCCCTGCCCACTGGGCTCAAGCCCCATACGCGCCGCCACCACGTCGCCTCACCTCTTCCTCAGGTCACTTCCATCGTCCTCCTCCCCGATGCTGTTCGTTTGCCGCCGCCCGCTAGCGCGGCGGCGCGAAGGAGTGGTTCAGGACGTAGGTGATGCCGGTGTTCAGGTCGCCGTCATGACCTGCGTCGAAGGCGCGCCGGTAGGCGTCTTCCCCGAGGGCTTCGCGGGTCTGGCGTTCACAGGCCTGGTAGGCGGCCACCGCCGCGGGGATGCCCGCCTGCGGCAGACCCAGCGTCTCCCACAGCTGTGCGGCCAGACCGAGCAGCCACGCGGCGTCCCTGCGGCGGCCCGTGGCGGTGGCGGCGCGGGCCACCGACTCCAGGGCCAGGCCGGTGCCCACACCGTCGCGCAGCCGGTGCTTGACGAGCAGCGCGGCCCGGGCATGCTCGTGGGCCTCCTCGAAGCGGCCCAGGGCCAGCTCGGCCTGGCAGCGGACGTAGTCGCCCCAGGCACGCATGCTGCGCTCGCCCGCCCGGTCGCAGGCGGCGCTCAACTCGTCCAGCCGGACGACGGCTTCCTCGAAGCGGCCCGAGGCGACGAGCGCGTGGGAACCGAAGACCAGGGCCGCCAGCGGAATCAGGGTGAGCGTTTCCTCGCGCCAGTCGGTGGCGAGCTGGGCCTCGACCCGGGACACCACCTGCGCCAGGTCGCCGCGCATGACCGACACTCGCAGCTCGGTGGCGGCCGCGTACCTCCGCTCCGCGTCCCCGAAGTGCCCGGCCAGGGCGGTGCATTCGGCGGCCCGTTCCTCAAGGGCGGGCAGATCGCCGAGGTAGACGAGCACAGGACCGCAGACGTACAGCGCCTTGACCCGGGCGGGGGAGGGGGCGGTGTCGGCGGCGAGCGCCTGGTCCAGGAAGTGCCTGCCCTCCTTCACGAACCCGCAGCCGTACCAGAAGAACCACAGCGCCGCGGCCATCTCCAGCGCGCTGTGGCCATCGGCCTCGGCCAGGCTGTACTCCAGCGCGGCACGGAGGTTGTCGTGCTCGGCGGTCATCCGGTCGTACCAGGCGAACTGCTCGGGCCCGATCCAGGCGGCGTCGCCCCGGCGGGCCAGGGCCAGATAGTGGTCACGGTGGCGGCGGCGCAGCGCGTCGTCCTCGCCGATGCCGCGCAGCCAGTGGGCCCCGTACTCGCGGATGGTGTCCAGCATCCGGTAGCGCTCGCCGTCCCCGGTGGGCTGCCAGATCAGGATCGACTCCTCCACCAACGTGCCGAGCACGGCGGGGATCTCGTGGGCGGGGAGATGGCCGTCGGCGCAGACCTGCCGGGCCGTCTCGGCGTCGAAGCTCCCGGCGAAGACCGAGAGCCGGGCCCACAGCAGCCGTTCGGCGGGGGTGCACAGCTGGTGGCTCCAGCCGATCGCCGTACGCAGGGCCTGGTGCCAGGGCGGATCGGCGTCGGTGACGGCGCCCTCCGTGTCGCCGAGGACGGCGAAACGGTCGTCGAGGCGGGCGGTCAGCTCCCGCACCGGAAGATCGCGCAGCCGGGCAGCGGCCAGCTCGATCGCCAGCGGCAGCCCGTCGAGACGGCGGCACAGCCGCACCAGCTCCGCGCGCTCGGCATCGGTGACCGTGAAGCCGGGCACCGCCTCCGCGGCGCGCATGGTCAGCAGGACCACGGCATCGGCCGTGCCCGCCCCGGCGTCGTCGGCATCGGGCACGGGCAACGGCTCGACCGTGAGCACCCGTTCACCCACCACGTTCAGGACACGCCGACTGGTGGCCAGGATCCGCAGACCGGGCGCTGCCCCCAACAGGGCCTCGGCGACGAGCGCGCAGTCATCGGTCAGGTGCTCGCAGGTGTCGAGCACCAACAGCAGCTCCCGCTCGGCCAGATACTCCGTAAGCACCTCGATCATCGGACGGGTGCTCTGATCGGCCAGCGGCAGAACCTCCGCGATGACATGCGCCAGCAGACCCCCCTGCTGCCGCAACGGCGAGAGCTCCACCAGCCACGCCCCGTCCCGGAACCGCGGCTGCAGCGCGGCGGCGGCATCCAGCGCCACCCGCGTCTTCCCCACCCCACCGACCCCGGTCAACGTCACAAGCCGCGTCGGCCCTTCGAGCGAGGGCCCGATGAACAGCCGCTCGATCTCCGCGACTTCCGCAAGCCGATCGACCGTCCCCGTCCGCGGCCCGGCCACATTCCCCACCCGCCGCCCACCGTGCCGCCCGTCCACCGCCACACCCACCCTCCTCGCCCCGGCCCCACACCCACTGCGTGCACCAAGAACGGAAGCTTGCCCCGGCCCGCCACCCCACATGGCCGATGACAGCAATCTGCCCGCATGCGCCGCATGGCGGATCGTGGCGGATCGCTAAGGGCGGGAATGGGGGTCTCTACAAGCCAGCGAGGGCTGCTTCCCGATTCCGGGAAGCAGCCCTCGCTGCTGGCATCTGTGGCTCTGGCCCGGGGTAACCGGGCCTGCGGTTTAGATGTCGAAGTACAGCTCAAACTCATGCGGGTGCGGGCGCAGCTGGATCGGGGCGATCTCGTTCGTGCGCTTGTAGTCGATCCACGTCTCGATGAGGTCGGACGTGAAGACGCCGCCGGCCTGGAGGTACTCGTTGTCCGCCTCGAGGGCGTCGAGGACCGCGGGGAGGGAGGTCGGGACCTGGGGGACGCCCGCGTGCTCCTCGGGGGCGAGCTCGTAGAGGTCCTTGTCGATCGGCTCGGCGGGCTCGATCTTGTTCTTGACGCCGTCCAGGCCCGCCAGGAGCAGGGCGGAGAACGCCAGGTACGGGTTGGAGGACGGGTCGGGCGCGCGGAACTCGACGCGCTTGGCCTTCGGGTTCGAGCCCGTGATCGGGATGCGCATGGCCGCGGAGCGGTTGCGCTGCGAGTAGACCAGGTTGACCGGGGCCTCGAAGCCGGGGACCAGGCGGTGGTAGGAGTTCACCGTCGGGTTGGTGAAGGCGAGCAGCGAGGGGGCGTGCTTGAGGATGCCGCCGATGTAGTAGCGGGCGGTGTCCGAGAGGCCCGCGTAGCCCTGCTCGTCGTAGAAGAGCGGGTCGCCGCCGGACCACAGCGACTGGTGGACGTGCATGCCCGAGCCGTTGTCGCCGAAGATCGGCTTCGGCATGAAGGTCGCGGTCTTCTCGTTGCGCCAGGCGACGTTCTTCACGATGTACTTGAAGAGCATCAGGTCGTCGGCCGCGGCGAGCAGCGTGTTGAACTTGTAGTTGATCTCGGCCTGGCCCGCCGTGCCCACCTCGTGGTGCTGGCGCTCGACCTGGAGGCCGTTCTTGTCCAGTTCGAGGGAGATCTCGGCGCGCAGGTCGGCGAAGTGGTCGACCGGCGGGGCCGGGAAGTAGCCGCCCTTGTAACGGACCTTGTAGCCGCGGTTGTTCTCGACCGCACCGGTGTTCCAGGCGCCCGCCTCGGAGTCGATGTGGTAGAAGCTCTCGTTCGCCGACGTCTGGAAGCGGACGTTGTCGAAGACGTAGAACTCCGCCTCCGGGCCGAAGTAGGCCGTGTCCGCGATGCCGGTGGAGGCCAGGTACGCCTCCGCCTTCTTGGCGACGTTGCGGGGGTCACGGCTGTACTGCTCGCCCGTGATCGGGTCGTGGATGAAGAAGTTGATGTTGACGGTCTTGTCGCGGCGGAAGGGGTCCACGCGAGCCGTCGACAGGTCGGCGCGCAGCGCCATGTCGGACTCGTGGATGGCCTGGAAGCCGCGGATCGACGAACCGTCGAAGGCCAGCTCCTCGTCCGGGTCGAACGCCGCCGCCGGGATCGTGAAGTGCTGCATCACTCCGGGCAGGTCGCAGAAGCGGACGTCGATGAACTTGACGTCCTCGTCCGCGATGAACTTCTTCGCGTCGTCGGCGTTCTGGAACAACATCCAACTCCTCCTACTCCCGCCCGGGGCGGGACGGGGTTGCAGCTTGTTGTGCGGCCAGTGCGGTGGCACACGCTGGGACCCGACCATAGGGACGGGGGATTTCTCAAGCATGACCCATTTGTTTCGCCGAAGTTAACCGGCCCGGGTGCGCCCGGCCCCGTCCCGGCCCCTCGGGTACGACGCCGTGGACGACCCCGCCCGTCCCCGTACGAAAACGGGCGCAGTACCGTGGACGGGTGGACAACAGGCAAGCAATCGGATCGTGGCTGTCAGGACCGCGCGCGGCCGCGGAGGAGGCCGGTGTCGACTTCGGGTACCGGGGCGAGCAGCTCGGCCTGCCCGAGGAGGGGCCGGGGTCGATCGCGCGCCCGGGCCGCCGCATCGGCGCCATCGCCGTGGACTGGGGCCTGTGCATGGTCATCGCATACGGCCTGTTCGCTCGCGGTGACCAGCAGGCGATGGGCAACTGGGCCCTCGGCATCTTCTTCGTCATGAGCGTGCTCACCGTCGGCACGATCGGCTGCACGCCCGGCAAGGCCCTCTTCCGGCTGCGCGTCATCGCCGAGGGCGGCGGCCGCCTCGGCGCCGGCCGGGTCCTGCTCCGCAGCGTCCTGCTGTGCGTCGCCATCCCTGCCCTCATCTGGGACCGCGACGGCCGCGGCCTGCACGACCGCCTCGCCCGCGCCGTCCAGATCCGGATCTGAGCGCAGACAGCAGACAGCAGACAGCAGACAGCAGACAGCAGACAGCAGACCGGCAGACAGCAGACCGACGACGAAGGCCCCGGAACCTGATCGGTTCCGGGGCCTTCGTGTATGCCGTGTACGTGGAGCGAGGGCTACTTCATCTTCGGGCCGCCGCGCGGCATGCGCGCGCCCTTGGGCATCGGACCCTTCGGGAGCGGCATGTTCGACATGAGGTCGCCCATCGCGCGCAGGCGGTCGTTGGTCGCGGTGACCTGCGGGCCCGTGAGGACGCGGGGGAGCTTCAGGAGCGTGGTGCGCAGCTTCTTCAGGGACACCGTGTCGTCGGTGGTGCCGACGATGACGTCGTGCACGGGGACGTCCGCGACGATGCGCGCCATCTTCTTCTTCTCGGCGGCCAGCAGGCCCTTGACCCGGTTCGGGTTGCCCTCGGCGACCAGGACGATGCCCGCCTTGCCGACGGTGCGGTGCACGACGTCCTGGCTGCGGTTCATCGCGACCGCCGGGGTGGTCGTCCAGCCGCGGCCGATCTTGTCGAGCACCGCGGCCGCCGCGCCGGGCTGGCCCTCCATCTGACCGAAGGCGGCCCGCTCGGCCCTGCGTCCGAAGACGATCGCCATCGCGAGGAAGGCGAGCAGGAAGCCGAGAATGCCCAGGTAGACCGGGTGACCGAGCCAGAAGCCGATCGCGAGGAAGACACCAAAGGTGACGATTCCCACAGCCGCGATGATGAGGCCGATCTTCGGGTCGGCCCGCCGGGTCATCTTGTAGGTGAGGGCAATCTGCTTGAGTCGCCCTGGTTCCGCGGCCGAAGCCGCCGCGGTGGTTTCCTTCCTCGCCATGCCGTGAAGTCTACGTGTCCCCGGAACCGACTACGACGTGCGGGTTGTCACGGCCTCTTCGAGCACGCGCTCCGCCTCGACCCGGTCCTTGGCGCGGCGCCGGTCCTCGAGCACGGAAGTCCAGGCATTGCGGCGTGCGGTGCGCTGGCCGCCGCTCATGAGGAGCGACTCGACGGCGCGCAGTGCGTCGGTGACGGACGGGATCGCGGTGGCGCGTACGGGCGCGGCCTGCATGATGGGGCCCTCCTGGGGAGCGGCTCGGGTGGGGAGCGGCTATGGGTAAGGCTGTACGTGCGGTAATTCCAGGGTCACTGATTGGTGTTACCAGGGCGTGACCGACCGGTCAAACACCGATGAAACCTTGACGCGAGGGCCCAAAACGCTGACGCGGCCCATACGATCCCGTTCACCTGCGGGGATCGTATGGGCCGCGTCATTACGGCCACTACTGGTTGGTAGTCACTTGTGCGCCGATTCACACAGTGGCGGACCGGCCGGGTCAGACCGCCTGCGACGCGACGTACGCACCGCGCTTCTCGATGGCCATCTGGTACAGGCGGCCCGCCCGGTACGAGGAGCGGACCAGCGGCCCGGACATCACTCCGGAGAAGCCGATCTGCTCGGCCTCGTCCTTCAGCTCCACGAACTCGGCGGGCTTGACCCAGCGCTCCACGGGGTGGTGGCGCGGCGTGGGGCGCAGGTACTGGGTGATGGTGATGAGCTCGGTGCCCGCCTCGTGCAGCTGGCGCAGCGCCTCGCTGACCTCTTCACGGGTCTCGCCCATGCCCAGGATCAGGTTGGACTTGGTGACCAGACCGGCCTCGCGGGCCTTCGTGATGACCTCGAGGGAGCGCTCGAAACGGAAGCCGGGGCGGATCCGCTTGAAGATGCGCGGCACCGTCTCGACGTTGTGCCCGAGGACCTCGGGGCGGGACGAGAAGACCTCGGCCAGCTGGTCCGGGTCGGCGTTGAAGTCGGGGATGAGCAGCTCGACCTTGGTGTAACCGGCCTCGCGCTCCGCCGTCATCGCGTGGATCTGGCGCACGGTCTCCGCGTACAGCCAGGCGCCGCCGTCCGCCAGGTCGTCGCGGGCGACGCCGGTGATGGTGGCGTAGTTCAGGTCCATCTTCACGACGGACTCACCGACGCGGCGCGGCTCGTCGCGGTCGAGTGCCTGCGGCTTGCCGGTGTCGATCTGGCAGAAGTCGCAGCGTCGCGTGCACTGGTCGCCGCCGATGAGGAACGTGGCCTCGCGGTCCTCCCAGCACTCGAAGATGTTCGGACAGCCCGCTTCCTGGCAGACCGTGTGCAGCTCCTCGCTCTTCACGAGTTTCTGCAGGGCGTTGTACTCGGGGCCCATCTTTGCCCGGGTCTTGATCCACTCGGGCTTGCGCTCGATGGGGGTCTGGCTGTTCCGGACCTCCAGGCGCAGCATCTTGCGTCCGTCGGGTGCGACTGCGGACACATCGGCTCCTGTTTGTCGAGGTAATCTTCGATTCTTCGGCGCACACCAGGGTACGCCCGTGATGTCGTTGGGCTTACTTCTGGCCAACCTCTGGCCAAGGGGGTGCATTCCCCCGAGCCCCGGTCCCGTCTAGACGGCGGCCTGCTCGATGACGCGCGGCTTCAGCTCCGCGTTCTCCAGGACGTCCCGCAGATGCCGCTCGGCGACGGGCAGCACATCGGCGATGGTGATCTCGCGGCCCAGCTCGTACGAGAGGGACGTCACGCCCGCGTCGCGGATACCGCACGGGATGATCCGGTCGAACCAGGTGTTGTCCGGGTTCACGTTCAGCGCGAAGCCGTGCATCGTCACGCCCTTGGCGACGCGGATGCCGATCGCGGCGAGCTTGCGGTCCTCGCGGCGCTGGCCCGCGTTGGACGGGGCGTACTCGGGACCGTTGAACCGGGCGTCGAACTCGTCGTCCTGCAGCCGCGGATCGAAGTCCAGGGAGAGCCCGCCGAGTGCCGGACGCTGTTCCACCGGGTCACCGAGGACCCATACGCCGCTGCGGCCCTCGACGCGCGAGGTCTCCAGGCCGAACTCCGCACACGTACGGATAAGTGCCTCTTCCAGGCGGCGCACATGTGCTACGACGTCCACCGGGCGCGGCAGCTTCTGGATCGGGTAGCCCACGAGCTGGCCCGGGCCGTGCCAGGTGATCTTGCCGCCGCGGTCCACGTCGACGACGGGGGTGCCGTCGAGCGGGCGCTCGCTCGCCTCCGTGCGGCGGCCCGCGGTGTAGACCGGCTGGTGCTCCAGGAGCAGGCAGGTGTCCGGGACCTCGTCGGTGAAACGGGCGGCGTGCACGCGGCGCTGCTCGTCCCACGCCTCTTGGTACTCCACGGCGTCCGGGCCGAACCCCAGCCGGACGAACCGAAACTCACTCACGGCAGTGCCTCCCTGAACGTTCACCGTGCACATATCGCGCCTCTGCCACTGTACGGGCCCCCTCGACCGGCAACTTCGACCCGGGTTCCTCACACGATCGGATGAATGCGGGGCGAAGGACCCGATGAAGGCTGTGATGGCCGTTACATTCGCGCCGTTCACGAGGCCATAAGGGCTGCTCAAGGCAGGCCCGGAAGGCAGGAGACCGCACAGCCGATGACGGAACGACCCCCGCAGCGCACCCCCAACCGCCAGCTAGCCGCGCTCATCTCGGAAGCCGGGTTCTCCAATGCGGGCCTCGCGCGCCGCGTCGACCAGCTCGGGCTCGAGCACGGCCTCGACCTGCGCTACGACAAGACGTCCGTGACCCGCTGGCTGCGCGGCCAGCAGCCCAGAGGGACCACGCCCGCGCTGATCGCAGAGGTCTTCACCCGGCGGCTCGGGCGACGCCTCTCCGCGCAGGACCTCGGCCTCGACGCATGTGCGCCGGTGTACGCGGGCCTGGAGTTCGCGGCCTCCCCGGAAGAGGCGGTCGACATCGTCGGAGGCCTGTGGCGCAAGGACTCCGGCAGCCACGCGGAACTGCGGAAGATCGCGTTCACCCCGGCGGGCCTCGTCGTGCCCAGCAGGGACTGGCTGATCGGCCGCGCCGACGAGCGCGTGGGGCGGGGAGAGTCCGATCCCGGCCACTCGCGCGTGCCGGTCCAGGGGCGGCCCGTCGTGCCCCGCCAGCGCCAGGGTTCCGAACGCGGCCCCGGGCAGCGGGTCACCAGTGGTGACATCGCGGCGCTGCGGGCCGTCGGCGAACTCTTCCGCGCCCTCGACCACGCGTACGGCGGCGGGCACGCCCGGCAGGCCCTGGTGCGCTATCTGGAGCACGAGGCCGAGCCGATGCTCCGCGGTACCTACGGCGAGCAGGCGGGACGACGGCTCTTCGCGGCCGCCGCCGACCTGACCCGGCTCGCGGGCTGGACCTCGTACGACATCGCGGCGCACGGCCTTGCCCAGCGGTACTACGTCCAGGCGCTGCGCCTCTCGCAGGCCGCGGGCGACCGTGCGTACGGCTCGTACGTCCTGGTCACCATGAGCCGCCAGGCCGTCTATCTCGGGCACGGGCGCGAGGCCGTGCAGCTGGCCCGCGTCGCCCAGCAGGGCGTCGGCTCATCGGCCCCGCCCGTCGTCCAGGCCCTCCTGTACGCGGCCGAGGCGCGCGGCCACGGGGTGCTCGGCGAGGTGCGGGCCTGCACGGCATCGCTGGTGCGGGCCGAGCGGTCGCTCGAAGCGGCGCGGCCCGGCGACGAGGTGCCGCACTGGGCGCGCTTCTTCGACGAGGCACAGCTCGCGGACGAGTTCGGGCACAGCTACCGCGATCTCCAGCAGTACCGCGCCGCCGCCCAGTACGCCGAGCGCTCGCTCCAGCTGCGCGCACCCGCCTTCGCGCGCAGCCGGCTGTTCTGCCGGGTGGTCCTCGCCACTGCGAGGCTCGGCCTCGGCGAGCTGGAGCAGGCCTGCCAGCTGGGTGCCGAGGCGGCGCAGGCGGCGGGCGAGATGCGGTCGGCGCGCGCGCACGAGTACGTACGCGACTTCGAGCGGCGCCTGGAGCCCTACCGGGACGCGGCGCCGGTGAGGGGGTACCGCGACCGGGTCGCTGCGCTCGGCTGAGACCCGGCGCCGATGTCACCTCAGGCGGGCGACCCGCGCCGGGGTCAACGCCTCGTCCCAGGTGAGCAGTTCGTCGAGGTCGCCCCGCAGGCTCGCCTTCTCCGTGCCGATGGAGCGCAGGGGGAGCGGGATCGACGCCGCGACGGCGCCGACCCGCTCCCCGTCGGCGTACAGGACCGTGTGTCCCGGCGTCGCGACCCAGGTCAGCCGCGTCCAGCGGTCGAGCGGCAGGGTGTGGTCGAAGCTGTGGTCCGCGGCGCCGTAGCGCGTGAGGCCGACCTTGCCCGTGCCGTGCTGCATCAGCTTCAGGGCGCCCGCCTTCGAGCTGAGCAGGACCTGGTCGGAGGTCCGTGACGCGGCGCGGACCCGCACCGAGACCGTCCACGGCTCGGCGACGTCGAGGCCGCCGAAGCCCACGCCGTCCCGGTCGGAGTCGAAGCGCCAGGCCTGGCCGCGCACGCCGGGCACGGGGGTGGGGTTGTCGATGATGTACGAAGTGCCGGGCAGGTCACCGGCCGTGTCCTCGGCGAGGATCGTGTTGCCGGGGCTGCCCGCGTACGTCCAGCCGCTCGGGTACGACGCGTCGTCGAAGGTCCAGTGGTGGCTGGGACGCCCCTCGACGCGGGGCGGCACGGGCGCCGGGGTGGTGCCGGGAGGGTCGCCGATGCGGGCGGCGCGGGCCCGGAAGCCGGTGAGGGTGTCCGGTGTCGCGGACCGGTTCCAGGCGCGGTCGGCGAGGATCGCGCGGGCGCCCGCCATGTGCTGCTCGAAGTAGCCGTCGTCGGCCCAGAAGTTGTAGTCGGCCCAGTTGGTGACGCCGGAGCCGAGCATGTCGGGGGCGGTGCTCGGCGCCCAACTGTCGTACATCCAGGGCTCGTCCGGATACTTGTGGTGGTAGTTGTTCGGGGTGTCGTAGAACGGGCCGATGGCGATCTCGTCGTGGCCGGGGACGGCGGGCTCCGCGCCCGTGCCCTCCCAGGTGAGGAAGACGACCGGGGCGTGGACCTTCTGCTGGGGTGCGGTCAGGTGTTCGGAGCCGTTGTAGACGGCGGTGCGCCTGCCGTGCGAAGCGACCACGTCGTCAAGGGTGTTGATGTAGCGGTTGAGCAGGTCGCCGAGCGTGGAGACGTCGGGGTCGGACGCCAGGTGGTCCTTGACGCGCGGGCACTCGGCGAGCTGGCCGGGGACCTCCTCCGCGCCGATGGAGAACAGCGGCGCGTCGAACCAGTCCACGAACTCCGCCACGATCTCCTTCGACTTCGCCACCGCCTTCTCGCTGGTCATGTCGATGATCCAGTCGGGCGTGAGGTGGGAGTGCGTGTGCGCGCCCGTGCACGGGTTCCGGCCCGCGCCGAAGCCGATGCCGAAGGCCTGGCTGATCACGGTGGCGTGGCCGGGGAGTTCCAGGCCGGGCATCAGCTGGACGTGATGGCGGGCCGCGAAGGCCTTGAGGTGCTCGATGTCGGCGCGGCTGTAGCTGTGCCCGGGGTCGGCGAGGCCCGGGAACTTCGGGCTGTACAGGCGGAAGCCCTCGGACTCGGAGAGGTGCAGCAGGAGCGTGTTGAGCTTCTGGTCGCCCATCCTGCGGATCAGGTTCTCCAGGTACGGGATCTTCCAGTACTTGCGGCCCGCGTCCAGGTGGACCATGCGGATCGCCTGCGCGGGCCTGTCGACGGCCGTGGCGCGCGGCACCTCGCGATGGTTCCTGGCGGTGGCGCGCAGGAGTTGGAGCAGGGTGCGGGTGCCGTAGTGGAGGCCGTGGGTGGACGCGGCCTCGATGCGGACGGGTCCCCTGCTGTCGAAGCGGTAGCCCTCGGCGCCGAGTGCGCCCTGGTCGGTGAGGGTGAGCGCGATGTCGCCGGGGGCGGGCAGGCCACCGCTGGTGATGCGCGGGGCGATGCCGGTGACCTGCTCGATCTCCGTACGCAGCTGGGTGGCGAGCTGTCGTACGGACTGCCGTGCGGGGCCCGGGAGTTCGGCGCGTCCGGCGGGCAGCGCGGTGGCCTGTGCGGTGCGCGGGTCGATGAGGATGCGGGTGGTGCGGGTGAGCGCGGTGCGGCCCTCGAGCGCGGTCCAGTCGGTCGGGCGGGGGACGACGTCCGGCGGCGTCCGCGCCCCTGCGGGCTCCTTGGGTGGCGCGTCGGCCTGGGCACCGGGCAAGGACATAGCTCCCATGAATAGGCCGAGGATGAGCGATATCACCGGCAAGGTACGACGCACGTCAGTCCTCCCGCTGCTGGGCGATCCCGGGGGAACGTAACCGCGTACTACCCGTGTGGCAAGGGGAGTTGCAGGGTTCTGTGGGAGTGGGGTGTCGGGTGCGGGCGGCGGGCGGGAAGGGAGAAGCCCCCGCGTGGGGGGCGCAGGGGCTTCCGGGGGAGCGGGACAGAGGTCGGATGGGTCAGGCGGCCGCGGGCAGCGACTCCGGGGCGTACGCCGTGACGATGCCGAAGTCCGTGAGCGCGGCGTGGGCCGCGCGTCGGCCCGAGTGCAGTGCGCCCTGCACCGTGCTGGTGTCCCGGTGGTCCCCGCACACGTACAGCCCCGAGAGCAGCCGCACCGGGCGGCGCACGTCGTGCGGGGGCGGCATCGCGGGGACGGCCTCGCGGGTGTGGTGGACGGCGAGCAGCTCCCAGCGGTCGGTCGGGGTGCCGTACAGGTCGGCGAGGTGGCTGAGGACGGCGCGCTGGTCGGGCGGCGGGCCGAGCACCGTCGACGAGACGAGCACGCGGTCCGCGGGGGCGCGCGACGGGTCGACCTGGCTGATGACCGCCGTATGGGCGACCGGGCCCGCGCGGTCGGCGTCGAGCAGCAGTGCGGGGCCGTCGAGCGGCGGCTCGGGCGCCGTGTGGTGCACCACCGTCACCTCGTGGAACGGCGGCACGCGCAGCCCCGGCAGGAGTTCCGCGGCGGCCCGCGCGTCCGTGGCGAGCAGCACCGCCCGGCAGGAGATCTCGCCGTGGCCCGCGGTGGTCACGGAGGTCGTGGAGACCGAGGTGACGCGGACGCCGGTGCGGACCGTGCCGGGCGGCAGGGCGGCGGCGAGGAGTTCGGGCAGCACCTCGGCGCCGCCCTCCGGCAGGCAGAGGCGACCGCGCGCGAAGGCGTGCAGCGCGAGGTCCGCGCAGCGGCTCGACGTCGTCAGGCCCGGGTCGCACAGGAGCGCCGAGAGCAGCGGGCGCAGGAAGCCGTCGATGGTGCGGGACGGCAGGCCGCGGGCGAACAGGGCGTCCCTGGCCGGGAGTTCGGGGCGGTCCAGGAGGCGCTCGACGGGGGTCGCCGCGATGCGGGCGAGCGCGGAGCCGAGCCGGGCCTGGTCGAAGGGGGTGCCCAGGGGGGTGGTGCGGGCGGCGGGCGTGCGGGTGGGGGTGCCCTGCGCCGTCCTGCCGGGGGGCCTGGCCGCTCGGGACGCCCGGGGGGCGCTCGCCAGGGCGCGTGCCGCGGTGAGTGCGCCCCTTGCGCTCCGTGCGGCCAGGGGCTCCGCGGCGCGGTGGTGCCTGCCCTCGCTGTGCACGAGGAGGCCGGGTGCGAAGGGGCGCAGGACGAGGGAGTCCAGGCCCGGGGTGCGCCGCAGTTCCGGATACGAGGTGGTGAGCAGCTGACCGATCCTGTCGAGCCGGAACCCGTCTATCTTCTCGGTCGACATGCGGCCGCCTACGCAAGGGGCGGCCTCCAGGACTACGGTCGTTACACCGGCGCTGGTCAGCCGGTGTGCGGCCGAGAGCCCCGCGGCCCCGGCCCCCACGATGACGACATCGGCATGGTGCGCAGGCTCTAGCACGTGCCCCTCCAGAGGTCGTGCGGGCTTGTGGGGGCCTGATGCCCCCGACAGGGCTCCGGAATCCACGAGTTCGGGACGAGGGTAGGAGCGGGGCGGGGCGGAGGCAGTCGCGCATGCACCGGGCACGGTCGCACGTGGGTCGCACGTCGGGAGGGGGCGCGGGGGCGCGGGGGCGTCCCGCCTCGGGTTTCTGCTGCGGGCAATCGTGCCGCGGGGCGGCACCGTGGGCACAGCCCACGGCGCCGGTGGTCGTGCACGCAGGCGCAAGCCCGGTGCAGGTGGGGCGGGGTGTCAGCGGAGGGCCGCCCGGAGGGTTTCTTCGATGCCCGGGTAGGTGAAGGAGAAACCGGACTCCAGGAGCCGGGTGGGGAGTACGCGCTGGCTGCCGAGGACGTCCCCCGCCATCTCCCCGAGCACCACGCGGAGCGCCACCGCGGGCGCGGTCAGGAGGGTGGGGCGGTGCAGCACCCGCCCCATCGCGGCCGTGATCTCCCGGTTGGTGAGCGGGTCCGGTGCCGTCAGGTTCACGGGGCCGGACAGCGACTCGGTGTCGATGAGGTGCCGGAGCGCGGCCACCTCGTCGTGCAGGGAGATGTAGCTCCAGTACTGCCGTCCACTGCCCAGACGCCCGCCGAGCCCCGCCTTGAAGAGGGGGAAGAGACGCCCCCAGGCCCCGCCGTCGCGGCCCACGACCAGGCCGTTGCGTGCGATGACGGTGCGGATGCCCGCCTGCTGCGCGGCGTCGGCGGCTCCTTCCCAGGCGACGCACAGGGACGGCAGGAAGCCCTCTCCGGGAGGGGCGCTTTCGTCGACCGCGTGTTGTCCGGTGTCTCCGTAGTAGCCGATCGCGCCGGCGTTCAGGAACACGCGCGGCGGCTCGTCGAGCGAGGCGACGGCGGCGGCGAGCGCGGCGGTGCCGAGCACCCTGCTGTCGCGGAGTTCCCGCTTGTACGCGGCCGTCCAGCGGTGGTCGCCGATGCCGGCGCCCGCGAGATTGACGACCGCGGTGCAGCCGGTGAGCCCGGCCGTGTCGACGTATCGCTTCTTGGGGTCCCAGCGCACCTCGTCCTTCGCGCGGGGCGCCCTGCGCACCAGCCGTACCACCTCGTGCCCGTCCTCGGTGAGGGAGCGGGTCAGCGCCGTACCGATGAGCCCGGACGCGCCGGCCACGGCGACGCGGGACCGTGTGGTTTCCATGGGCCCATCCTGCCCCCAAAAACGTCGGAGAGGCCCGCTCCGGCCGCCGTACAGTGGCGCCATGCCGGACATGCACATACGCACCGCCCTGCCCGAGGACGACGACGCCCTCGCCCGCCTCGACCGCGCCACCTGGTCCACGCTGCACGCGGTGCAGCCGCGCCCCCAGCCGCCGTACGAACCCTTCTTCAACGACCGTTTCGGGCCCCGTGACCACCTGGTCGCCGAGGTGGACGGGCGGATCGTCGGCTATGTGAAGCTCGGCTATCCCACCCCGCTGCTCGTCAACGCGCACGTCCGGCAGATCCAGGGCATCGCCGTCGCCGAGGACGCGCGCGGCAAGGGCGTCGGCAGAGGGCTGATCAGGGCGGCCATCGAGGAGGCCCGCAGACAGGGCGCGCTCCGCATCACGCTGCGGGTCCTCGGGCACAACACCCCCGCCCGCAGGCTCTACGAGGCGGAGGGGTTCGTGACCGAGGGCGTGCTGCCCGGGGAGTTCCTGCTCGACGGCGTGTACGTCGACGACGTCCTCATGGGCCGCCCCCTGTGAGCTGCGGGGACGGCGCACCCGACGGACCGGCCCGGGGTGCGGTGTGTCCCCCGCCGTAGGAGCGTGAGGGCATGATCAGGGCTGCGTCCAGACGGCGCGACGCGGGCCAGCGGGACTGGCTGCTGCGCGGCACGCCGCCCCCGCCCTGGGTGCACTGGCCCCCGCCGCTGCTCCTGGTCGCGATCGTCCTCATCCAGCTGCTCACCCCGAAGACGGTGGACCTGAGCTTCCTGGTCGCGGCGGCCCCGCCGCTGGCCGCCCTGTCGTACGGGCCCGCCGCCACCGCGCTCCTCGGCGGCGTCGTGGTGATGATGCTGTCCCTGCCGGGGTTCGGCCTCGGCCACCCGGGCAGCAGCGACGAGCTGACGATCACCTTCATCTCGCTGCTCAGCGTGCTCTTCGCCTGGGTGCGCAGCCGCCGCGAGGCCCAGCTCGTCACGGTCCGCACGGTCGCGGAGGCGGCCCAGTTCGCGGTCCTTCCGCCGCTGCCGGAGCGGGTCGGCAGGGTGCGGTGCGCGGGCCTGTACCAGGCGGCGCAGCACGAGTCGCTGGTCGGCGGCGACTTCTTCGACGTCCGCAGGGGGCCGTGCGGGGTGCGCGCCCTGGTCGGTGATGTGCAGGGGCACGGCCTCGCCGCGGTCGGCACCGTCGCCGCGCTCCTCGGCGCGTTCCGCGAGGCGGTGCTCGACAAGCCCGACCTGGAGGGCGTCGCCGCCCGGTTGGACCGCAGGCTCGTCGTGGATTCGGCGGGGGACGAGCACGCCGAGCTGTTCGCCACGGCGGTGCTCCTGGAGTTCCCCGACGACTCCTCCGTCGTACGCGTGGTCTCCTGCGGTCACCCGCCGCCGCTGCTGCTCCGCGGCACCGAGGTCACCGAGCTGGCCGTCGCCGCGGGCGCCCCGCTCGGCCTCGGTCTCGCGGGGCTCTCCCCGCCCGAGCAGCTGACGGTGCCGTTGCTCGCGGGCGATCTGCTGCTGGGTCTGACCGACGGGGTGAGCGAGGCCCGCGACGCGACCGGCGCGTTCTATCCGCTGCCGGAGCGGCTCACCTCGATGCTCAAGGCGGACGCCGTCCTCCTGGACGATCCGGCGGCCCTCACCGAACGGGTCTGGGCGGACGTGGTCGGCTACGCGGGCACCGTGCGGGACGACGTGACCATGATGGTGTTCGCGCCGGACCCTGCGGGGGACGCGGGCATGGGCGGGCACCGGGGCCCGTAAGGGGCGCGGGGAACTGCGCGATCGGCCCCCACCGGCCCGCAGGTTCACGACCGCACCTCCGGCGGAGTGCTCATCCGCGTCAACAGCCCCATCCCGCCCATGAGTTCCCGCAGGCACCGCACCGCGAGGTCCGCCGGTGAGTCCGGGCCCGTGACGTCCGCGTCCGATTCCGCCCAGGTCTCCAGGGCGATCCGGATCGCGTCGGTCGCGGCGGCCGCGGCGAGGCGGACCTCCAGGGCGGGCGCGTCCTTGCCCGCGAGGTCCGCGACCACGGGGCGGAGCTTCTCCTCGGACTCCTGGTTCACGCGGTACCAGACCGCCCGCAGCGCCGGGTCGTCCGCCGCGGCGCGCAGCAGACCGCGTGCCTGGCGCAGGCCGTCCGCGGCGGCCAGGTCCGGTGCGGCGAGCGCCTCCGCGATCGCCGCCTCCAGGGCCTTCGGCAGTCCCGCGCCCGGCTCGCTCGCGGCGAGCAGCGCACGCCAGCGTTCCCCGCCGACGGCGAGCAGCGGTCCCACCGCGTCCTGCTTGTTGCGGAAGTACCGGTAGAAGGTGCGCAGCGCGACCCCGGCCCGGCCCGCGATGGCCTCGGCCGTGGTGCCGTCGGGCCCGTGCTCGGTGAAGAGCTCGGCTGCGGCGTGCGCGATCTCCAGCTGGGTGGCCAGCTTGCGGCGTTCCGTGAGGGAGAGGGGCGGGGCGGTCGACTGGGTGCTCACCTGCCGAAGCCTACGCCGCCCCGGCCACATGGGCATGTTTGGCCGAAGTGGCAGATCGTGCCACTCAGGCGTACCGTGTAATCGAAGGCAAGATTGCGAGAGTGGGAGAACGCCATGCAGACCCTGAACCGCTACGAAGGACGCCGCGCCCTGGTCACCGGCGGCGGCTCCGGCATCGGGCAGGCCACCGTGCTGCGCCTGCTGGCCGAGGGCGGCAGGGTCGTCGCCGCCGACGTCAGCGAGGACGGCCTGAAGGACACCGTCACCAAGGCGGGCGCCGACGCCGGGCGCCTCACCACCGTCGTCGTGAACATCGCCGACGAGGAGTCGGTCCGCGCGGGCGTCGCCGCCGCCACCGCCGCGCTCGGCGGCCTGGACGTCCTGGTGAACGCCGCGGGCATCCTGCGCTCCTCGCACACCCACGAGACCACCCTCGACGCCTTCAACCAGGTCATCGGGGTCAACCTCACCGGCACCTTCCTGATGATCCGCGAGTCGATCCCGGCGCTCCTGGAGGGCAACGGCTCCGCGGTCGTCAACTTCAGCTCCACCTCCGCGATGTTCGCCCACCCGTACATGGCGGCGTACGCGGCGAGCAAGGGCGGCATCCAGTCCATGACGCACGCCCTCGCCAGCGAGTACGGCAAGCAGGGCATCCGCTTCACCGCCGTGCAGCCCGGCTCCATCTCCTCCGGCATGACGGACGGCTCCGGCGCGAGCCGCCAGAGCGTCGGCCCCGGCCTGCCCGAGGACGCCGACATGAGCCTGTTCATCAAGCTCGCCCCCGCGCTCGGCCAGGGCTTCGCGGGCCCGGAGACCGTCGCCTCCGTCGTCGCGATGCTCGCCTCGGACGACGGCCGCTTCATCACCGGCACCGAGGTCCGCATCGACGGCGGCACCCACTTCTGAGCCACGGATCCCGGACCACGGAGGTCACCCGACCATGAGCAGCGCAGCAGAGACCTTCCGCGGCAAGGTCGCCGTCATCACCGGGGCGTCGGCCGGGATCGGCGCCGGGTTCGCCCGGCACGCCGCGTCCCTCGGCATGAAGCTCGTCCTCGCCGACATCGCGGCCGAGCGCCTCGCGGACCTCGCGGGCGAGCTGGCGAAGGAGGGCGCCGAGGTCGAGGCGGTGCCCACCGATGTCGCCGACCCGGCCTCGGTCGACGCGCTCGCCGACCGTGCGTACGAGCGGTTCGGCGCCGTCGACCTGCTCGTCAACAACGCCGGGATCATGGCGATGGGCTACTCCTGGGAGATCCCCGCCGAACGCTGGGACGCCGCCCTGCGCGTCAACGTCGGCGGGTACGTCAACGGCATCCGCTCCTTCGTGCCGCGGCTGCTCGAACGCGGCACCAAGGCGTGGATCGTCGACGTCTCCTCCGTCGGCGGCCTCTTCCCGAGCCCGCTGATGGCGCCGTACAGCGTCACCAAGTTCGGCACGCTCGCGCTCACCGAGTCGCTCGCGCACGAACTGCGGATGAAGCAGGCCGACATCCAGGTCTCCGTCGTACTGCCGGACTCCGTGCGCAGCGAGATCTTCCGGGCGGCCGGGCCCGGCGACGGCACCCCGCCCGAGGTCGCGGGCTTCCGCGCCCGGCTCCAGGAGCGCGCCGACGCCCAGGGCATCACCGCCGAGGAGCACGCCCGCCGCTGCTTCGAGCAGATCGCCGACGGCCGCTACTGGGTCACGCCGCAGCCGGAGATGATCGACGCGGGCCTGCCGCGGCGCACGGAGATGATCCTGAGCCGTACGGATCCGTCGTACGTCAGTCCGCCATGAACCGTGCCCACAGCTTCGGATAGCGCTGTGCCATCACCGCGTCGTCCTCGAAGTCGAAGGGCGTGCCCTCCGGCTCCGGGGGCGCGGGCGGAATGCCGAGGTCCGGGGCGACGACGCCGGTGAGCTGCTCGTACGCCTCGTCGGCGGCGTAGCCGAGCTCCTCGCCGTCGCCGTCGAGCTCCTCGTCGAACTCGTCCAGGAGCTCGGCGAGCGAGTCCGGGTCGTGCACACCGCCCTCGAAGACCTCGCGGCCCTGGCCGATCAGCCAGCACCTGAAGTAGTCGAAGGCGTCGTCGCTCGCGCCGCCGAGCAGCACCCAGGCGGCGCCCCACAGGTCCCAGCGGTAGGCGCGGTTGTAGCGGGACTCGAAGTGACGGGCGAAGTCGAGGACGGAGTCCGGGTCGGACTGCAGCAGTCGCTCGACGAGCAGCTCGGCGTGATCCTCGGGGTCGCCGCCGGCGGCCTCGCGAGTACCGTCCACCATCTCCCAGAACTCGGTCTCGTCCATCACGGGACAAGCATCGGTCCTGCGGAGTGGGGGCGCACGCGGAGTGCGCCGGAATGCGGCTGTCTCGTTATGCGTGCACATGCCCATGGAAAAACCGACAGGGGATGTCGGCTTTTGGTGGAAGCGTCAAAGGCATGGACACCACGCAGACACTGACCGGAAAGATCGCCCTCGTCGCGGGCGCCACCCGCGGCGCGGGCCGCGCGATGGCCGTGGAGCTCGGCCGCGCCGGAGCCACCGTGTACGTGACGGGACGCACCACCCGCGAGCACACCAGCGAGATCGGCCGGAGCACCGAGACCATCGAGGAGACGGCGGAGCTCGTCGACGCCGCGGGGGGCAAGGGCATCGCCGTGCCCACCGACCACCTGGAGCCCGAGCAGGTCGAGGCCCTCGTCGAGCGCATCGACCGCGAACAGGGCCGCCTCGACATCCTCGTCAACGACATCTGGGGCGGCGACGGCCACGTCGAGTGGGACAAGAAGATGTGGGAGCACGACCTCGACAAGGGGCTGCGCATCCTGCGCCTGGGCATGGAGACCCACATCGTCACCAGCAGGTACGCGCTGCCGCTCCTGATCAGGAACCGCGGCGGCCTGGTCGTCGAGGTCACCGACGGCACCGAGGAGTACAACCGCGCGAACTACCGCAAGCCCTTCTACTACGACCTCGCCAAGGCGGCCCCGCTGCGGATGGCGCACGACCTCGCCCAGGAGGTCGAGGAGTACGGCTGCACGGCGCTCTGTCTGACGCCCGGCTGGCTGCGCTCCGAGGCGATGCTCGACACCTACTTCAAGGTGACCGAGGAGAACTGGCTCGCGGGCACCGAGCAGAACCCGCACTTCGCCATCTCCGAGACCCCGACGTTCGTGGGCCGGGCCCTCGTCGCGCTCGCCGCCGACCCCGACGTGGCACGCCACAACGGCAAGTCGCTCTCCAGCGGCGGACTCGCCAAGGAGTACGGCTTCACGGACGTGGACGGCTCCGCGCCCGACGCCTGGCGCTACATCACCGAGGTCGACCAGGAGAGCAAGGAGGCGGACGTCACCGGCTACCGGTAGAGCTACCGGTAGAGCGCGGCGGCCCGCGCGGCGGCGTCCGCGAACCGCTTGCGCAGGGCGGCGGGTTCAAGCACCTCCGCCTCAGGCCCGAGCGCCATGAGCTGCGTGTACGCCACGTCCTCGTTCTCGACGGGCAGGGTGACCGTCACCCGGCCCGTCGCGTCCGGCTCGCCCGCCGACTCCATCGCCTCGCGCGCGGACGCGGCTTCGGTGGCGTACGGCAGTTGGCGCACCCCCGCGGGGGAGAGCCGCACCACGACCTCGGCCCGCAGGATCGCCCGCTCGAACTGCGCCGCACGCTCCTCCCAGAAGCCCGGCAGGTCGAACTCCTCGTCGCGTACGAAGCGTTCCTCGCCGACAGCGACCGCGGTGAAGCGGTCGATGCGGTACACGCGGTACGCCCCCGAGGACGAGGGCACGTCGGGCACCCGCGCGCACAAGTACCAGACGCCCGCCTTGAGCACGAGACCGTACGGCTCCAACTCCCGCTCCACCTCGGCCTCCTGGCGGCGGTAGCGGGCCGTGACCCGCCGGTCGTCCCACACCGCGTCCGCGACGGCGGGCAGCAGCTCGGGCGCGGGCGTCTCCTTGAACCAGCCGGGCGCGTCCAGATGGAACCGCTGCGAGGCGTTCTGCGAGGCGTCCCGCAGCGAGGGCATCAGCGCCGCCGACACCTTCAGGCGCGCCGCCGACGCCGCGTCCTCCAGCCCCATCTCCCGCAGCGCGCCCGGCACCCCGGACAGGAACAACGCCTCGGCCTCACTGCGGCCGAGCCCGGTGAGACGGGTGCGATAGCCGCCGATGAGCCGGTACCCACCGGTGCGCCCCCGGTCGGCGTAGACGGGCACGCCCGCCTCGGACAGCGCCTGGGCGTCGCGTGTGATGGTCCGCTCGGACACTTCCAGCTCGGCGGCCAGCTCGGCGGCGGTCATGGAGGGCCGGGCCTGAAGGAGAAGCACCATCTTGATGAGGCGGGCAGCGCGCATGGCCCCCATGATGCCGCGTACCAAAACACCCGCCCGCCCTTCACCCGCGAAGCGGGACGAAAGGGCGGGCGGGTGGGGGAAATCCGCCGCGAAGCGGCGGCTCAGTAACCCCGCAGAACTACAGCCCGTACTTGGCGCGAGCTTCCTTCACCGCGGAGGCGGGAACCTCACCCCGCGCGGCGAGCCGAGCCAACGCCGCGACGACGATCGACTGCGCGTCGACGCCGAAGTGGCGACGCGCCGCCTCACGCGTGTCGGAGAGGCCGAAGCCGTCCGCGCCGAGCGAGGAGTAGTCCTGCTCGACCCACTGCGCGATCTGGTCGGGAACCTGGCGCATGTAGTCGGAGACGGCGAGCACGGGGCCCTGCGCACCCTCAAGTGCCTTGCGCACGAAGGGAGTACGCTCCTCGCCGCGCAGCAGCGCCTCGTCCGCCTCCAGGGCGTCGCGCCGCAGCTCGGTCCAGGACGTCGCGGACCACACGTCGGCGGCCACGCCCCACTCCTCGGCGAGCAGCTTCTGGGCCTCAAGGGTCCAGTGGATCGCGGTGCCCGAGCCGATGAGCTGGATGCGCGCGGCGTTGGCGGCAGGCGAAAGCCCGGCGGTCTCGGCCGTGTTGAAGCGGTACAGGCCCTTGATGATGCCCTCGTCGACACCCGCGGGCTTCGCGGGCTGCGGCATCGGCTCGTTGTAGACGGTGAGGTAGTAGAAGACGTCCTGGTCCTCACCGGGGGCCGCCTCGCCGTACATACGGCGCAGACCCTCCTTGACGATCGCGGCGATCTCGTACGCGAACGCCGGGTCGTACGACAGGGCGGCCGGGTTCGTCGCGGCGATCACCGGCGAGTGACCGTCGGCGTGCTGCAGACCCTCACCGGTCAGCGTCGTACGACCGGCGGTGGCGCCCACCAGGAAGCCGCGGCCGAGCTGGTCGCCGAGCTGCCACATCTGGTCGGCGGTGCGCTGCCAGCCGAACATCGAGTAGAAGATGTAGAAGGGGATCATCGCCTCGCCGTGCGTCGCGTACGACGACGCGGCGGCGATGAAGTCCGCCATCGAACCGGCCTCGGTGATCCCCTCGTTGAGGATCTGGCCGTCCTTGGCCTCCTTGTAGTACATCAGCTGGTCGCGGTCGACCGGCTCGTACGTCTGGCCCTTGGGCGAGTAGATGCCGAGCGACGGGAAGAGCGACTCCATGCCGAAGGTGCGCGCCTCGTCGGGGACGATCGGCACCCAGCGCTTGCCGGTCTCCTTGTCGCGTACGAGGTCCTTGACCAGGCGTACGAAGGCCATGGTCGTCGCGACGGACTGCGCACCGGAGCCCTTGTCGAAGGACGCGAAGGCCTTGTCCGCGGCGGCGGGCAGCGGGGCGAGCGGCTGCGTGCGACGGGCCGGGGCCGGACCGCCGAGCGCCGCGCGGCGCTCCTGGAGGTAGCGGACCTCGGGGGAGTCGGCGCCGGGGTGGCCGTAGGGCACCTGGCCGTCGACGAAGTCGCTGTCCGGGATCGGCAGACCAAGCAGGTCGCGCATGTCCTTGAACTCGTCCACCGTGAGCTTCTTCATCTGGTGGTTGGCGTTCTTGGACTCGAAGCCCTTGCCGAGCGTGAAGCCCTTGACCGTCTGCGCGAGGATCACGGTCGGCGCGCCCTTGTGGGTCAGCGCCGCGCGGTAGGCCGCGTAGACCTTGCGGGCCTCGTGGCCGCCGCGCGAGAGGTGGAAGCACTCGCTGATCTTGTCGTCGCTGAGCAGCTGGCCGAGGGCCACGAGGGCGGGCTCGGAGCCGAAGAAGTGCTCGCGGATGTACGCGGCGTCGCGCGTCGCGTACGTCTGGAACTGCGCGTCCGGGACCTCGCGGAGGCGGCGGACCAGGGCGCCCGTGGTGTCGAGCTGGAACAGCTCGTCCCAGGCGTTGCCCCACAGGACCTTGATGACGTTCCAGCCGGCGCCGCGGAACTGGGCCTCCAGCTCCTGCACCACGCGGAAGTTGGCGCGGACGGGGCCGTCGAGGCGCTGCAGGTTGCAGTTGATGACGTACGTGAGGTTGTCGAGACCCTCACGTGCGGCAAGAGCGAGGGCCGCGGTCGACTCGGGCTCGTCCATCTCGCCGTCACCGAGGAACGCCCACACGTGCGAGGCGGAGACGTCCTTGATGCCGCGGTTGGTGAGGTACCGGTTGAAGCGCGCCTGGTAGATGGCGGAGAGCGGACCCAGACCCATGGAGACGGTCGGGAACTCCCACAGCCAGGGCAGGCGGCGCGGGTGCGGGTAGGAGGGGAGGCCGTTGCCGCCCGACTCCTGCCGGAAGTTGTCGAGCTGCGCCTCGTTCAGACGGCCGTCGAGGAAGGCGCGGGCGTAGATGCCGGGGGAGGCGTGGCCCTGGATGTACAGCTGGTCACCCGATCCGGGAGACTCCTGGGATTCCTTGCCCTTGAAGAAGTGGTTGAAGCCGGTCTCGTACAGCCAGGCCGCGGACGCGAAGGTCGCGATGTGGCCGCCGACGCCGTGCTTGGAGCCACGGGTCACCATCGCGGCCGCGTTCCAGCGGTTCCACGCGGTGATCTTCCGCTCCATCTCCTCGTCACCGTCGATGGACGGCTCGGCGGAGGTGGGGATGGTGTTGACGTAGTCGGTCTCGAGCAGCTTGGGCAGCGCCAGGCCCGCGCCCTCGGCGCGCTCCAGCGTGCGGCGCATCAAGTACGCGGCACGGTGCGGCCCGGCCGCCTCGGTGACGGCGTCCAGGGAGGCCTGCCATTCGGCGGTCTCCTCGGGGTCGCGGTCCGGGAGCTGGTCGAGCTCGCTCGGCTGGATTGCGGAGGGGTCGGTCATTGCGCCGCCTTCCTGAGTCGGAGGGGGTCCCCTGTTTCGGTAAGGGGTGGGGGTGCCTTTGTCTTGGCAGGACAGGGCGTGGGGCTCTGGCGCGGAAGCGTTTGTGTCGCTCCTGCAACAGGGCCGTCGTCGACTGTAAGCCCGTGATCGATGATCGATCAAAGCGTTGAGGGAAAAACTTCTCCAGATCGAGAAAGTCGGCATCCGGTGCCAGGAAATGGGGCACCGGGTGCCTTGGAATTGAAGGGTTTGCGCAGGTAGGGGCACGGATGCCGGTCTGGGGGCACGGATGAGCGCAGGGGGCCCGGCCCCCCGGGGCGAAGGCGTTACGCCCGGGGCGCGCAGCCCAGGACGTGCGACTTGACCAGGTCCGCGATCGCGGGGTCACGGCGGCGGAAGGCGGAGACGAGGGCCTCGTGCTCCTCCGCGTAGGACTGCTGGACCGTGCCGAGCCACCGGATGGACAGCGCGGTGAAGACCTCGATGCCGAGGCCCTCCCAGGTGTGCAGGAGGACGGAGTTGTCCGCGGCCCGCACCAGCTCCCGGTGGAAGGCGACGGTGTGCCGCACCTGCCCGGTGCCGTCCGCGGCGCGGTCCGCCTCGTAGAGGGCCGTGACGTGGGGCTCAAGGGCCGAGCAGTCCTCGGCGAGCCGTTCCGCCGCGAGCTCCGCGGCGATCGCTTCCAGGCCCGCCCGGACGGGGTAGCTCTCTTCCAGGTCGGCGGCCGTCAGGTTGCGTACGCGTACGCCCTTGTTGGGGGCCGATTCGATCAGCCGCAGCGTCTCCAGCTCGCGCAGCGCCTCGCGTACGGGAGTCTGGGACACCTCGAGCTCGACCGCGATCCGCCGCTCCACGATCCGCTCGCCCGGCTTCCAGCGCCCGCTGACGATCCCCTCCACGATGTGCTCGCGGATCTGTTCGCGCAGCGAGTGAACGACGGGCGCGGTCATGTGGGCTCCTCCGGCAGGGGCTTGGGACCCCAAGGGCGTTTGACCCCTAGACAATACGGCGGCGCCCCCGCCCGGAGGACTCCGGACGGGGGCGTACGCGCTGATGAGACGAGTGTTACAGCGTCTGTGCAGGTGACCTACAGGCCGAGCTCGACCTCGAACTCGCCGGCCTCGAGGATCGCCTTGACCGCGGTCAGGTAGCGGGCGGCGTCCGCGCCGTCCACCAGACGGTGGTCGTAGGACAGCGACAGGTACGTCATGTCCCGTACGGCGATGGTCTCGCCGAGGTCCGGGTGGTTGATGACGACCGGGCGCTTGACCGTGGCACCGATGCCGAGGATCGCGGCCTGGTTCGGCGGCACGATGACCGTGTCGAACAGGGCGCCGCGCGAACCGGTGTTGGAGATCGTGAAGGTGGCGCCGGACATGTCGTCCGGGGTGAGGCCACCGCCACGGGCCTTGCCGGCCAGCTCGGCGGTCTTCTTGGAGATACCGGCGATGTTCAGGTCGCCCGCACCCTTGATGACCGGCGTCATCAGACCCTTCTCGGCGTCCACGGCGATGCCGATGTTCTCCGAGTCGAAGTACGTGATGGTGCCTTCGTCGTCGTTGATCCGGGCGTTGATGACCGGGTGGGCCTTCAGCGCCTGGGCGGCGGCCTTGACGAAGAACGGCATCGGGGAGAGCTTGACGCCCTCGCGAGCCGCGAAGGAGTCCTTCGCCTTGGCGCGCAGCTTCATCAGCTTGGTGATGTCGACCTCGACGACCGAGGTCAGCTGGGCCTGCGAGTGCAGCGCCTTCATCATGTTGTCGCCGATGACCTTGCGCATGCGGGTCATCTTGACGGTCTGGCCGCGGAGGGGAGAGACCTCCAGGGCCGGGGCCTTCGAGGCTGCAGGGCCAGAGGCAGAACCCGCGGCGGCGGCCGGAGCCGGGGCGGCCTTCTTGGCCTCGGCGGCGGCGATGACGTCCTGCTTGCGGATGCGGCCACCGACGCCGGTGCCCTTGACATCGGAGAGGTTCACGCCGTTCTCGGACGCGAGCTTACGGACCAGCGGGGTCACGTAGGCACCGTCGTCGGCCGGGGTGACCGGGGCCGGGGCGGACGGCGCGACCGGAGCGGCGGGCGCAGCCGGGGCGGCCGGGGCCGCGGGCTGCACCGGAGCCGGGGCGGCAGCGGCGGGGGCGGCCGGGGCGGCGGGAGCGGCCGGGGCAGCCGGAGCCGCGGGGGCAGTCGGAGCCGGAGCCGGGGCGGCGGGCGCGGCCGGAGCGGCAGCGGCCGGAGCGGCACCCGGCGCACCGATGACGGCGAGCTTGGCGCCGACCTCGGCGGTCTCGTCCTCACCGACGACGATCTCGAGCAGCACGCCCGCGACCGGCGAGGGGATCTCGGTGTCGACCTTGTCGGTCGAGACCTCGAGCAGCGGCTCGTCGGCCTCGACGCGCTCGCCTTCGGCCTTCAGCCAACGGGTGACAGTGCCCTCGGTGACGCTCTCGCCGAGCGCCGGAAGGGATACGGAAACCGCCATGGTTTCTGTTGCTCCTTACGAATTTGCGGAAAGTCTGGTCGTCGCGCCCGTGTGACTGAAGGGTCAGTCGTGGGAGTGCAGCGGCTTGCCCGCCAGGGCGAGGTGGGCCTCGCCCAGCGCCTCGTTCTGCGTCGGGTGGGCGTGGATGAGCTGGGCGACCTCGGCCGGCAGCGCTTCCCAGTTGTAGATCAGCTGGGCCTCGCCGACCTGCTCGCCCATGCGGTCGCCGACCATGTGGACGCCGACCACGGCACCGTCCTTGACCTGGACGAGCTTGATCTCGCCCGCGGTCTTGAGGATCTTGCTCTTGCCGTTGCCCGCGAGGTTGTACTTGAGGGCGACGACCTTGTCCGCGCCGTAGATCTCCTTGGCCTTGGCCTCGGTGATGCCCACGGAGGCGACCTCGGGGTGGCAGTACGTCACCTTCGGCACGCCGTCGTAGTCGACCGGGACGGTCTTGAGACCGGCCAGGCGCTCCGCCACCAGCATGCCCTCGGCGAAGCCGACGTGCGCGAGCTGGAGGGTCGGCACCAGGTCGCCCACGGCCGAGATGGTCGGGACGTTGGTCTGCATGTACTCGTCGACGAGGACGTAGCCGCGGTCCATCGCGACGCCCTGCTCCTCGTAGCCGAGACCGGCGGAGACCGGGCCGCGGCCGATGGCGACCAGGAGGACCTCGGCCTCGAAGGTCTTGCCGTCGGCGAGGGTGACGCGGACGCCGTCCTGCGTGTACTCGGCCTTCTCGAAGAAGGTGCCGAGGTTGAACTTGATGCCGCGCTTGCGGAACGCGCGCTCAAGAAGCTTGGAGCTGTTCTCGTCCTCGACGGGCACGAGGTGCTTGAGGCCCTCGATGACCGTGACGTCGGTCCCGAAGGACTTCCACGCCGAGGCGAACTCGACGCCGATGACGCCGCCGCCCAGGATGATCGCGGACTGCGGGACGCGGTCCAGGGTGAGCGCGTGGTCCGAGGAGATGATGCGGTTGCCGTCGATCTCCAGGCCCGGCAGCGACTTCGGCACGGAGCCGGTCGCGAGGAGCACGTGGCGGCCCTGGATGCGCTGGCCGTTCACGTCCACGGAGGTCGGCGACGAGAGCTTGCCCTCGCCCTCGATGTACGTCACCTTGCGGGAGGCGACGAGACCCTGCAGGCCCTTGTACAGGCCGGAGATCACGTCGTCCTTGTACTTGTGGACGGCGGCGATGTCGATGCCCTCGAAGGTGGCCTTCACGCCGAACTGGTCGGCCTCGCGCGCCTGGTCGGCGATCTCGCCGGCGTGCAGCAGCGCCTTCGTGGGGATGCAGCCGTTGTGCAGGCAGGTGCCGCCGAGCTTGTTCTTCTCGATCAGTGCGACGTCCAGGCCCAGCTGCGCTCCGCGCAGGGCCGCGGCGTAACCGCCGCTACCGCCGCCGAGGATCACTAGGTCGAAAACGGTGCTGGCGTCGTTCGCCACGTCACGTCCTCCATGCATGTGCGCCGTACGCCGGACCCCGTTTCGCCGGGGACGACCGGTCGGTCGGCTGGTATTCGGCCGCTCTTGTTTCGGCCCTTTGGTGGGGGCCCTGTCCTGCCGAGAACCCATCTTCGCACTTGTCGGCGGGAGACGGGACGCCGGGCCGGGCTGTGAGACGTCTGATCCACCGTCTCGACGGTAGGGGAAGGCGCGAAGCGCGGCCTTGGAAGGGTGGTGGCGGGAGACGGGTGGGCGTATGAACGTACGGATTTCGTCGAGGGCGAAATCGCGTGGGGCCCCGGACGAGGGAACGTCCGGGGCCCCACGGCGTCGTACGCGAATCAGCCGAGGTCGCCCGCGGCGGTGCACTCGGCGAGCCGGACCAGGGTGCGGACCGCGGAACCGGTGCCGCCCTTGGGGGTGTAGCCGAACGGGGCGCCCTCGTGGAAGGCGGGGCCCGCGATGTCCAGGTGGGCCCAGGTGATGCCCTCGCCCACGAACTCCTGCAGGAACAGGCCGGCGACCAGGCCGCCGCCCATCCGCTCGCCCATGTTGGCGATGTCGGCGGTGGGGGAGTCCATGCCCTTGCGCAGGTCGGCGGGGAGCGGCATCGGCCAGGAGGGCTCGCCGACCTCCTCGGCGATCTCGTGGACCGACGTGCGGAAGGCGTCGTCGTTGGCCATGATGCCGAAGGTGCGGCTGCCCAGGGCCATCATCATGGCGCCGGTCAGGGTCGCCACGTCGACGATCGCGTCGGGCTTGTCCTCGGAGGCCTTGGTGATCGCGTCGGCCAGCACGAGACGGCCCTCGGCGTCGGTGTTCAGCACCTCGACGGTCTTGCCGCTGTACATCCGCAGGACGTCGCCGGGGCGGGTCGCGGAGCCGGACGGCATGTTCTCGGCGAGCGCGAGCCAGCCGGTGACGTTCACCTCGAGGCCCAGGCGGGCGGCGGCGACGACGGCGGCGAAGACGGCGGCGGCACCGGCCATGTCGCACTTCATGGTCTCGTTGTGACCGGCGGGCTTGAGCGAGATGCCGCCCGAGTCGTACGTGATGCCCTTGCCGACGAAGGCGAGGTGCTTCTTCGCCTTGGAGTGCGTGTACGAGAGCTTCACCAGGCGCGGCGGGGCCTCGGAGCCCACGCCGACACCGAGGATGCCGCCGAAGCCGCCCTTGGCGAGCGCCTTCTCGTCGAGCACCTGGATCTTGATGCCGTGTTCCTTGGCGGCGGCGGTGGCGACCGCGGCGAAGGCCTCGGGGTCGAGGTCGTTCGGCGGGGTGTTGATCAGGTCGCGGGCGCGGTTCATCTCCTCGGCGACGGCGACGGCACGGTCGACGGCCGCCTTGTACGCCTTGTCGCGGGGCTTGCCGCCGAGCACGGCGATCTCCGCGAGCGGGGCCTTGGCGTCCTTGCCCTTCTTCTTCGCACCCTTGGCGTCGCCCTGGTCCTTGTAGGCGTCGAAGGAGTACGCGCCGAGCAGGGCGCCCTCGGCGATGGCACCGGCGTCCCCGGCGTCCTCGACGGGCAGGGCGAACGCGGCCTTCTTCACGCCGGTCAGGGCGCGGGCGACGGTACCGGCGGCGCGGCGCAGCGCGTCCGTGCCGTACGTCTCGTCCTTCTTCGGGACCTCGCCGAGGCCGACCGCGACGACGACCGGCGCCTTGAAGCCGGACGGCGCGGGCAGCTTCGTCACCTCGCCCTCGGCACCAGTGGCGCCGAGGGTCTCAAGGACGGACGCGAGCTTGCCGTCGTACGCCTTGTCCACGGCCTCTGCGCCGGAGGAGACGACCAGGCCCCCCTTTGATCCAGCGCCCTTGGCGACACCGACGACGATCGCGTCGGCACGGAGACCGGACGCGGCGGCGGTGCTGAGAGTCAGAGCAGTCACGGTGGTGAGGTCCTCTTTCAGTGAGTTGCGGCGGGCTGTGGGGTGGTGAGCCCGTCGCGAGCCTACGCCCGTGAGCGCTGCGGTGCGCCTCACTGTGCGTGTTCGGCGCGGTGTCGGGTACGCCAGGGTTTCGTACGGCCTCGGCCTCAGCCCAGTGCGAGCACGATCAGCGAGGCGGTCGCCGCCGTCTCCGCGAGGCCGCCGAAGACATCGCCGGTGACACCGCCGAAGCGCCGTACGCAGTGCCGCAGCAGCAGTTCCGCCGCGCCGCACGCGAGCACGACGGCGGCCGCGCAGCGCACCGCCCCGGACGCCCCGAAGAGCGCGCCCGCGGCCCCCGCGGCCGCCACCCCGACGCCCGCGACCAGCAGCGCGCGCCCCCTCGGCACCACCCCTGCGACCGCGGCGCCCAGACCTTCGGGCCGGGCGGGCGGCACACCGGCGCGCGCGGCCAGGGTGAGCGCGAGCCGGGCCGCGACGGCCGAGACGACCGCGGCGACGGCGCCCTTGGCCCACGACTCGTCGTACAGCTGGCAGAGCACCGCCACCTGCGCGAGCAGCACGAAGAGCAGCGTGATGACGCCGAAGGGGCCGATGTCGGACTGCTTCATGATGCGCAGCGCGTCGTCGGCGGGTCTGGCGCTGCCGAGGCCGTCGGCGGTGTCGGCGAGGCCGTCGAGGTGCAGGCCGCGGGTGAGCGCGGCCGGGACCGCGGCGCTCGCCACCGCCGCGAGGAGCGGGCCCGCGCCGAGGGCGAGCAGCGCGCCGCCGGGCGCGGCCGCGCACAGGCCGATCACCAGGCCGGGCAGGGGAGCCCACTGCATGCCCGCGCGGGCCGCGTCGCGGTCCCACCTGGTGACGCGGACGGGGAGCGCGGTGAGGGTGCCGAAGGCGAAACGTATGCCGTCGGCGGGGGAGGTTCTGGACACCGCGGCAGGCTACCCCGGGGGAACGTCCCGCCCTGCGGATCGCTCTTCGGGGACGGAGGATGAGCCCATGGGTGACTGGTGGTACCGGAACATCGTCGAGCCGGGGAAGCTGCCGCTGCTGCTCGCGCTGCTCTCCTTCGTGGGCTCGTTCCTGGTCACCCGGACCATCACGCGGCTCATCCGCGCGGGCAAGGGGCCGTTCCGGAACATCAGCTCGGGCGACGTGCACATCCACCACGTCGTACCGGGGATCTTCCTGATGCTGGTCGGCGGGTTCTGGGCGGTGGCCGCGGGGCGGCACGGCGTCGGGGCGCTGTACGCCGCGGTCATCTTCGGGATCGGCGCGGGGCTCGTGCTCGACGAGTTCGCGCTGATCCTCCATCTCGACGACGTCTACTGGAGCGAGCAGGGCCGCAAGAGCGTGGAGGTCGTGATGCTCACGGCCGCCCTGGTGGTGCTCGTGCTCACCGGCTTCACGCCGTTCGGGGTCAACGACCTGTCGGTCACCGAGCGGCACAACCGCGCCCTGCTCGCGCTGAACATCGGCATCAACTGCGGCTTCGCCCTGATCGCGCTGCTCAAGGGCAAGCTGCGGACGGCCCTGATCGGCATGGTCGTCCCGTTCGTCGCGCTGGTCGGCGCGATCCGGCTGGCCCGCCCCGGCTCGGCGTGGGCCCGGCGGTTCTACCGCAACCGGCACCGCGCCAGGGCCCGCGCGGGCCTGCGGGCCTTCCGGCACGACCGGCGCTGGTCGGGCCCGCGCCGCAAGTTTCAGGACTGGGTCGGCGGATTCTCGGAGCCGGGTCCCGCCGCGGCCCCGGAGCCGGAAGCGGAGCCGGATCCGGAGCGGGTGCCGCCGCCCCGGTGAAAGGCCGCCGAGACGGCGCACAGCACGACGACGGCCGCGATCGCCGCCAGATGCTCCTTGCCCGCGAGGTTGTCCTTGACCAGCAGCTCGGCGACCATCATGGCGGTGACCAGGGCCGCGGTGAAGTACGCCCGGTAGCGCCAGCAGACGAACACGGCGAGGCCGACGACCGCGGCCGACGGGCCCGTGTCGACGACCTGCGCGTCGGACGCGGGAAGCCCGAACGGGTTCCCCGGGCCGAGTTCGATGCCCACGCGCGCGTAGAGCGTGCCGGCGAGTGTGGCCGCGTACCCGATGACGAGCGTGCGCCACCAGCCGAGGCAGATCTCGGCGATGCCGAACACCAGCAGGATCTGCGCGAGCGCGCCCCATACGGGCAGGTCGAGGGCGGGGACGAAGAGGGAGAGCGGGGTGCGGAGCAGCGCGAGCCAGAGGGGTTCCTCGGCGCGCACGGAGCCGATGTTCTGGACGAACTGGTAGCCCCAGGGCTGGTTCTGCACGTACTGGAAGGCCGCCGTCAGACAGACCGCCGTCAGCGTCATGGGCACCGCACGCCACCGCCGGGCGACGAGCGCGTCCCGCACGGTGGAGAACAGGGGTCCCCACTCGGCGCGGGCGTAGCGGGCCAGGGTGCTCATCGTCTCGACTCCAGGTGTTTGCGGTGCAGCCACTTCGGCAGGCCCGGCGCTTCGAGGAACCCCTCGGCGCGGGCCGATGCGATGCCGATGCGCAGCAGGTCGCCGCTCTTCTCGAAGAGGAGGAACCGGGGTTCCCAGATCGGCCGGTATTTCGCGTTGGCGCGGTAGAGCGACTCGATCTGCCACCAGCGGGAGAAGAAGCTGAGCAGCGAGCGCCACATGCGCAGGACCGGGCCCGCGCCGAGCCGCGAACCACGTTCGAAGACCGACCTGAACATCGCGAAG
The DNA here is from genome assembly GCF_042740435.1 of Streptomyces sp. NPDC059002. Taxonomy (NCBI): domain Bacteria; kingdom Bacillati; phylum Actinomycetota; class Actinomycetes; order Kitasatosporales; family Streptomycetaceae; genus Streptomyces; species Streptomyces sp. NPDC059002. Next base: position 32,449 of record NZ_JBHYJI010000032.1, on the reverse strand, counting down.
TTCAGTGACACCTGGGTGATCTTGATCTCGGGGGCGCGCTGCAGGAGTTCGATGACCATGAACTCCATCAGGCCGTTCTCGGAGTCGCGGTCACGCCGCATCAGGTCGAGGGAGAGCCCGTGCGGGCCCCACGGCACGAAGGAGAGCAGCGCCCGCAACTCGCCGTCGCCGTCGGAGCACTCCAGCATCACGCACTGCCCGTCCGCCGGGTCCCCGAGCCGCCCGAGCGCCATGGAGAAGCCGCGTTCGGTGGCCCCGTCGCGCCAGTCGTCGGCGCGCTCCAGGAGGTACGCCATCTCGTCGGCCGGGATGTCCGCGTGACGGCGGATGCGGACCGTGTACCCGGCGCGCTTGACGCGGTTGTACGCCTGGCGGACGGTGCGCATGGCCCGCCCCTCCAAGGTGAAGTGCTCTTTAGAGGCTTCGCCTCGGGCGGCGATCTCCACGATCGCCTCGTCGCCCAGCTCCAGGGCGTCCAGGCCGTGCCGGGCGTAGATCGTGCCCGCCTCCTCGCTCGCGCCCATCACGGCGGGGATCCAGCCGTGCTCGCGGGCCTCGGCGAGCCACGGCTCGATCGCGCCGGGCCAGGCCTCCGGGTCGCCGATGGGATCGCCGGAGGCCAGTGAGACCCCGCCCACCACGCGGTACGCGACGGCCGCCTTGCCGGTCGGCGACCACACGACGCTCTTCTCGCGGCGCAGCGAGAAGTAGCCGAGCGAGTCCCGCTCGCCGTGCTGGTCGAGCAGCGCGTGCAGCTTCTCCTCGTCCTCCTCGGTGAGCGGGTCGACGGCCCTGCGGGAGCGGAACGCGGCGTACAGGACGGCGAACAGGAGCAGCACGCTCAGGACGTTGATGGTGACGTTGACCCAGCCGGGCGTGGTGATGCCCTCGAAGCGCTTGTCGTCGGCGGCCAGTGAGACGAGCCGCATCGTGCCGTAGCGCCAGCGGTCGAGGAACGTCGAACGGTAGTCGTCGTGGGCGCGGTTGGTGACGGTGACGAGCAGCGTGGCGATCAGCGAGGTCGCGAGCAGGCCGCCGACCGCGACGGCCGACGCCAGCTTGGGGTTGGAGCGGTCGCCCTTCGCGTAGAACTCCTTGCGCCCGACGAGCAGCGCCGCGACGAACGCGGCGGTCAGCACGAGCGAGATCCAGTTCTGCGCGTGCTGACGGATCTCCGGGAAGATCATCGCGAAGGCGAAGAGCAGCAGGAAGAGCCCGCTGAGCACGAGGTTGAGGATCCACGCGGCGCGCTTTCGGCGCCGCATGGTGACCGCCAGGATCATCGTGAACACACCGGAGCCGAAGCCCGCGGTCAGCATGTAGGGCGTGAAGTAGTTCGCCGTGTTGTGCTGGCGCAGGTCCTGCCCGAGGGAGACCCAGACCGCGCTCAGGAAATTGATGAAGGTGACGGCGCGGAGGTACCAGACGGCGAAACCGGCGGCGCGGCGCTGTATGACGGTCCGTGATTTCTGTCGCCCGGCGACGACCTGCTCATCTCCCATGAAAAGGGATCATATGGGCCGCGTTGTGGGCAAGCGTTCCGCAGGGCGGAACAGGCGGGCACGACACCACGGTGCCGGGCGCCGCGACGGAGGCGTCGCGAGCCCGGCACGGAGTGCCTACTCGGCGCGCAGGGGCAACTCCGCCGACAGGGCGGCGGCGGCCTGCACCAGCGGCAGCGCGAGCAGCGCCCCGGCGCCCTCGCCGACCTTGACCCCATGGTTCAGGAGGGGTTCGAGCGCCATCCGGTCCAGCGCCTTCGCCTGCGCGGGCTCCCCGCTGTCGTGCCCCGCGAGCCACCAGTCCGGCGACCGGAAGGCCACCCGCTGGGCCACCAGCGCGGCCGCCGATGCCACGACGCCGTCGAGGATCACCGGCGTACGCCGCACGGCGCACTGCAGCAGGAACCCGGTCATCGCGGCGATGTCGGCGCCGCCCACCGCCGCGAGCAGCTCCAGCTGGTCGCCGAGCACGGGCCGGGCCCGCCGCAGCGAGTCCCGCACCGCCGCGCACTTGCGCATCCACGCCAGGTCGTCGATGGCCTCGCCGCCCCGCCCGGTGACCACGGACGCGTCGGTGCCGCAGAGCGCGGCGATCAGCGTCGCCGCGGGCGTCGTGCCGCCGACGCTCACATCGCCGAGCACGACCAGGTCGGTGCCGGAGTCGGCCTCCTCGTCGGCGACGGCCATGCCCGCGCGCACCGCCTGCTCCGCTTCCTCGGCGGTCAGCGCGTCCTCGATGTCGATGCGCCCCGAGCCGCGCCGCACCCGGTGGCCCGCGACCTCGGCGGGCAGTTCGCCGGGGTCGCAGTCGAGCGCCATGTCGACTACGCGGACGGGCACGTCGAGGCGGCGCGCGAGGACGGCCACCGGGCTCTCACCGGCGAGCACGGACCGTACGAGATCGGCGGCGCCGCCCGCGGGCCGCGCCGAGACGCCGAGTTCGGAGATCCCGTGGTCACCCGCGAACAGCACCACGCGCGGCCGCTCCACGGGACGGAGCGGCACCGCCGACTGGGCCGCCGAGAGCCATTCGCCGAGTTCGTCGAGGCGGCCCAGGGATCCGGGCGGCAGCACCTGCCGCTCCCTGCGCTCCTCGGCGTCGCGGCGCACCCCGCCGTCGGGCCGCTCGATCAGGTCGGTGAAGTCGTCGAGATTCAGCGAGCTCATTCGGCGAACAGTACCGGGAGCGGCGGCGGTGCTGCTCGAACGGTCCTGCGGGGGCCGCGGCCACTGAAGTGACGGTCCGTCAGGGCCGGTCGTGGCACCGGCGCGATCGAGTTACGCCATGTGATGCATTGGCTTCGTAGCGTCATTGCGCCGGTGCTGATGATCCCTTACGTTCCCGTTTGTATCGGATTGTCGTATCGCTGCACCGTGTACCGCCGCACTGATCGCACAGAACTGATCGCACAGAGGAGTCTCCTCCCGTGACGCACACCGTCATCGGCGTCAGCCCGTTCGGAGAGCCGGACGCCCGGCTCGCCGCCGCCGTCAGCCGGTCCGGGGGGCTCGGCATCCTCGACCTCGGCCCCGGCGACCGCCGCGCCCGCGAAGCCCTCGACCTCGCCCGCCAGTGGTGCCCCGGGGAGTTCGGCGTCCGCGTCCCCGCCGGCTGCGCCCTGCACATCGACGAGCTCAACTCCCCGGACGGCACCGGCCCCCACACCGTCCTGCTCGCCCCCGACGCCCCCTGGCGCATCGCCCACGTCCCGGCGCCGACCGTCCTCGCCGAGGTCCGCAGCGTCGCCGAGGCGCGGGACGCGGTCGCCCAGGGCGCCGCGGGCGTCGTCGTGCGCGGCAGCGAGAGCGGCGGCCCCTGCGGCGAGCTCTCCACCTTCGTGCTGCTCCAGCACGTCCTCGCCGACGCCGCCGTGACCGTCCCCGTCTGGGCCTGCGGCGGCATCGGCCCGCGCACCGCCGCGGCCGCCGTGCTCGCCGGGGCCCGCGGCGTCGTCCTCGACGTCCAGCTCGCACTCCTCGACGAGGCGCAGCCGCCGCCCGCCGTCGCCGCGCTGCTGCGCACCGCCGACGGCTCGGAGACCGTCGTCGTGGGCGGCCACCGGGTCCTCGACCGGCGCCGCCCCGGCGTCCCCGCCGCCCTGCGCGAACGGCTGCTCCCGCTCGGCCAGGACGCCTTCCTCGCCGCCCGGTTCGCCGAGCGGTACGGCACGGTCGACGCGGCCGTACGCGGCGTGCGCGACGGCATCGAGGGATCGCTGCACGCGGATCCGGGCGTCCTGCGCTCCGGCTCCGCGATGTGCCGTGCGATGGGCACCGCCCTGCCGATCGCGCAGGGCCCGATGACCCGCGTCAGCGACCAGGCGCGGTTCGCCTCGGCGGTCGCCGACGACGGCGGGCTGCCGTTCATCGCCCTCGCGCTCGCCGCGCCCGCGCAGACCCGCAGCATGCTGGAGCAGACCCGCGCCGCGCTCGGCGACCGCCCCTGGGGCGTGGGCATCCTCGGCTTCGCGCCGGAGGAGGTGCGCACCGCCCAGCTCGACGCGGTCCGCGAACTGCGCCCCACCCACGTGATCATCGCGGGCGGCCGCCCCTCGCAGGCCGCGGCGCTCGAAGCCGACGGGATCAAGACCTTCCTGCACGTGCCCTCGCCCGGACTGCTCGGCCAGTTCCTCGCGGCGGGCGCACGGCGCTTCGTCTTCGAGGGCGCCGAGTGCGGCGGGCACATCGGGCCGCGCAACAGCTTCCCGCTGTGGGAGGCGCAGCTCGCCGTCATCGAGGACTACCTCGACGAGCACGCGGACGACGCGGTGGACCCGGCCGACGTGCAGGTCCTGTTCGCGGGCGGCATCCACGACGAGCGCTCGGCGGCGATGGTCGCCGCGCTCGCGGCCGGGCTCACCGGGCGCGGGGTGTCCATCGGCGTCCTGATGGGCACCGCCTACCTCTTCACCGAGGAGGCCGTCGCGTCCGGCGCGATCCAGCCGCTCTTCCAGCGCCAGGTGATCACCGCCGAGAGCACCGCGCTCCTGCACACCGCCCCAGGACACGCCACCCGCTGCGTGCCCAGCCCGTTCAGCGACGCCTACCAGGCGCTCAAGGACGAGCTGCGGGAGCAGGGCGTACCCGACCGGCAGGCCTGGGAGGAGCTGGAGCGGCTCAACGTCGGGCGGCTCCGCATCGCCAGCAAGGGCATCGAGCGGATCGGCGACGAACTCCTCGACGTCGACGAGCAACGCCAGCTCGGCGAGGGCATGTTCATGGCCGGCGAGGTCGCCGTCCTTCGCGGCGCCACCACCACCGTCGCCCGCCTGCACGCCTCGGTCGCCGACGGCGCCGCCGACTTCTACGCCCGCCGCGCCCGCGAACTGGCCCGGCACGACGCCGCCCCCGAACAGCCCGCCCCCGAACCGCTGGACATCGCCGTCGTCGGCATGGCCGGGATGTTCCCGCAGGCCCCCGACCTGGCGACGTTCTGGGCGCACGTCCTCGCGGGCACCGACGCCGTCACCGAGGTGCCCGCGGGCCGCTGGGACCAGGACCTGCACTACGGCGACGACGCCGAGGTGCACGACGTGTCCGCGTCCCGCTGGGGCGGCTTCCTGCCCGAGATCCCCTTCGACCCGCTGGCCTACGGCATTCCGCCGACCTCACTGGCCAGCATCGAGCCCGTACAACTGCTCGCGCTCGAAGCGGCACGGCGCGCGCTCGCCGACGCGGGCTACGACCGGCGCGAGTTCCCGCGCGAGCGCACCTGCGTCGTCTTCGGCGCGGAAGCGGGCAGCGACACCTCCAACGCGACGACGCTGCGGACCGTCCTGCCCTCCTATCTCGGGCGCCTGCCCGAGGAGTTGGCGGACCAGCTGCCGAAGCTCACCGAGGACTCCTTCCCCGGCATGCTCGCCAACGTCATCTCCGGGCGCATCGCCAACCGCCTCGACCTCGGCGGCGCCAACTACACCGTCGACGCGGCCTGCGCCTCCTCGCTCACCGCGGTCGACGTCGCCTGCAAGGAACTGACGTCCGGAGCCGCCGACGTCGCCCTGTGCGGCGGCGCCGACCTGCACAACGGCATCAACGACTTCATCCTCTTCTCCTCGGTCCACGCCCTCTCCGGGACGGGCCGCTGCCGCACCTTCGACGCCGCGGCCGACGGCATCGCGCTCGGCGAAGGCGTCGCCTGCGTCGTCCTGAAGCGGCTCGCGGACGCCGAGCGCGACGGCGACCGCGTGTACGCCGTGATCAAGGGAGTCGGCAGCGCGAGCGACGGCCGCTCGCTCGGCCTGACCGCGCCGCGCCCCGAGGGCCAGCGGGCCGCCCTTGAACGCGCGTACGCCCAGGCGCGCGTCTCGCCCGCCGACGTCGGCCTCGTCGAGGCGCACGGCACCGGCACCGTCGTCGGCGACCGCACCGAACTCGCCACCCTCAGCGGGGTGTTCGAGGAGGCGGGCGCCGCACCGGGCGGCTGCGTCGTCGGCTCCGTGAAATCGCAGATCGGCCACACCAAGTGCGCCGCGGGCCTCGCCGGACTCATCAAGACGGCCCTCGCCCTGCACACCGGCGTCCGCCCGGCCACCCTCCACGTCACCGAACCCAACCCCGCCTGGTCCGCGGAAGGCCCCTTCGCCCTCCACGACCGCGCGCTGCCCTGGGCCGAGCCCGCGGGGCAACGCGTCGCGGGCGTCAGCGCGTTCGGCTTCGGCGGCACCAACTTCCATGTGGTGATGAAGGGGTACGAAGGAGGCGCACCGCCCCGGCAGGGCGCCGACGCCTGGCCCACCGAGCTGTTCCTCTTCCGTACCGACGCCGCGGTCGACGACCTCATCGAACTCTGCGAGGCGAGCGAGCGGGCCGGACGCCCCTGGCGCCTGCGCGACCTGGCACTGAGCGCGGCGCACAGGGCCGAACAGGGCGCGGGCGCGGGCCCGGTGCGGTCGGCGGTGGTCGCCCGCTCCCTGGAGGAACTGCCCGCCCTGCTCCGGAAGTTGAAGGCGGGCGAGAGCGCCCCCGGCATCTTCCGCGCCGACGGCGACAAGCCCCTCGCCGAAGGAGCCGAAGGACAGGTCGCCTTCCTCTTCCCCGGACAGGGCAGCCAGCGCCCCGGCATGCTCGCCGAACTGTTCGCCGCGTTCCCCGAGACCCAGCGGCACCTGCGCGACGCCCCCGTCGACGCGATGTTCCCGCCCGCCGCCTTCGACGACGCCGAACGCGCCGCGCAGCGGGCCCGGCTCACCGACACCCGGAGCGCGCAGCCCGCGCTCGGCGCGGTGTCCCTGGCCGCGTACGACGTACTGGGCGGGCTCGGCGTGCACCCCGACATGGCGGCCGGGCACTCCTACGGCGAACTCGTCGCCCTCTGCGCGGCGGGCGCCATCGACTCCGCGGGACTCGGCGCGCTCAGCCGCGAACGGGCCGACGCGATCCTCGCGGCGACCGGCCCGGGCCCCGACGCCGACCCCGGCACGATGGCGGCGGTCGCCGCGTCCGCCGACGAGGTGGCGCGCGTGCTCGCCGAGGCCCATCTCGTACGCGACGTCGTCGCCGCCAACCACAACGCGCCCTCCCAGACGGTGATCTCGGGCCCGACCGGGGCCGTGGGCCGGGCCGTCGACGCGCTGACGGCGGCCGGGTACGGCGCCCGCGCACTGCCCGTCGCCTGCGCCTTCCACAGCCCGCTCGTCGCCGGTGCGGTGCCCCGCTTCGCCGAGGCGCTCGGCCGCGTCCCCGTCCGGACACCGGAGTTCCCGGTCTGGGCCAACCTCACCGGCACGCGCTATCCGTCCGCCCCCGACGACGTCCGCGGTCAGCTCGCCGAGCAGATCGGCGCGCCCGTCCGCTTCGCCGAGCAGATCGAGGCGATGTACGACGCGGGGGCCCGGGTCTTCGTCGAGGCGGGGCCGGGCACGGTCCTCACCGGCCTGGTCGGCAAGGTCCTCGGCGACCGGCCGCACGCGGCACTGCCCTTCGAGCCCCGCCCCGACGCGGGCCTGCACGGCCTCCTCGAATGCCTGGCCGGGCTCGCCGTGGCGGGCGTCCCGGTCGCGGCGGCACGGCTCTTCGCGGGCCGCGACGCGGTGGCCGTCGACGCGAGCGCGATCCCGGCGCGGCCCGGCTGGACCGTGGACGGCCACGTAGTCCGCACGGCGGGCGGCGACCTCCTGCCCGGCGCGCTGCACCCCGCACGGCGCATCCCAGGGCTTTCCCGACTCATCACGGAGACGACGACTGTGACCGGTTCCGGTACGGACAACACGACGGGAGCCCCGGTGGACCGGGACGCCCTCCTCCACGAATTCCTGCGCAGCAGCCGCGAGATGGTGGCGGCGCAGCGGGACGTACTCCTGACGTACTTCGGTTCGGGCGGGGTGCCGGTGGCGCCTGCGGCTCCGGTGGCCCCGGTCGCTCCGGCGGTGGTTGTGCCCGTCGAGGCGGCTCCGGTGTCCGCGGCTCCCGTCGCTCCCGTCGAGCCCGAGACGGACGTCCTGGGGACGGTCCTCGCGGTGATCGCGGAACGCACGGGTTATCCGGTGGAGATGATCGAGGCGGATCTGGATCTGGAGGCGGATCTGAGTGTCGATTCGA
>NZ_JBHYJI010000032.1:0-24307 GCF_042740435.1 Streptomyces sp. NPDC059002 | reverse complement strand
CGGGGGTGGATCTGCGGTCGCTTCCGGACGCGGAGCTGGAGGAGCTGACGCGGGCACGCACCGCGGCGGGCATCGCGGAGTGGCTGACGGGGCGCCTTGGCACACCGGCACGGCCCGAGCCCGCCGTCGAACTCCCGGCGCCCACCGCCCCGGTGGACACCCCGCAGGCCACAGCAGCCACGCCCGCCACACAGACCCCGGAACGCCCCGCCCTCGACACCCGGCCGCCGGAGAGCCTCGCGTCCGGCCCGCCGACTTCCGACGTCTCCGGCACCGGGGCACCGTCGTCCCGTACGTCCGACGGCGCCACGCAGCAGCCCGCCCCCCTCACCGGCTCCACCCCCAAGCGCTACCTCCTGCGCCCCACCCCGCTGGCCCCCGCGCCCGCCCCGGGCTCCGTGGAGCAGGATCTGCGGGGGCGGCACTTCCTCGTCATCGGGGACGGGACGCCCGTCGCGCAGGCGCTGGTCACGCGGCTCACCGTGCTCGGCGCCCGGGCGACGCGGGGGACCGGTGACCTCGAAGGGCGGCAGGAGCCGCTCGACGGCGTGCTGCACGTCGGGGCGCTCGCGCCCGTCGGAGAGGCACTGCTGCCGGGGCAGTTCCCGGTGTTCAAGGGCGTGCTGCGGCGCGCGCCGCGCTGGCTGGTCTGTGCCAGGTACACCGGGGACGCCAACGGGCTCAGCGGCTTCTTCCGCACCGTCGCCCGCGAATACCCGGACACCCTCGCCCGCGTCGTCGACCTGGACGCCGCCTGGTCACCCACCGACCAGGCGGAGGCCCTCGTGGAGGAACTGCTCGCCCCGGACCGGGAGCCCGTCGTGCTCCGCGGGGACAGCGCGGGCGGCGCGAGCGGCGCCGTCGGGACGAGGCGCGGCGTCGAGGCGTACGAATGCGGGCTCGGCCTGCTCGGCGGCGGCGGGGCGGGCCCCGCGGGGGACGGGGCGGCGGAGGCCGCCGTGCTCGGCCTCGGCCCGGACTCCGTGGTCCTGCTGGCCGGCGGCGCCCGCGGCATCACCGCACGGTTCGCCGTCGCCCTCGCCACCGCGTCCCGCTGCCGCGTCGAACTCCTCGGCCGCACCGAACTCGCCGAGGGCGGCGACCCGTTCCCCGCCGCCCACGACAAGGTGTCCCTGCGCGCCGCCATCGCCGCCCGCGGCGGCCTGCGCCCCGCCGAGATCGAGCGGGAGGCGGGCCGCATCCTCGCCGCCCGCGAGGTGGCGCAGACCCTCGCCGAGATCCGCGCGGCGGGCGGCACCGCCGGGTACCGCGCGCTCGACCTGCGCGACGCGGAGGCCGTGCAGCAGGCGGTCAAGGACGTGTACGCACGGCACGGCCGCGTCGACGGCATCGTGCACGCCGCGGGGATCATCGAGGACCGGCTCGTCGCGGAGAAGGACCCCGAGTCCTTCGCCCGCGTCTACGGCACCAAGGTCGACGGCGCGAAGGCGCTGCTCGCCGCCGTGCACCGGCTGCCCGAACTCCCGCGCTTCGCCGTCCTGTTCGGCTCCATCTCCGCCGTCTACGGCAACCGCGGCCAGATCGACTACGCCGCCGCCAACGACGCCCTCGCCGGTCTCGGCAGGCACTGGCGCGACGCCACCGGCAGCCGGGCGCTCACCGTCCACTGGGGCCCCTGGGCGCCGACGGGCGCGCACGGCGGCATGGTCTCGCAGGAGCTGGGCCGCGAGTACGCGCGCCGCGGCATCTCCTTGATCGACCCCGAGGAAGGCGTCCTCGCCCTGCTGCGCGAGCTGGCCTGGGGCGACGCGGAGACCGACGAGGTCGTCTACACCGCATCGGGCTGGTGACCGGGGTGCAGGCGCAGCCCCGGCCGCCCGTCGCGATCGTCGGAATGGCGGTCACGCTGCCCGGTGCCGCCGATCTGGACACGTACTGGCGCAATGTGCGCAGCGCGACCGACGCCATCTCCGAGGTTCCCGCGGCCCGTTGGGACCAGGCCGACCACTACCGGCCCGACGGGATCTACTGCCGCCGCGGCGGCTTCGTCGACGGCCTGCCCGAGCTGGCCGCCTTCGACCCGACGGCGTTCGGCATCATGCCCGGTTCGGTCCCGACGACCGAACCGGACCAGCTGATCGCGCTGCGCACCGCGGCCGCCGCCCTCGCCGACGCGGGCGGCGCGCCGCCCGACCCGGCGAGGACCGGCGTCGTGCTCGGCCGCGGCGGCTATCTCACGGACGGCCTGGCCCGCCTCGACCAGCAGGTCCGTACGTCCGGCCAACTGGTCCGCACCCTGCGGGAGTTGCTGCCCGAGCTGCCCGAGGAACGCCTGGCGGAGGTGCGCACCGCGTTCCGCGACGCGGTCGGCGGTGAGCAGACGCCCGAGTCCGTGATCGGCCTCGTCCCCAACTTCGCCGCGTCCCGCATCGCCAACCGCCTCGACCTGCGCGGCCCCGCCTACACCGTCGACGCGGCCTGCGCCTCCTCGCTGGTCGCACTCGACCAGGCGGTCGCGGAACTGGCGTCGGGCCGCTGCGACGTGATGCTCGCCGGGGGCGTCCACCACTGCCACGACATCACCCTCTGGTCGGTCTTCGCACAGCTCCGCGCCCTCTCCCCGTCCCAGCGGATCCGCCCCTTCCACCGGGAGGCCGACGGCGTCCTGATGGGCGAGGGCACGGGCGTCGTGGTCCTCAAGCGCCTCGACGACGCGCTCCGTTCCGGTGACCGGGTCTACGCGGTCGTACGCGGGGTCGGCATCGCCGGGGACGGGCGCGCCGCCTCGCTGGTCAACCCCGACCCGGGCGGGCAGGCGCGGGCCGTCCGCCTCGCCTGGCAGGCGGCGGGCCTCGACCCGTCGGCCCCCGGCTCCCTCGGCCTCCTGGAGGCGCACGGCACCGGCACGCCGAACGGCGACGGGGCCGAAATGGCCACCCTGGCCGAGGTGTTCGGGACCCCGCACGAGCCGGACGCGGTGATCGGCTCGGTCAAGGCCCAGATCGGCCACACGATGCCCGCGGCGGGCATCGCGGGCCTCATCAAGGCGGCCCTGGCCATCCACCACGCCGAACTCCCCCCGATGCCCCACTGCGACGACCCCCACCCGGCCCTCCTCCGCACCCGCTTCCGCCCCCTGCCCCAGGCAACCCCCTGGCACACCGACCTCCGCCGGGCAGCGGTCAACGCGTTCGGCTTCGGGGGCATCAATGGGCATGTGGTGCTGGAGGGAGCGCCTACGACTGCAGGCGCTCCCGGCTGTGCCCCCGGTGCAGGGGGCCATCACCGAGGCATCAGCAAGGTCAACGAACCCGAACTTCTGGTGCGGATCGCCGCCCGGACGCCGGGCGAACTCGCGGAACTCCTGGACGCCGACGACGCCGAACTCCGCACCCGCCAGGGAGACCCCGCCCCGGGCCCCGCCCGGGTGGCCATCCTCGCCCCCACCCCCAAACGCCTCGCCCTGGCGAGATCGGCCGCCGCCAGAGCAAAGTTCTGGGGCGGCCGCAGCGACGTGTGGTGCGCCCCGGAACCCCTCCTGGGAGACCACCCCGGCGCAGGCCGGACCGCCTTCCTCTTCCCCGGCCTGGAAGCCGAGTTCACTCCCCAGGTCGACGACGTCGCCGCGCACTTCGGCCTCCCGAGGCCGGCCGGCCTGGACGCCCGCGTCGGCGACGTCGCCGAGCACGGCGCGGCCGTGGTCCGTGTGGGCCGTCTCCTGTCCGCCGCGCTCGCCCGCGTCGGCGTCACGCCGGACGCCGTGGCGGGCCACAGTGTCGGCGAGTGGACGGCGATGGTGGCGGGCGGCATGTTCGCGGACGACGAAGTGGACGCGTTCCTGCGGGACTTCGACCCTTCCGTGCTGCGCGTCCCCGGCCTCGCCTTCGCCGCTTTCGGGGCGCCCGCGGCGCAGGTCGCGGCGGCGCTCGGGCGCCACCCCGGCGTCGTACTGTCGCACGACAACGCACCGCGGCAGTCCATCGCGTGCGGGCCGTACGCCGAAGTGGAGGCGCTCGCGCGGGAGTTGCGGGCGGACGGGGTGCTCGGGCAGGTGCTGCCGTTCGAGTCCGGCTTCCACACGCCGATGCTGGCGCCGTATCTCGCGCCGATCCAGGAGGCGAGCGAACGGTTCACGCTGCACGGGGCGACCGTGCCGGTGTGGTCGGGCACGACCGCCGCGCCGTTCCCGGCGGGGGAGCGGGAGGTGCGCGCGCTCTTCGTACGGCATCTGCTCGAACCCGTGCGGTTCCGGCAGCTCGTCGAGGCGCTGTACGCGGCCGGGGTGCGGGCGTTCGTCCAGCTCGGCTCGGGTCAGCTGCCCGCGCTGGTCGGTGACACGCTGGCGGCCAGGGACCACCTAGCGGTGAGCGCCAACTCGGCGCGGCACAGCGGGCTTTCGCAGCTGCGCAGGGTGGCGGCGGGGCTCTGGGCCTGCGGGGCGGAACCGGACTTCTCGGCGTTCGCCACGGCGCGGCGGCCCGCGCACGCCGTGCCGGTGGCCCTGGGCGCCGCGCCGGTGTCGCTCGGCCCCGACACCCGGGACCGGCTCCGTTCGGCCCTGCGCACGGGGGCCCGGCAGGACGTCCTCGCCCCGGTCGCCGCGCGCTTCCCGGCGGCGGAGGAGCTGCGGTCCCTGCTCGACTCGACGGCGTCGCTCGCCGCGGACCTGTTCGCGGGACGCCCGGCGCAGGCCGCGCCGGTCGGCCCGCCCGTGACCGTGGCTCCGGCGGCCATGCCCGCCCCCACCCGGGGAGCGGAACCACCTCCCGCGCCCCGCCCCGTGGACGTCAGCGTCGCCGCCATGCCCCACCTCATCGACCACTGCTTCTTCAAGCAGCGCGCCGACTGGCCCGACGTGGCGGACCGCTGGCCCGTCGTCCCGGCGACGACGATCATCCAGCTGATGATGGACGCCGTCCCCGGCGCCCGCACCTCCGGGAGCGGCGTCCCCGTCACCGTCCGCGACGCCCGCTTCCTGGAGTGGGTCGTCGCCGAACCGGCCGTCCAGGTCGGGCTGGACGTCGAGCGACAGGCACCCGGCCGGTACGACGTGGGCTTCGGGCGGTACGCGAGGGCCACCGTCGTCACCGCCGACGCCTACCCTGCGGCGCCCGCCCCCTGGCCCGTCCCGGACGGGGAGCGCCTGCCGACGGTCTCCGCGCAGGAGATGTACGACGAGCGGTGGATGTTCCACGGCCCGCTCTTCCGCGGTGTCACCCGCGTCGAAGGGCTCGGCGACCGGCACGTGCGCGGCGTCCTCACCACGCCGCCCGCGCCGGGCGCCCTGCTCGACAACGTCGGCCAGCTGCTCGGCTACTGGCTGATGGCCACCCACTCCGACCGCACCGTCGTCTTCCCCGTGGGGATCCGCGAGGCCCGCTTCCACGGGCCGCACCCGGCCCCCGGCACGGAACTGCACTGCGACATCCGTGTCACCGCCCTCACCGAGACCGTCCTCGAAGCCGATGTGCGGCTCAGCCACGAGGGCGTCGTGTGGGCGGACATCCGCGGCTGGCAGGACCGCCGCTTCGACTCACCGGCCCGTATCGACCCGGTCAAGCGCAGGCCCGAGGAGCACACCCTCTCCGACGAGCGGCCCGGCGGCTGGCAGCTCGTCTTCGAGTACTGGCCCGACCCGGCGTCCCGCGATCTGATGATGCGCAACCAGCTCGCCGGCGCCGAGCGGGACCAGTACGCGGCGCATCCGCCGCGCGGCAAACGGCAGTGGTTCCTCGGCCGGATCGCCGCGAAGGACGCCGTGCGCCGCCAGCTGTGGGCGCGCGGCGAAGGACCGGTGTTCCCCGGCGAGGTCCGGATCGCCAACGAGGACAGCGGGCGGCCCTACCCGGAAGGCGTCCACGGGCGGCGACTCCCTCCGCTGGTCCTGTCGTTGGCGCACTGCGCCGAGGCGGGCGTCGCCCTCGCGCGCCCGGCGCGGGAAGGCCCCGTCGGCATCGACATCGAGGAGATCACCGAGCGGCCCGATGCGACGTACGACGCCGCGCTCGCCCCCGCCGAACACCCCCTCCTCGACGAGCTTGCCGCCCGCGACGGCGACCGTGCCCGCGCCCTGACCTGCTTCTGGGCCGCCAAGGAGGCCGCCGCCAAGGCCGAAGGCACCGGACTCGGCGGCCGCCCCCGGGACTTCACGGTCACGGCCGTGCACGCGGACGGCGCGCTGACCGTGCGGACGCCCGCGGGCCGCGTCCACCGGGTGCGCACCGCGGGGGCCGCGAACCCGGTGGGCCTGCCGCCCCGCAGCTACATCGTCGCCTGGACCGACTCGGCGGACCCGACCGAGGAGACCGAGGCGACCGAGGGGACCGAAGAGAACAAGGAGAACACCGCATGACCAGCAGCCCCATCACCGACGAAGCCGTCGCCGACGAGCGTGCCGTCCTCGCCCAGCTCACCGACGCCCTGGGCGCCGTGCTCGACGAGGCCGAGCTGGCGGCGACGCCGATCACCATGGACACCCGGTTCGTCGAGGACCTCGACCTGGAGTCCATCGACCTCGTCACCCTCACCGGCGAGCTGCGCCGCCGCTACGGCGACCGCGTCGACTTCCCCGCCTTCTTCGCCTCCCTCGAACTCCCCGAGATCATCGGTCTCTCCGTCGGCCAGGTGGTCCGCTACGTCAGCGGGCAACTGCGGTGACGGTCGTCGAAGCGGGCGGTGCCCGCCTCAACGTCGAGCGGCTCGGGAAGCCGGGCGGCGAGACCGTCGTGCTCGTGCACGGCATCGCCACCGACAACCTCACCAGCTACTACTTCACCGTCGCACCCGAGTTCGCGGCCGCCGGATACGACGTCGTCATGTACGACCAGCGGGGCCACGGCCGCAGCGCACGGCCCGAACGGGGCTACCGCATCGAGGAGTTCACCGCCGACCTCGCGGCCCTCCTCGACACCCTCGGCATCCACCGCCCCGTCCACCTCGTCGGCAACTCCTTCGGCGGCACCGTCGCCCTCGACCTGGCCCTGCACCACCCCGACCGGGTCGCCAGCGTCCTCATGGTCGAGTCGGAGCCGCCCACCGCCGCCTGGGCCGAGAAGATGAGCGGGCTGCTCGCCGGATCCGCGTACAAACTCCGCGACGAGCGCACGCTGCCGTGGATCGAGGAGACGTACGGCCGCCACGAGGCCCGGCTCGTCCGGTGGGCGCAGCGCATCCTGCACGGCACCAGCATCGCCGAGGACATCGCCGCGAGCCGCATCCCCGACGAGGAGCGGTGGCGCGCCCTCGACATCCCCGTCCTCGCCGTCTACGGCGCCGACTCCGACCTCGCCGACATGGCCCCCTGGCTCACCGGCCTGCTGCCGCGCTGCCGCACCCTCAACGTCGAGGGGCACGGCCACTCGGTCCTCGTCGGCACACCGGAGACCGTCGGCTCGCTCCTCCTGGACTGGGTGCGCGAAGGCCACAAGGAACTCGGCCGCAGCGGGGTGGCGCGGTGAGCCGCTTCCTCTTCGTCGTGCCGCCGCTCGTCGGGCACATCAACCCCCTGGTCGGCGTCGCCGCCGAGCTGACCGACCGCGGCCACCGCGTCGCCTGGGCCGGGCACCCGGAGCCGATCGCCCAACTGGTCGGCCCGGAAACCGAGTCGTACGCCTGCGGGACGCCGGGGGAGCTGACCAGGCCGCCCGAGCTGCGCGGCGTCGCGGCCCTCCAGTTCCTGTGGCAGGAGTGCTTCGGGCCGCTCGCCGAAGCCATGGCGCCCGGTGTCGAGCAGGCGGTCGACGCGTTCCGGCCGGACGTCGTCGTCGCCGACCAGCAGGCACTCGCGGGCGCCCTCGTCGCCGAGCGGCACGGCATTCCGTACGCCACGTCGGCCACCACGACCGCCGAGTTCAGCGGCGCACTCGACGGCATGCCGAAGGTGGCGGCATGGATCGAAGGGCTGCTCGGCGGCCTGCGCGACCGGCTCGGCGACCCCTCGGCGACCTACGACCCCCGCTTCTCGCCGCACCTCCAGATCGCCTTCAGCACCCCCGAACTCGCGGGCTGCGACGCCCCGCAGGCCCGCTGGGTCGGACCCGCGATCGCTGAGCGCCCCGCACCCGACTTCCCCTGGGCGTGGCTCGACCCCGACCGCGCCCTCGTCCTCGTCTCGCTCGGCACCGCCAACACCGACACCGGCGGCCGCTTCCTCGCCGACTGCGCCGCCGCCGTACGGGAGCGCTCCGCACGGCTCCAGGCGGTGCTCGTCGACCCCGGCGGCGTCCTCGACACCGGCTCCGACGCCGATGTGCTCGTCACCCCGCGCGTCCCCCAGCTCCCGCTCCTGGCCCGGACGTCCGCCGTCGTCTGCCACGCCGGGCACAACACCGTCGCCGAGTCGCTGTGGCACGGCGTCCCGCTCGTCGTCGCCCCCATCCGCGACGACCAGCCGGTGATCGCCGCGCAGGTCACCACGGCGGGCGCGGGCGTCCGCGTGCGGTTCGGGCGCGCCGGGCGCACCCAGCTGGGCGCGGCCCTCGACGCCGTGCTCACCGACCCCGCGTACGGCACTGCCGCCCGGCGCGTACGCGACTCCTTCCGCGCGGCGGGCGGCGCCCCGGCGGCCGCCGCCCACCTCGAAAAGCTCGCGGTCTGACCCCGGCCGCCCCGAAAAGCCCCCCACACTTCAGGAGTACGACCATGAGCACGGACGTCGCCCAGCAAGTCGCCGAACGGCGGCCCGCCTATCTCGCCGAACTCGCCCAGGGCACCGAGAGGTTCCACGAGCCGCGCCGCACCGACTGCCCCTGGTGCGGCTCCTCGCGGCTGCGCGTCAGGCTGCGCACCACCGACCTCATCCAGCACAAGCCGGGCACCTTCACGCTCGACCAGTGCGGCGACTGCGCCCACTCCTTCCAGAACCCCCGACTGACCCCCGAGGGCCTGGACTTCTACTACCGGGACTTCTACGACGGCCTCGGCGGCAAGGAGGCCGAGAAGCTCTTCGGCGCCGAGTCCAGCACCAAGCGCTACCTCTCCAGCGCCCGCGCCCTGCGCAGCTTCGACGAGCCCGAGTGCTGGCTCGACGTCGGCACCGGCCACGCACACTTCCCCGCCCTGGCCAAGCAGGTCCTCCCGTACACCTCCTTCGACGGGCTCGATCTGAGCGACGGCATCGAGGAAGGCGTGCGGCACGGCCGCATCGAGGAGGGGCACCGCGGCTTCCTCACCGAGCTCGCCGAGTCCCTCGCTGGCCGCTACGACGCGATGAGCATGTTCCACTACCTGGAGCACAGCCTCGACCCGCGCGAGGAACTCAGGGCCGCGAAGACCGTCCTGCGCCCCGGCGGCCATCTGATGATCGAGGTCCCCGACCCCGAGTGCCGCTACACCAAACTGCTCGGCAAGTGGTGGGTGTCGTACTTCCAGCCGCAGCACCTGCACTTCGTGCCGCTCGCCAATCTCAAGAAGGAGCTGGCGGAACTCGGCTTCACGGTCGTCGGCGTCGAACGCCGCGAACCGCACGTGCCGTTCGACCTGACGACGGCCGTGGCGCTCTTCCTCAACTGCCACTTCCCCAAGGCCGACGTGCCCTGGCGGTCCAAGGCCGCGACCCCGCGGCAGCTCAAGCTGCGGCAGGCGGCCTGGTGGGCGTCGGTGCCGCTGATCGCGGTGGCGTACGGCCTCGACAGGTTCCTGCCGCCGCTGCTCACCCGCACCGGCTTCTCCAACGCCTACCGGGTCATCGCCCGCAGGGGCGACGACAAGTGACGTACGAGAACCGCGAGTTCGCGGGCCGCACCGCCCTGGTCACCGGTGCGGCCTCCGGCATCGGCCTCGCCGTCGCCCGCCGCCTCGCCGCCGCGGGTGCGGCCGTCGCCTGCGCCGACCGGGACGCGGAGGGCGCGGGCAAGGCCGCCGCCGAGCTGACCTCGTGCGGCGCCCACGCGATCCCCCTCACCGTCGACGTCACGGACCCGGCGCAGGTCGAGACGGCCGTCGCCACCACGGTGTCGGTCTTCGGGGCGCTGCACCTCGCCGTCAACAACGCGGGCGTCGCGGGCCCCACGGTCCTCACCGGCGACCTCGACCCGGCCGAGTGGCGCCGCGTGGTCGACGTGAACCTGCACGGCGTCTTCCACGGCCTGCGCCACGAGATCCCGGCGCTGCTCGCGGCGGGCGGCGGCGCCATCGTCAACATGTCGTCGGTGCTCGGCGTGCAGGGCTTCTTCGGCTCCGCCGCCTACAGCGCCGCCAAGCACGCCGTCGTCGGCCTCACCAAGACCGCCGCGATCGAGTACGCCGCCCAGGGCATCCGCGTCAACGCCGTGGGCCCCGGCTTCATCGAGACGCCCCTCCTCGCCGGGGCCGACCGGGGCGTACGCGACCTCCTGACGTCCCTGCACCCGGCGGGCCGCCTCGGCACCCCGGAGGAGGTGGCGGAGGTGACGGCCTTCCTCCTGTCGGACCGCGCATCCTTCGTCCACGGCGCCCACTACTTGGTGGACGGCGCGTACACGGCCCCGTAAGGGGCGCGGGGAACTGCGCGACCAGCCACAACGGCCCCGCAGTTCCCCACAGTCCTCAGCGGAACCAGACCTGAGTAACCGCGGGCGAAATGGACCGGAACACCGGAATCCGATGCTGCCGCTCGATCAACTTCCCCACGCGGCCCCGCCCCTGAGGCATCGTCAGGGCCCTCACCTCGCCGATCGCGGGATGCACCCCGCGCAACTTGTACCGTTCGTCGGCCGCCATGGCCCAGTGCATCGGCGGAATGGGCAGGTCACCGATCCGCAGCCGCCCCCGGCGGGCAGCCTTGGTGACCCAGCGAGGCAGGGAGTCGAGCACGAAGGAGCCGCCGGGCAACCGCTCGGCACAGGCGGCAAGGACCGAGCGGACCTCACCGGGCCGCAGGTACATGAACAGCCCCTGCGCCGTGACGATCACCCCGTTGTCGAGGTCGCGCACCCGGTCGAGCCAGCTCAGGTCGGTGGCGGAGCAGGCCACGACATGATGGCGCGGGTTCGGCGGGAGCAGCCGCGACCGCAGCGCGGCGGCCTCGGGCAGATCCACGCTCAGCCACTGCATGCGCCCGTTGTCGGTGCGCCAGAACCCGGTCTCCAGGCCCTCGCCGAGTGCCACGACGGTCGCGTACGGATGATCGGCGACGTACTCCCTGACCGCCTGGTCGAAGCGGAGCGAGCGCAGCCCCTGGATCTGCGAGAAGAGCGGATGCGGCGGCCCGAGCCGCTCCTCGAAGGGGTAGTCGATCTCCTCCACGAGCCGTACGGCCATGGGGTCGTCCAGGACGGTGTCCGGGAGGCGGGCCTCGCAGGCCCGGTTCCACAGGGTCCACAGCAGGGTCTCGGGCACTCCGTCGAGCCGGGGTCTGACTCTCCCCGCGACGGTTTCTGAGCGTTCTTCGGCGATGGTCATAAAGGCAGCTCATGGCACGCGCGGACGCGCGGCAAGCCGACACGTGCGACGTTCAGCCACGTAGCGGCAGAGCCTGCCCCGCCACCACGAGGAGCACATGCTCGCACTCCGCCGCGAACGCCGCGTTCAGACGGCCCAGTTCGTCGCGGTAGCGGCGGCCCGACGCGGTGGCGGGCACGATGCCGGAGCCGACCTCGTTCGAGACGGCCACGACGGTACGGCGCGTCGCGCGGACCGCGTCGGCGAGTTCGGCCACCCGCGCCCGTAGCTCCCGCTCCCCGCCGCCCGCCCACTCGGCGTCGTCCCACGCCTTCACCTCGTCCATGACGTGGGTCAGCCACAGCGAAAGACAGTCGATGAGCAGCGCGGGCCCGTCCTGCGCGAGCAGCGGCACCAGATCGCAGGTCTCCGCCGTCCGCCAGGACCCGGGCCGCCGCTCGCGGTGCAGGCTCACCCGCTGCGCCCACTCGGTGTCGCCGTTCCTGGTCCCGCCGGTCGCCACGTACAGCACCTCGGGGAAGGACTCCAGGCGCCGCTCGGCCTCCACGGACTTGCCCGAGCGGGCACCGCCGACGACGAGGGTGCGGCGCGGCACGTCCGGCACGTCCTCGTAGGCGCCGACCACGAGCGTCGTGCCGTCCGGCACCGCCCGCGCGCCCGCGGCCGCGAGGCGGCGCGTCAGTTCCCGGCCGGGCGGCACCTCGTGGCCGATGTGCACCGCGACGACATCGGTGGTGGGCCCGACGGCCCCGGCCGCGCGCAGCCGGGCGAGCCCGTCGGGGCGCCCGACGACATCGGCGACGACCATCTCGTACGGAATCCGCTCACCGCCCGCGGCGGACCCGTTGCCCTCGATCCCCGCGGGCGCCCCGCCGGGCGGCAGGTAGAGCAGCCGCTCCCCGTCGGGCCCCGTCACCTCGTACCCGGTGCCGGGCGCGTCCATCGCCACCGCGCGCACCCGGTGCCCGGTCAGCAGCGCGAGCTCCCGCCCGTCGGCGACCCGGCCGGGCTGCGGAAGCCCCGCGGGGACCTCGACGGCGGGTCCGTCGTGCGGATGGGAGAGCAGCACCTGGCGCACGCCACCGAGCGAGTGGCCCGCGCGGGCGGCCGCGAAGGCGGCGCCCGGCGTGAGGTCGAGCAGCAGGACGCCGTCCACGAGGAGTGCCGTCGCGGCGCGCGCGGCATCGCCGAGCGCCGTCGCGCAGGCCGCGCAGGGGCAGCCGGAGAGGGGCAGTCCTTCGGGGGCACCGGTGCCGAGCAGAGTCAGTTCCACACGAAGATCCTCCCGCGTCGGGTCCAGCGCCGCGCGCCCGGCTAGGCTTCAAGCGGATTCAGGCGGTTCTCAGGCCGCTACGGACCTTCGGGAGGCTGACATGGCGGCATGGACGTGGCGGTTCGAGAAGGCGGACGGGACGGAGGTCCAGCCCGCGGTGCAGCCCGAGGAGTTCACCACGCAGGGCGACGCGGAGTCCTGGGTCGGTGAGTACTGGAAGGAACTGGCCGACGGCGGTGCCGACCAGGTGACGCTCTTCGAGGACACGAAAGAGATCTACGGCCCGATGAGCCTGCACGCGGAGTCGGAGGACTCGCAGGCGTAACCGGCGCCCGATCGCACGGAGGCGGCGGCCGGTCCACGGCCGCCGCCTCCCGCATGTCCGCCGCCTCCGCGGGGCGGTCACATCTCGCCGAGCGTGACCTCGGCGCTCTTCTCGTCGCCGTCGCGCACATACGTCACGCGCGTCTTCTGCCCCGGCCGGTCGGCGGCGAGGGCCTCGGAGAGCGACTCGATCGTGGTGATCTCCGCGTCGCCGAGCCCGGTGACGATGTCGCCGGCCCGCAGCCCCGCACCGGCGGCCGCGCCGTCCTTCGTGACCTCGACGACGGCCACGCCCGCGGGCCGGTAGTCGTCGCCGAGCACGGTGCGTCCTGTGATGCCGAGCGCGGCCCGGCCCGAGTCCGTGACCTTGCCGTCCTTGATGATCTGGTCGGCGACGGTCTTCACCATCGAGGACGGGATGGCGAAGCCGATGCCGGGCGCCGCGCCGTCGCCCATGTCCGGGTCGGTCGCGGCGAGCGTCGGGATCCCGATGACCTGCCCGCCGAGATCGACGAGCGCGCCGCCGCTGTTGCCCGGGTTGATCGCCGCCGACGTCTGCACCATGTTGCCGATGGTGGCCCCGGTCCCGCCGCCGGTCCGCCCCTCGCTGACGGTGCGCCCGGTCGCGGACACGATGCCCTGGGTGACGCTGGAGGACAGGCCGAGCGGGGAGCCCATGGCGAGCACGATCTGCCCGACCTCGGCCTTCGTGGAGTCGCCGAACGCCGCGGCCTTCAGCCCGCCCGGCGGGTCGTCCAGCTTGACGACGGCGAGGTCCTGCTCCGGATAGGCGGCGACGAGCCGGGCGGTCAGGGCCTGTTCGCCGGTGGCCGTGGTCACCTTGAAGGTCTTCTCCTCGCCCACGACATGGGCGTTGGTGACGATGTGCCCCTTGTCGTCGTAGACGACCCCGGAGCCGAGGCTCTCGGCGGCATCGATCTGGACGACCGACGGCAGGACGTCCTTGATCACCTTCTGGTAGTCGTCCTGGAGGTCGTTGGCGGCGGCGGGGGCGGCCTGCGTGGTGGAACCGCCGGAGTCGCCGGACGACCCGGACGAGGAACAGCCGCCGACGAGAGCGACGGCGGCGAGAGCGGCGACGAGAACACGGGTACGGGTGACATCCATGCCCCGAGTGTCTGCATTGCCCCTGCATGTCGCTCGCGTCACGGGGCAATCGGGTGCCCCGTCAGGGGCGCGGGGCTGTGACACGTGCGGCTCCGCCGCGTGGGCGCGACCAGCCACATCGGACCCGCGGACGTGGCACCGGCCTTCCAGCGGAATGCTTAGTCCCGCACCCCGCAAAGGTGCAGAAGCGCGGCAACCCGCCGATAAGGATCGGTCCGCCCCGCCCGCTCCTCCGCGTCGAGCAACGCGTCCAGCTCCTCCTGGGGAGGCAGCGGGGGATCGTCCCCCACGGTGTCCGTGAAGACCCGCACCCCGTACCAGACCTGCAAAGGCGCCGCGATCCCCGCCAAGGTGGCGGTCAACGCGTCGAGCCGGTCCGCACGGGCCTCGATCCCGAGCCGGTTGCGGTACGTGACGGAGTCGAACGCGGCGAGCGCCCCCGCCCAGTCCCCGGCGATGCCGGGCCGCATGGCCAGTGCCTCGGCATTGCGCACGACGAGCGAGAGCAGCCCCCCGGGAGCCAGCATCCTGGCAAGACCCGCGAGGAGGGCGTCGGGCTCCTCGACGTACATCAGCACCCCGTGGCAGAGCACCACGTCGAAGCTGCCGGGCAGGAAGTGCACCCCGGTCTGGTGCCCGTCGCCCTCGACGATCCGCACCCGCCCCCTGATGCCTTCCGGCTCGTCGGCGAGCGCCGCACGCGCGGCGGCGATCATCTCGGGGTCCTGTTCGACACCCGTCACCTTGTGCCCGGCACGGGCCAGCCGCAGCGCCTGCGTCCCCTGGCCCATGCCGACGTCGAGCACCCGCAGCCGCTGCCCCACGGGGAAGCGGGCGGCTATCTGCTCGTCGAGCTGCCGGGCCACCAGTTCCTGACGTACGGCATTGCGCAGACCGCCCAGCTTCGACAGCCAGGCGGTGGCGCCGCCGGTGAATCCGCTCAGGGCCGCTCTCCGCGCTTGACCTGCGGCTTCGGGAGGCGCAGCCGGCGCATCTGGAGCGTGCGCATCAGGGCGTACGCGACGGCGCCCTTCTTGCTCTCGCTCGGGAAGCGCTCGTTCAGGCGCTTCTTCAGGCGGACCGCGGTGGCGATCGAGTCCACGATGATCAGCACGATCACGAAGAGCCAGAGCAGCAGCGCGATGTTCTGCAGCTGGGGCACGCGGACCATGCTCAGGACGAGGATGATCACCGCGAGCGGCAGGAAGAACTCGGCGATGCAGAAGCGGGAGTCCACGAAGTCGCGCGCGAACTTGCGCACGGGACCCTTGTCACGGGCGGGCAGGAACCGCTCGTCACCGCTGGCCAGCGCCTCGCGCTGCTTCGCCATCTGGGCGCGGCGCTCGTCGCGCTGCCGCTTCGCCGCTTCCTTGCGCGTCGTCGGCGTATTCGTCACGCTGCGGCGCTGCGACTGCGCCATGGCGCGCTTGGGGGTGGGGCGGCCCTTCGGGGCCTGCGGGTCACGGGGCTGCTTGGAGTCGGTCACCGGCGCCTGCGCGGCCGGGGCCTTCTCTTCCTTGGATCGGCTACGGAACACAAAATCCAAGGGTACGGGGTGCGGGGGCATGGAGGTCCGCCAGGCGGGGAACGATCCGGCAACACCGGGCGTCTTGATTTACGTGCCTAAGGGGACGTAGCAGGCGGTAACCAGCCGGTTTTGTGGCTGGTTCCCCCACCGGTTCGGGGTCGGTTCACGGGGGTGCACCTACTCCCTACGCCGGAGCGGAGCCGTGGGCAGTCGTCCTTGGGGATGAGCGCATCCGCACGCGAACAGTGCGGTAATGGATGCAGGGCCCGTACTGTGGGTTCTGAGCAGTACCTGGAGCTGGAAGTCCGTCAGAAGGGGGCGCGCGAAGCCCATGAGCGGTGTCATGAAGCGTATGGGGATGATCTTCCGCGCGAAGGCGAACAAGGCCCTTGACCGGGCCGAGGACCCGCGCGAGACCCTCGATTACTCGTACCAGAAGCAGCTGGAGCTGCTGCAGAAGGTGCGCCGCGGCGTCGCCGACGTGGCGACCTCCCGCAAGCGCCTCGAGCTGCAGCTGGCCCAGCTGAACAAGCAGTCCTCCACCCTCGAGGACCAGGGCCGCAAGGCCCTCGCCCTCGGCCGCGAGGACCTGGCCCGCGAGGCCCTGTCCCGCCGGGCCGCGCTCCAGCAGCAGGTGACGGACCTGGAGACGCAGCACCAGACGCTGCAGGGCGAGGAGGAGAAGCTCACCCTCGCGGCCCAGCGTCTGCAGGCCAAGGTCGACGCCTTCCGTACGAAGAAGGAGACGATCAAGGCCACCTACACCGCGGCGCAGGCGCAGACCCGCATCGGCGAGGCCTTCTCCGGCATCTCCGAGGAGATGGGCGACGTCGGCATGGCGATCCAGCGCGCCGAGGACAAGACCGCGCAGCTCCAGGCGCGGGCCGGCGCGATCGACGAACTGCTCGCCTCCGGTGCCCTCGACGACTCCTCCGGCCTCGCCAAGGACGACATCCAGTCCGAGCTGGACCGCCTCTCCGGTGGTACAGATGTAGAGCTGGAACTGCAGCGCATGAAGGCCGAGCTGGCAGGAGGATCCAGCAGCGGTCAGCAGGCGATCGAGGGCGGCCAGGGCCAGTCCCAGCCGCAGCAGCAGCCGCAGGACACCCCGCGCTTCGACAAGCAGTAGCCCTACGCACGTCCGAGGAGGACGACATGATCGTACGGATCATGGGGGAGGGGCAGGTGGAGCTGGCCGACAGCCACTTCGCCGAACTGAACAAGCTGGACGACGAGCTGCTCGAAGAAATGGAGAACGGCGACGAGCCCGGCTTCCGCCGCACCCTGCACGCGCTCCTGGACAAGGTCCGGGAGCTGGGCACCCCCCTCCCGGACGACGCCCTGGAACCCTCGGAACTCATCCTCCCCGCCCCGGACGCGACCCTGGACGAGGTCCGAGAAATGCTGAGCGACGACGGCCTGATCCCGGGCTGACCACGACGGGCCCTGAAGGGGCGCGGGGAACCGCGCGACCAGCCCCTCCGGACCGCAGCGGAAAGAACTCCCGTACCCGGCCCGCGCCGTCGCGGGAGCATTGCCGCAGACAGGGTCCAGGCCGCCGCCCAGGCCCCGTAACGTTGACCGAGTGACCACACTCGTACGAGGCCGCGGCTGGGCCAAGACGCACCCGCTCGCGATGGACGCCGCCCTCGCGACCGCCGTCCTCATCTGTATGGTCATCGGCTCCCTCGCCACCCCCAACGGACCGCACGGCCCCACCTGGGGCGCCCGCACCCCGGACGGCCCGAGCCTGGTCCTGATGGTCGCCGGCGCCACCGCCCTGGTCTTCCGCCGCCGCGCCCCCTGGTCCGTGCTCGCCGCGACCTGCGCCGCCGCCATCGCCGAGCTGCTCACGGGCGGGACCCGCGACCCCGTCGTGATGTCTGCCGTGATCGCGCTGTTCACGGTGGCCGCGCGGACCGACCGCTCCACGACCTGGCGGATCGGCCTCGTCACCATGGCGGGCCTGACCGGCGTCGCGATGCTGTCGGGGCCGCTGCCCTGGTACGCGCAGGAGAACATCGGCATCTTCGCCTGGACGGGCATGGCCGCCGCCGCGGGCGACGCGGTGCGCAGCCGCCGGGCCTTCGTCGCGGCGATCAGGGAGCGCGCCGAGCGCGCGGAACGCACCCGCGAGGAGGAGGCGAGGCGCCGCGTCGCCGAGGAGCGGCTGCGCATCGCGAGGGATCTGCACGACGTGGTCGCCCATCACATCGCGCTCGTCAACGTACAGGCGGGCGTCGCGGCGCACGTCATGGACAAGCGGCCCGACCAGGCCAAGGAGGCCCTCGCGCACGTCCGCGACGCCAGCCGCTCCGCGCTCAACGAACTCCGCGCCACCGTCGGCCTGTTGCGTCAGACCGGCGACCCGGAGGCGCCCACGGAGCCCGCGCCGGGACTGCACCGGCTCGACGAACTGGTCGACACGTTCCGCAACGCGGGCCTGCCCGTGGAGGTGGCGCTCGGACAGATCGGCCTCGACCTGCCGGCCGCCGTCGACCTCGCCGCCTTCCGCATCATCCAGGAGGCGCTGACCAATGTGCAGAAGCACGCGGGGGCGGCGGCCAAGGCCGAGGTGAGCGTCGTGCGCGTCGGGCCGAACGTGGAGGTCACCGTCCTGGACGACGGCCCCGGCGCGGAGAAGGGCGACAAGGACGAGGCGGGGCACGGCGACGGCGGCGGGCACGGCCTCATCGGCATGCGCGAACGCGTCGGCGCGCTCGGCGGCCGCTGCTCGGCGGGGCCCCGCTACGGAGGGGGCTTCCGCGTCCATGCGATCCTGCCCGTCACTGCCAAGGGAGGGACCGCGTGACGATCCGGGTACTGCTCGCCGACGACCAGGCGCTGCTGCGCAGCGCGTTCAAGGTGCTGGTCGACTCCGAGTCCGACATGGAGGTGGTCGGCGAGGCGTCCGACGGGGCGGAGGCGGTCCGGCTCGCCAAGTCGGAGCGGGCCGACGTCGTCCTGATGGACATCCGCATGCCGGGCACGGACGGGCTCGCGGCCACCCGCCTGATCAGCGCCGACCCCGCTCTGGCCCACGTACGCGTGGTGATGCTGACGACGTTCGAGGTCGACGAGTACGTGGTGCAGTCGCTGCGCGCGGGCGCCTCCGGGTTCCTCGGCAAGGGCGCGGAACCGGACGAGCTGCTCGGCGCGATCCGGATCGCGGCGGCGGGCGAGGCGCTGCTCTCGCCGGTGGCCACCAAGGGCCTGATCGCCAAGTTCCTCGCGCAGGGCGAGGGTTCGGACGGCGAGGGGCGGGTGCGCGGCGAGCGGCTCGACGCGCTCACGGGCCGCGAGCGCGAGGTCCTCGTGCAGGTGGCGGGCGGCCACTCGAACGACGAGATCGCGGAGCGGCTCGAGGTCAGCCCGCTCACGGTGAAGACGCATGTGAACCGGGCGATGGCGAAGCTGGGCGCGCGCGACCGTGCCCAACTCGTCGTCATCGCGTACGAATCGGGCCTGGTACGTCCAAGGGTGGAGTGAGTTCCGGGGGCGGCGTACTGCGCCCGCAGTAGGCGTGGCGCAAGAAGGGGCCCTGGGGGTGAGGATCGATGCCTCCTCCATGGCTGAAGGTGTGTGAGGTGGGCATCCGCTTGCCGGAGGCAACGACCTCCCGGCGCCCGCCCGCCTCCCCCCGCGTACGCCACAGAGAGAGACCCCCATGTCCTGGCTGTCCAGGTTCAGCCTTGCCCAACGGGCGCTCGTAGGGCTGATGTCGATCATCGCGATCGTCTTCGGCGCCATCGCGATACCGCAGCTCAAGCAGCAGTTGCTGCCCTCCATCGAACTTCCCATGGTGTCCGTGCTCGCCCCCTACCAGGGTGCGTCCCCCGATGTGGTCGAGAAGCAGGTCGTCGAACCGCTCGAGAACACCATCGACGCGGTCGACGGCATCACCGGCATCACCTCCACGGCGAGCGAGGGCAACGCCGTGATCATGGCCCAGTTCGACTACGGCAACGGCTCCAAGCAGCTCGTCGCCGACGTCCAGCAGGCCGTGAACCGCGCCCGCGCCGAACTCCCCGACGACGTCGACCCGCAGGTCGTCGCGGGCTCCACCGACGACATCCCCACCGTCGTCCTCTCCGTCACCTCCGACAAGGACCAGCAGGCCCTCGCCGACCAGCTCGACCGCACCGTCGTACCGTCCCTGAAGGACATCGACGGCGTCGGCCAGGTCACCGTCGACGGCGTGCGCGACCTCCAGGTCGACGTCACCCCGGACGACAAGAAGCTGGCGCGGGCGGGCCTTTCGACCGCCGCGCTCGGCAAGGCGCTCCAGGCGGGCGGCGCCACGCTCCCCGCGGGCTCCTTCGACGAGAGCGGCAAGAACCGCACCGTGCAGGTCGGCGGCGGCTTCACCGCCCTGAAGCAGATCCAGGACCTGCGGATCACCCCCGAGGCCGAGCCAGGGGAGCGGCCCGGCAAGCCGGTGCGCCTCGGCGACGTCGCGACGGTCCGGCAGGAGCAGGCCCTCGCGACCTCCATCACCCGCACCAACGGCGAGCCCAGTCTCGCGGTCGCGGTCACCATGGATCACGACGGCAGCGCCGTCGCCATCTCCGACGCGGTCAAGGACAAGCTCCCCGACCTGCGCAAGGACCTCGGTTCCGGCGCCGAGTTGACGGTCGCGAGCGACCAGGGCCCGGCCGTCGCCAAGTCCATCGAGGGCCTCACCACCGAGGGCGCGCTCGGCCTGGTCTTCGCGGTCCTCGTCATCCTGGTCTTCCTGGCGTCGATCCGTTCGACGCTGGTCACCGCGGTCTCCATCCCGCTCTCCGTCGTGCTCGCCCTGATCGTCCTGTGGACCCGCGACCTCTCGCTCAACATGCTCACGCTGGGCGCCCTGACCATCGCGATCGGCCGGGTCGTGGACGACTCGATCGTGGTCCTGGAGAACATCAAGCGCCACCTCGGCTACGGCGAGGAGCGCCAGGAGGCGATCCTCAAGGCGGTCCGCGAGGTCGCGGGCGCCGTCACCTCATCCACCCTCACCACGGTCGCGGTCTTCCTGCCCATCGGTCTGGTCGGCGGCATGGTCGGTGAGCTCTTCGGCTCGTTCTCGCTGACGGTCACGGCGGCGCTGCTCGCTTCCCTGCTCGTCTCGCTGACGGTCGTGCCGGTCCTCTCGTACTGGTTCCTGCGCGCCCCCAAGGCGATCCGGGGCGTCGACCCGGAGGAGGCCCGCCGCGCGGCGGAGGAGAAGGAGACCCGCAGCAGACTCCAGCGGCTGTACGTCCCGGTCCTGCGCTTCGCGACCCGCCGCCGCCTCACCAGCCTCGGCATCGCGATCGTCATCCTGGTCGGCACCTTCGGCATGGCCCCCCTGCTGAAGACCAACTTCTTCGACCAGGGCGAGCAGGAAGTCCTCTCCATCAAGCAGGAGTTGAAGCCCGGCACCAGCCTGGCGGCGTCCGACGCCTCGGCGAAGAAGATCGAGAAGATGCTGTCCGGCATCGACGAGATCAAGGACTACCAGGTCACGGTCGGCTCCTCCGGCTTCATGGCGGCCTTCGGCGGCGGCACGGACACCAACCAGGCGTCGTACACCCTCACCCTCAAGGACAAGGCGTCGTACGAGAAGACGCAGGACCTGGTCGAGAAGGAGCTCGGCAAGCTCTCCGGCATCGGCCAGACCAAGGTCTCCGCCGGTGACGGCTTCGGCAGCCAGGACCTGAGCGTCGTGGTGAAGGCCGCCGACGCGGACGTGCTGCGCAAGGCGTCCGACGAGGTGCGCGACGAGGTCGCGAAGCTCGACGACGTCACCGACGTGCAGAGCGACCTGGCGCAGAGCGTCCCGCGCATCTCGGTCAGGGCCAACTCCAAGGCCGCCGATGCCGGGTTCGACCAGACGACCCTCGGCCAGGCCGTCGCCCAGGCGGTGCGCGGCACCACCAGCGGCAAGGCCACCCTCGACGACACCGAGCGCGATGTCGTCATCAAGTCGGCGAAGCCGGCCACGACCCTGGACGAGCTGAAGAAGCTGCCGCTGGGCCCCGGTGTGAAGCTCGGCGCGATCGCCGACGTGCGGCTGGTGGACGGCCCGGTCTCGATGACCCGCATCGACGGCGCGCGCGCCGCGACGATCACCGCGAAGCCGACCGGCGACAACACCGGCGCGGTCAGCGCGGACCTCACCAAGAAGCTGGACGCGCTGCGGCTCCCGGACGGCGCCACGGCCTCCATCGGCGGTGTCTCCGAGGACCAGGACGAGGCGTTCGCCTCGCTCGGCCTCGCGATGCTGGCGGCGATCGCGATCGTCTTCATGCTCCTGGTCGCGACCTTCCGGTCGTTGGTCCAGCCGCTGATCCTGCTGGTCTCCATCCCGTTCGCGGCCACCGGCGCGATCGGCCTGCTCGTCGCCACGGACACCCCGATGGGTGTCCCCGCGATGATCGGCATGCTGATGCTCATCGGCATCGTGGTCACCAACGCGATCGTCCTGATCGACCTCATCAACCAGTACCGCAGGCAGGGTTACGGCACCGTCGAGGCGGTCATCGAGGGCGGCCGCCACCGTCTCCGGCCGATCCTCATGACGGCCCTGGCGACGATCTTCGCCCTGCTCCCGATGGCCCTGGGCATCACGGGCGAGGGCGGCTTCATCGCCCAGCCGCTCGCGGTGGTCGTCATCGGCGGCCTGATCACCTCCACGCTCCTCACCCTCCTCCTCGTCCCGACGCTCTACGCGATGGTGGAACTCCGCAAGGAACGCAGGCGCGCGAAGCGCGAGGCGAAGCGTGCGAAGAAGGCAGGAGTCCCGCCGCAGGCGTACGCGGACTCGACCGTCTAGCAGCTGAGAACGCGTAAGGGGCGCCCGCAATGGCGGGCGCCCCTTACGCATGAGAAGAGCAGGACTACGGAAGCGCCAACATCCGCTCAAGAGCCAGCTTGGCGAACTGCTCGGTCTCCCGGTCGACCTCGATCTGGTTGACGAGGTTGCCCTCGGCAAGCGACTCCAGGGTCCACACCAGGTGCGGCAGGTCGATCCGGTTCATGGTCGAGCAGAAGCAGACCGTCTTGTCGAGGAAGACGATCTCCTTGTCCTCGGCGGCGAACCGGTTCGCCAGGCGGCGTACGAGGTTCAGCTCGGTGCCGATGGCCCACTTGGACCCGGCGGGCGCCGCCTCCAGGGTCTTGATGATGTGCTCGGTGGAGCCGACGTAGTCCGCCGCGGCCACGACCTCGTGCTTGCACTCGGGGTGCACGAGGACGTTCACGCCGGGAATCCGCGCGCGCACGTCCTCGACCGACTCCAGCGAGAAGCGCCCGTGCACGGAGCAGTGCCCGCGCCACAGGATCATCTTCGCGGCGCGCAGCTGCTCGACGGTCAGGCCGCCGTTCGGCTTGTGCGGGTTGTAGACGACGCAGTCGTCCAGCGAGAGGCCCATGTCGCGGACCGCGGTGTTGCGCCCGAGGTGCTGGTCGGGCAGGAAGAGGATCTTCTCGCCCTGCTCGAAGGCCCACTCCAGGGCGCGCTTGGCGTTGGAGGACGTACAGATCGTGCCGCCGTGCTTGCCGGTGAAGGCCTTGATGTCGGCGGACGAGTTCATGTACGAGACGGGCACGACCTGTTCGGCGATCCCGGCATCGGCCAGCACGTCCCAGCACTCGGCGACCTGCTCGGCGGTGGCCATGTCGGCCATCGAGCAGCCGGCCGCGAGGTCGGGCAGGACGACCTTCTGGTCGTCCGTCGTGAGGATGTCCGCGGACTCGGCCATGAAGTGCACGCCGCAGAAGACGATGTACTCGGCCTCGGGCCGGGCGGCCGCGTCCTTGGCCAGCTTGAAGGAGTCGCCGGTGACATCCGCGAACTGGATGACCTCGTCGCGCTGGTAGTGGTGGCCGAGCACGAAGACCTTGTCCCCGAGCTTCTCCTTGGCGGCGCGGGCGCGCTCCACCAGGTCCGGGTCGGAGGGGGACGGCAGATCTCCGGGGCACTCCACGCCGCGCTCGCTCTTGGGGTCGGCCTCGCGGCCGAGCAGCAGCAGGGCGAGCGGGGTCGGCTGGACGTCGAGGTCCACGGGGGACTGGGCGGTGGTCACGAGACACGCACCCTTTCTTTTCTGCAGACGATGCCTTTTCGTCTAATTGACGTTATCTATCATAACCGCTTCACGTCAGTTTGACGATGGCCATAGTGTCGATGTGACGAATTCGCGGGTCCGAGGGCCGGTGCCCCCGGGGATGCCATGTGCGAGCATGAAGGGGTAAGACGAAAGCGCTCGGCCCGGAATGAATCCGCGGCCCCGCCGGTTGCAACCGTCGGCAAGCAGTCTCCGTACAACCCGGGAGAGAAGCAGATGTCCGTATCGGACGAGACCACCACCGTGAGCGACGGCATCCTCCTGTCCGAGGCCGCCGCGGCCAAGGTGAAGGGCCTCCTTGAGCAGGAGGGCCGGGACGACCTGGCGCTGCGCGTCGCCGTTCAGCCCGGCGGCTGCTCGGGCCTGCGCTACCAGCTGTTCTTCGACGAGCGCACGCTCGACGGCGACGTCGTCAAGGACTTCGGCGGCGTGAAGGTCGTCACCGACCGGATGAGCGCTCCCTACCTGGGCGGCGCCTCCATCGACTTCGTGGACACCATCGAGAAGCAGGGCTTCACGATCGACAACCCGAACGCCACCGGCTCCTGCGCCTGCGGCGACTCCTTCAGCTAGGCCTGCAGGGCAGTACGTACGAGGGCGGCGGCCCCCTGAACCTTCAGG
>NZ_JBHYJI010000031.1:19789-111763 GCF_042740435.1 Streptomyces sp. NPDC059002 | reverse complement strand
GCCCCGAGAGGGGGCCGGGCACCGGCCTTTCAGGGGCGCGGGGAACTGCGCGCCCAGCCACATCAAACCCGCAGCTTCAAACCGGCCCCCAGCGAACCGCTCACGCCGGGCGCAACCGCAGCGTCACGATCTGGAAAGGCCGCAGGCCGAGGGCGAGCCCGGACTCACCGGTCTCGGCAGGTCCGAGGGGCCGCTCAAGGAGATCCGTGACCTCCGCCCGCGCCACAGGGAACGACGTCCGCAACGTCGCGGCGGCGCGACCCCCCTGCGACTCGTAGAGCCGCACCACGACATCCCCGCTGCGATCGTCCGCGAGCTTCACCGACTCGACGGTGACCGCGGGATGGTCGACGGCCACGAGCGACGGCAGCACCGGCGCGGCCGCCACCCGCAGCGGCAGATTGAGCGCGAGCCCCGCCGCGACCGCGTCACCGGTCGTGGCGCCGGGCAGCAGCGCGTACGTGAAGCGGTGCGTGCCCTGGTCCGTCTCCGGGTCGGGGCTGTGCGGCGCCCGAAGAAGCGTCAGCCGCACCGTCGTGCCCAGCACGCCCTCGTGCTCCGTGCGCGTCACATCATGGCCGTACGTCGCGTCGTTGAGCACCGCGACCCCGTACCCCTCCTCGGCGACCCGCAGCCAGCGGTGCGCGCAGATCTCGTAACGGGCAGCGTCCCAGCCGGTGTTGGCGTGCGTGGGGCGGTGCACATGGCCGAACTGGATCTCGGCGGCGGACCGTTCGGCGTGCACGTCGAGCGGGAAGGCGGCCTTGAGCACCTTCTCCGACTCCCGCCAGTCGACGTCGGTGACGATGTCCACCCGCCTGCTCCCGGCCGCGAGGCGGATCTCCTGCGTGATCCGTGAGGCCCCGAAGGCCCGCACCACCCGCACCGCGACGCGCAGCGGCCCGTCCTCGACCAGCTCGACGGACTCGGCGTCCGTGAGGTCGGTGTGCCGGTGCCGGTAGTGCCGGTCGAGGTCCCAGGCGTCGTAGTGCGTGGGGTGGTCGGGGTGCAGCTGGAGGAGGTTGGCGGGGGCCGCGAGGACCTCCCGGCCTTCCGCCAAGTCGCGTACGGAGGTGAGGAGTCCGGCCGCGTCGACGGTGACCCGCAGCTGCTCGTTGGTCAGTACGATCGCCGTGCCGTCCGTCCCCGCGGAGACGCCCCTGCCGGGCTCCCGGGTGAAGCCCGCCGCGATCTCCAGGCTCTGCGTGCCGAGCGCGGGCACCTCGACGTGCACGAGCGTGCCGTCGTCGGCCGCGACGATCTCGCTGCGCGGATACGGCGAGGCGTTCAGCGCGGCGGGGCCGCCCGCGCCGAGGGAGCGCGCCGCCGCGAGGGTGAGTCCGTCGAGTTCGGCGAGGACGCGCTCATAGGTGTCGCGCGCCTCGCGGTGCACCCAGGCGATCGACGAGCCCGGCAGGATGTCGTGGAACTGGTGCAGCAGGACCGTCTTCCACAGCCGGTCCAGGGTGTCGTACGGGTAGACGTACGCCGGATCGCGCAGCGCCGCGGCCGTGCACCACAACTCGGCCTCGCGCAAGGCGTGTTCACTGCGACGATTGCCACGCTTGGTGGCGGCCTGGGTGGTGTACGTCGCGCGGTGCAGCTCCAGATACAGCTCGCCGGACCAGACGGGGGCCCGCGCGCCGTACTCCTCCTCGGCCGCCGCGAAGAACGCCGACGGCTTCTCGATCTCGACGCGCGGCGAGCCCTCAAGGGAGCGGAGCCTGCGGGCCCGCTCCATCATCTCGCGGGTCGGGCCGCCCCCGCCGTCGCCCCAGCCGAACGGCACCAGGGAGCGCGTCGCCCGACCCTTGTCGGCGAAGTTCCGCTCGGCGTGGGCGAGTTCGGCGCCGTGGAACTGCGAGTTGTAGGTGTCCACGGGCGGGAAGTGGGTGAAGACCCGGGTGCCGTCGATGCCCTCCCACCAGAAGGTGTGGTGCGGCATCTTGTTGGACTGGTTCCAGCTCAGCTTCTGCGTGAGGAACCAGCGGATGCCCGCGAGCTTCGCCAGCTGCGGGAAGGCGGCGGTGTATCCGAAGGAGTCGGGCAGCCAGATCTCCTCCGTCTCGATGCCGAACTCCTCGCGGAAGAACCGCCTGCCGTGCGTGATCTGCCGGGCGAGCGCCTCGCCGCCCGGCATGTTGGCGTCCGACTCGACCCACATCGAGCCGACCGGCGCCCAATTCCCGTCCGCCACCGCCTTCTTGATGCGCTCCCAGATGTGCGGCTGGTGCTCCTTCACCCAGGCGTACTGCTGCGCCTGCGAACAGGCGAAGACTAGCTCCGGGTAGTCCTCGGCGAGGGCCGTCACATTGGCAAACGTCCGTGAGGCCTTGCGCACGGTCTCGCGCAGCGGCCACAGCCAGGCCGAGTCGATGTGCGCGTGCCCGGCCGCCGATACACGGTGCGCGCTCGCGTGGGCGGGCCTGGCGAGTGCGCCGGTGAGCTCGGCGCGCGCCGCGGCGGCCGTGCCGGACACGTCGTGCAGATCGAGCGCGTCGAGCATGTCCTCGAGAGCCCGCAGGATTTCGTGCCGCCGCGGACGGTCGGCATCCAGTTCGGACATCAACTCGGACAGGACCTCGATGTCCAGGATCAACTGCCATACGTCCTCGTCGAGTACGGCGAGATCGGCAGACGCGAATCGGTAGATCGGGGTATTGCCTGCGGTCAGTACGTCGCCGAGGGGGGTCGGCACGAAGTCGTGCAGAACGGCGGGATTGGCCGCCGCCTCCAGGAGTAGGTGCACCGTTTCGCCGCCCCGCGCGGGGGAGGCCACCGGAATATGCCGGTTGCGCGGGTGAATCCCCTTCAGGGGAACGCCCGCCGCGTCGTACACCAGACCCTCCGCCTGGAAGCCCGGCCCCTCGCCCGTGAAGCCGGGATCGACGACCACCTCGACCCGGCGCCCCCGCCACTCGTCGGGCACCTGCCCTTGAAGCCGGAACCAACTGGTGGACCAGGGACTTCCCCACGGGGTGCCGGTCTCGAAGGGTTCGTACACCGCGTCGAGGGCGGTCGCGACGGGCACCGGTTCGCCCGGGGCGTGCCAGACCGAGAGGGTCAGCGGCTCCCGCCGCGCGTACTGGGCGGGTCGGATGAACTGGCGCAGCGCCCGCTCCAGGCGGCCTTCCACCAGCAGTCTGTCGTCGTGCACTCGGGCTCCTCGGAACGCTCGGCGGCGGGGTCCACCGCTTCACTTCCCCCCAACCCTCCGGCGCACCCCCGTCAATGGTTGACGATTCGACAGGAGTGCCGCCATGGGCCCTGGGCATTCATCCCGTGAACGTGTTCGAGCAGGGAGGCAAGGTCATCGGCTGGTGGGCGGGGGTCATGACGAGGCAGGCACGTGGGGGCGGCTCCGGGGGAATCGGGGCCACTTCATCCAACGTACGGGAAGAGTCGAGCGACGAGGTGTCCGCGGTACCCGACCGGGTGCAGCTCAGGCGCAGGCTGGGCAGGTCCGACCTGCGCGCGGTGTCCGAGGTCAGGCGTGCCCTGCGGGAATTCCTGAGGCACTGGGGGAAGCCGGGAAGATCCGACATAGCGGAGCTCCTCACCAGCGAGCTGGTCACCAACGCGCTGGTGCACACCGATCACGACGCCATCGTCACCGCGACCGTGGGCCCGCACGGACTCCGTGTGGAGGTGCGGGACTTCGTGGGGCGGCGCCCCAAGCCGCGCGTACCGAACGCCGACGACGGTACGCACGGCAGGGGCCTCGTCCTGGTGCAGTCCCTCGCCGACGCGTGGGGCGTGCGGGCGCACGGGGTGGGCAAGGTGGTGTGGTTCGAGCTGAACGGCGGCGGCATGGCGTGAAGCCTGCCGCCGCCGTCGACGGGGTCAACCGAACTGCTGCTCAAGGTCCTTGAGCTTCTGCTCCAGCGAGTCGAGCCGGGGCAGCGTCTGCGTGTCGTCCTCCGCCGTCAGGTCGACGGTGACGGGGGCGGCGGAGTTCATGTCGTCACGGCCGTTCTTGACGGCCTGGAGGGAGGGACGGGCGCGTACCGGCAGCTGCTCCTGCGGCGCTATGGCAGGGTCCGCGCCGACCTGCGCGGACCCTGCGGCCGGTGCGACGGCCTGTACCTCGACCTGGCGGCCTCCCCCAACCTCTCGGCTTCGCTCGAGGAGGGGGGACCCCCTCCGCGAGTATCCGCGGTGGCCCCGGCTGATCGCCTTGAGCTGCGCGCGCTCCAGCTTCTCCTGGTCCCGCCTGCGCAGCCGCGTGCGCTCCTTCTCGCGGCGGTCCTCCCGCACTTCCTCGACGGCCTCGTCCAGGGTGCGTACGCCCTCCAGGAGCATCAGCGACCAGGCGCCGAAGGTCTCACGGGGCGCGCGCAGCCACCGCACGATGCGGATCTGCGGCAGCGGCCGCGGCACCAGGCCCTGCTCGCGCAGCGCGGCACGGCGGGTCTGCTTCAGCGCGCGGTCGAAGAGCACCGCCGCCGAGAGCGACATCCCGGCGAAGAAGTGCGGAGCGCCCGCGTGGCCCAACCCCCTTGGCGCGTGCACCCAGTTGAACCAGGCGGCCGCGCTCGCGAACGTCCACACGAGGAGGCGCGAGCCGAGCGCCGCGTCCCCGTGGCTCGCCTCGCGCACGGCGAGGACGGAGCAGAACATCGCCGCGCCGTCGAGGCCGAACGGGACCAGGTACTCCCAGCCGCCCGAGAGGCTGAGGTTCTGCTGGCCGAAGCCGACCAGGCCGTGGAAGGAGAGTGCCGCGGCGACCGCGGCGCAGCAGAACAGGAGCACATAGGAGGCGGTGCCGTAGACGGCTTCCTTGCGCCTGCGGCGCTCCTCGCTGCGTTCCCATGTCTCGTCGCTGCCGGACTTCGTCTTCTCGTGGTCGCGCTTGCCGCGCGCGAGCACCGCCACCGCCACCAGCATGCCCAGGAGCAGGACGCCGCCGGGGAGCAGCCAGTCCAGCGATATGTCGGTCAGTCTCATCTGGGGTCCCTTGCATCGCGGTAGGGCGTTTCGGGCGCCATATTGACCCAATCCCGATGGCCCTCAGGGGGGTTTCGGGGCAAGAGAACGCCAAGGGGGTGCAAGGGAGCACGCAGAGCGCACTTTTACTCGAACTCGCTGCGGGGGAGCGATGGTTGAGTTCGATTAAGCGCGCACGAAGGGGTGGTTCAGGCGGAGGCGGTTGCGCTGAGCCGCGCGATGCGCTCGGCGTCGCAGGTGCGCGGGCAGGTGACGCAGGTGTCCTCGGGGCGCAGCGTGTAGAACATGCAGCAGCTCGCCCGGTCCCTGGTCGGCAGCGCCTCGCCGTTCGGCCCGGTCAGCTCGCGGAATCCGGCCGTGCCCACATACGGCTTCGTGGCGCCGGGCAGCAGTTGCTCCAGCTCCGTCATGGCGCGCCGCTCCTCGCCGAGGAGGTGCGCGATGTACCAGAGGCCCTCGACGATCTCGTCCGTGGCGACGCTCCACAGCGCGCGCGAGCGGCGCCGCATCCGGGGGCCGAAGCCGTCGAGGAGCGGGCCGAGGTGCTCGGCGACCGCCGCCCGCACCTCCGCGCGCAGCGCCTCCTCGTCCGGTACGACACGGGCGCCGGGCAGCACCGCCGCCGGGTCGTCCGGCAGACAGGCGAAGCTCCCCGGGCGCACGGCCATCCGGCCCAGGGTGCGCTGGAAGGAGACGTCGGCCACGGGGAAGCGGGGGACGCGGCGGTGCAGGAACCACGGGATCGTGATCAGCAGGGTGGCCGGCCAGGCGTACCGGTGCAGGCCGAAGCTGGCGACCACGTCGGTGCGTGCCCGGGTGCCGTAGTCCTTGAGGACCTGTGCGTCGTCCCAGGCGAGGAACGCGTCGAGGTCGGCCCCGCCCTCCGCGAGCAGGGCGGCGGTGACCCAGCCGCCGCCCTGGGGGGCCGGTTCCTCGTGGCCGAGTTCGGTGATGGACAGTCCGGGAAACACCTCGGTGAGGCGGGCGTAGGAGTCCGCTACGGGGCTGGAGGCGCCGCCGCGGGCGGGCGCGGCCAAGGTGGGGACGGACATGCGGGGACCACCGAATCGCGATCGATTGCAGGTAAGCCTTACCTTACCCGACGTGATCGAGGTTTCAACTGCGGTGCTGTCCGCCTATGGTGCCTCTCGTGCCTCTCGTACCTTTCGGGACGGGGGAGCAGTGGTGAGGCGGCCCTGAGGAGGACCGAGTGGAGCAGGCCAGGGCGCGCGAGACGGACGTTCGCGCCGGGGTGCCCCGTGTCCGGGTGCCGGAACAGGCGGCAGGGACGCGCGGGGCGCACGCGGCCCACGGTGGGGCCAGGGGCGAGCACACCCACGGCGAACCGGCCCCGGTGCGCGCGGCCGTCCGGCGCACCTCCGTGCGCGGGCAGGTCCTCGATGCCCTCCGTGCCGCCCTCGTGGGCGGCGAACTCACCCCCGGCGAGGTCTACTCGGCCCCGGTGCTCGGCGAGCGCTTCGGCGTCTCCGCGACCCCGGTCCGCGAGGCCATGCAGCAGCTCGCCGTCGAGGGCGCCGTGGAGGTCGTGCCCAACCGGGGCTTCCGGGTCACCGAACGCAGCGCGCGCGAACTCGCGGAACTCGCCGAGGTGCGGGCGCTGATCGAGGTGCCGGTGATGCTGAGCCTGGCCCGTACGGTGCCCGCGGCGCGCTGGGCCGAGCTGCGGCCGCTCGCGGAGGCGAGTGCGGCGGCCGCGGCGTGCGGCGACCTCGCGCACTACGCCGAGGCCGACCGCGCCTTCCACGGCGCGGTGCTCACCCTCTCCGGCAACCGGCAGCTCGTCCAGGTCGCCGACGATCTCCACCGCCGCTCGCAGTGGCCCCTCGTGAGCGGCCCCGTATCGGGCCGCAGGGCCGACCTGGTCGCGGACGCGGCGGAGCACATGGCCCTGCTCGACGCGCTCGCCGCCCAGGATCTCGGCGTGGTCTCCTCGCTGGTCAGGGAGCACTTCGCGGGGGCGTCGGGCTGAGTGGTCCCGCTCGTCCCGACGGGGCGGGCGTACGGCGTGGGTACCGCGACGCAGAGTAGTCACGTGGTCGACTTCGGTGACGTTCAGTGACCCGCCGAATGGTTCGCGCGGGCACAGCGGACGATCGGAAGGGACCTCCCATGTTCAGAACGGTGTTCATCGGTGGCGCAACGGCGGCTCTCGTCGCCGCCTTCACCCCGGCGGCGGGGACCGCACCCGCCGAGGCGGCCCTCGCGCCGCCCGGCCAGGTCACCATCGACCTCGTCTCGGTCAACGGCTCGGGCTGCAGGCCCGGCAGCGCGAGCGTGGCCGTCTCCCCGGACAACACGGCCTTCACCGTCACGTACAGCGAGTACCTCGCCCAGGTCGGCAAGGGCGCCAAGCCGACGGACTTCCGCAAGAACTGCCAGCTCGGCCTGAACGTGCACGCCCCGCAGGGCTTCACCTACGCCGTCGCCAAGGCCGACTACCGCGGCTTCGCCAGCCTGCAGAAGGGCGCGAGCGCCGAGCAGCAGGCCAGCTACTACTTCCAGGGCATGACCCGCACGTCGTACCGCACGCACCGCTTCCACGGCCCGCTCCAGGACAACTGGCAGGTCTCGGACACCACCCCGATCCAGGCGCTGGTGCACGCGCCCTGCGGCGAGCAGCGGAACTTCAACGTCAACACCGAACTGCTCGCGCACGGCGGCCGTTCCGACACGGACAACACCACCAGCTTCATCGCGATGGACTCCACGGACGGCAGCTTCACCACCAAGTACCACTTCTCCTGGAAGAAGTGCCCGGCGCGCCGCTGACGCCCGCGGTGTCCGCCCGCCCCGGCTACAGCGCCGGGGCGGGCGGCGTCAGATGCTGGGCCAGCCAGGCGGGGACTCCGCCCAGGAGGCGGAAGAGGCGGGTGGCCTCGGCGCGCAGACGGGTGGCCTCCGGTTCCGGCTCGGCGTCGGCGAGCGCAGCGAGCGCGGGGGCGGTGCCGACCAGGTAGCCGAGTTCCTCGCGGATGCGCAGGGACTCCGTGAAGCCGTGCCGCGCCTCCGCCAACTCGCCGTCGCGCAGGGCGAGTCCGGCCAGGTGGCGCCAGGTGAAGGAGAGCAGCAGGGGGTCGGAGTGCGCGGTGGCGCCCGCGTGGGCACGGCGGTACGCGGCCTTCGCGGCCTGCGGGGAGTCCGCGATGTGCTCCGCGATCAGCCCGCGCCGGAAGTCGAGCAGTGGCCGCCCGGGGGCGTTCGGGGCGAGCAGCGCGGCCGCCCTGCCGAGCGCCGTACGGGCCTCGTCGGCGCGGTCCCGTACGTTCAAGACCGTTGAGGCGTACGCCAGTTGGCCTCGCTCGCAGGCCGCGGCGCCCCGGTCGTCGTCGTCCTCGGCGAGCGCCTCCGCGGTCCGCAGGCCGTCCTCGGCCTCGCCCCAGCCGTCGCCGGTGAACAGGCAGCGCTCGACGAGGAGCGCCGTCCGCTGGAGCGCCGGCGCGACCCCCGCCCGCGTGGCGAGCAGCGCCGCAGCGTCGGTCCAGCAGCCGCGTGAGCGCAGCCGCCATACCGCGGTCTGGAGTGGATCGTCCCCTGCAGTCGTTCCGGTACCAGACATGGCGGTATGCGCCACGTTGCCCTCCCCGAGCACGCCATTGAGCTGTTGAGTCGTGGGCGAATCTCAGCATGGATCGCGGGGCCCGGCCAAGAGGCTGGGTGAAAGAATTCACAAAGGGCGGGCAAGGAACGGGGTTTGGGAGCCGATCATGAAGGCCAAGGGCGGCACCCCGTGTGCGGGCCCGCCCCGGCCTCCGTACCGCGCAAACGCCGCGCGACCTGCCCGGCTCGCGCGCGGCCCGGTCAACTCATGCGCAGCGCGAGGAAGAAGTCCAGCTTGTCCTCGAGCCGCGAGAGGTCACGGCTCGTCAACTGCTCGATACGGCCCACCCGGTAGCGCAGCGTGTTGACGTGCAGGTGCAGCCGGGCCGCGCAGCGCGTCCAGGAGCCGTCGCAGTCCAGGAACGCCTCCAGTGTGGGGATCAGCTCCGCGCGGTGGCGCTGGTCGTACTCCCGCAGCGGGTCCAGGAGCCGCGCCGTGAACGCCCTGCGGACGTCGTCCGGCACGAAGGGCAGCAGCAGGACGTGCGAGGCCAGCTCCTGGTGGCCCGCGGCGCAGACCCGGCCAGGACGCGCCGCGGCGACCCTGCGGGCGTGCCGTGCCTCCTCCAGGGCGCCGCGCAGGCCCTCCGCCGAGTGCACGGACGCGCTGACGCCGAGCGTGAGGCGGCCGTCGTCGGCGAGGCCCGCCGACAGCGGGTCGCGGACCGACTCCAGGAGGGAGTCCGCGAGCAGGCCCGTCTCCGGGCCGTCGTGCTCGGTGGTGACCGCGGGCAGCGGCACCAGCGCGATGGCCTCATCGCCCGTGTGGGCGACGGCGATCCGGTCGGACGGCTCGGGCCCCGATGACAGCGGGTCGACGAGGATCTCCTCCAGGAGGGACTGGGCGACCGGACCGCCCTCGATCTCCCCGCCCTCCCACTCCACGCGGGCCACCACGACCTGCCAGTGCGGGGCCGCGCCGAGCCCCGGAAGGAGCACGGGGGCCGCGACGCGCAGGCGCGCGGCGATCTCGGCGGGTGCCGCGCCCGTCTGGACCAGTTCGAGGACCTCCTGGGCGAGGCGGCGGCGCACCGTGCGGGCCGCGTCGCGGCGGTCCCGCTCGACCGCGATCAGCTGGGTCACGCCCTGCAGCAGGTCGAGCCGCTCCTCGGGCCAGTCGCCCGCGTCGGCCTCCACCGCGAGGACCCAGTCGGAAAGGACCGTCTCGCGCACGTCCCGGGAGGCGCCGGCCACGCCCCGGCTGCTGGTCCGGATGGGGAACAGCGAGTACGTCGACCCGCCCGACCCGTCACCCGGCCGCCGCCCCTCACCGAGGCGCTGCGCGCCGCCCTCCTCGATGGTCACCCGGTGCGGCCCGCGCCGCCCGGTCCGCGTGGCGGCCAGGTGCTCTCCGGCGAGGCGCGCGCAGAGCGGTCCGGGCAGGGCGGTGCCCGCCGCGCCGGACCCCGCGATCACGCGGCCCGCGGGCGAGAGCACCCAGGCGCGCAGGTCCAGGTCGGTGCCGAGCAGGTCGAGGACGACATCGGGGCCGCCGCCCGCCGGGCCCGAGGTCATCAGGCGGCGGTGCCGGTCGACCACCGCCGCCAGGTCACCGGCGCGCTCGCCGGAGACCTGGCGTACGACGTGCTCGGTGATCGTCGCGAAGGCCACGGATTCGTTGACCGCGAAGAGCGGCAGGCGGTGCCGGGCGCAGGCCTCGACGATGTCGTCGGGGATGTCGCCGAGTTCGGCCTCCCCGGCGGCCAGGGCCGCGACTCCGGCGCTCGCGAGGATCCGTACGAAGGGTTCGGTGTCCGCGGCGTCGCGGCGCCAGGCGAGGCCGGTGAGGACCAGCTCGCCGCCCGCCAGATAGCGGCTGGGGTCCCGCAGGTCCGTGGTCATCACACCGCGCACGGTGCGGTCCAGTTCGTCCTCGCCGCCGAGCAGCCGCAGGCCCAGCGCGTCGGTGTCAAGGAGTGCGCGCAGCCGCATGGTGTCGTCGCCGCCGATCTGTCTCGAATGGTGTGTACAAACATGTGCGCTCTGTAGCGCAGGGGCTCTGTGTCGCCGAGCGTCTCCGGTTTCCAGGGGGAATCCGCGAGGTTACTGAGGCCCGCTCTTCATACGAATCTACAAGACGCGCGCCTTGGCCAGCCAACTCCTTCATGGTTTCGGTGACTGACCCCATCGGACGACCGGGCGGTGTACTTGCCCCACTCCGCGTTAACAGCACATGAACGAGCAGTCGAGGGACCAACGGCCCGAGTGGCCTAAACGGAATCCCCTGATCGGGAATCTGTCCTTCGAAGCGAACGACCCTCGATACGAAGAAGAGAGCCTCATGGACTTCCTTCGCCCCGCCAGCTGGGAGGAGGCGCTCGCCGCCAAGGCCGAGCACCCCACGGCTGTGCCGATTGCGGGTGGCACCGACGTGATGGTCGAGATCAACTTCGACCACCGTCGTCCCGAGTACCTGCTTGACCTCAACCGCATCGTCGAGCTGCGCGAGTGGGAGGTGGGCGAGGAGACGGTCCGGCTGGGCGCCTCCGTCCCGTACACCCAGATCATGGAGGAGCTGCGCACGGAGCTGCCCGGCCTCGCGCTCGCCTCGCACACGGTCGCGTCCCCGCAGATCCGCAACCGCGGCGGCGTCGGCGGCAACCTCGGCACGGCGTCCCCGGCCGGTGACGCCCACCCGGCGCTGCTCGCCGCCGACTGCGAGGTCGAGGTGGAGTCGGTGCGCGGCTCGCGCCTCATCCCGATCGACGAGTTCTACACCGGCGTGAAGCGCAACGCGCTCGCCGCCGACGAGCTCATCAAGTCCGTGCACATCAAGAAGGCGGACGGACCGCAGCAGTACTCGAAGGTCGGCACCCGCAACGCGATGGTCATCGCGGTCTGCGCGTTCGGCATCGCGCTGCACCCCTCGACCCGCACCGTGCGCACCGGCATCGGCTCCGCCGCCCCGACCCCGATCCGGGCGAAGGCGGCCGAGGAGTTCCTGAACGCGGCGCTCGAAGAGGGCGGCTTCTGGGACAGCAGGAAGATCATCACCCCCTCGATCGCCAAGCAGTTCGCGGAGCTCGCCTCCGGTGCCGCCAACCCGATCGACGACGTGCGCGGCACGGCGAGCTACCGCCGCCACGCCGTCGGGATCATGGCCCGCCGCACGCTCGGCTGGACCTGGGAGTCGTACCGCGGCACGGGCCGCAGCACTGAGGGAGTCGCATAATGCGCGTGAACTTCACGGTCAACGGCCGTCAGCAGGAAGCGGACGACGTGTGGGAGGGCGAGTCCCTTCTCTACGTGCTGCGTGAGCGCATGGGCCTGCCGGGCTCCAAGAACGCCTGCGAGCAGGGCGAGTGCGGCTCCTGCACCGTCCGGCTCGACGGGGTGCCGGTGTGTTCGTGTCTGGTCGCGGCCGGGCAGGTGGAGGGCCG
The DNA here is from genome assembly GCF_042740435.1 of Streptomyces sp. NPDC059002. Classification (NCBI taxonomy): domain Bacteria; kingdom Bacillati; phylum Actinomycetota; class Actinomycetes; order Kitasatosporales; family Streptomycetaceae; genus Streptomyces; species Streptomyces sp. NPDC059002. Next base: position 99,818 of record NZ_JBHYJI010000031.1, on the reverse strand, counting down.
CGAGGTCACCACCGTCGAGGGCCTCGCCGACTACGCCAAGCACCGGGACGACGCCCACCCGGGCAGCGGCTGCGCCTCCGGCGCGTGCGGCACCTCGCTCCAGGACGCCCAGCGGTGGAGCGCCAAGGGCCAGGACTCGCAGACCGGCGAGGGCAGTGAACTGTCCCCGATCCAGCAGGCGTTCATCGACGCGGGCGCCGTCCAGTGCGGCTTCTGCACCCCCGGTCTGCTGGTCGCGGCCGACGAGATGCTGGAGCGCACCCCGCAGCCGACCGACGCCGACATCCGCGAGGCGCTCTCCGGCAACCTCTGCCGCTGCACCGGTTACGAGAAGATCCTGGATGCCGTCCGTCTCGCGGCCGCCCGCCAGGACCGTCAGGGACTCCAGGAAGGGGCGGTCTGACCATGGGATCCACCCGTACGACCGGCGCACCCAGCAAGATCACCCAGGGTTCGCAGACCAAGGGCGGCATCGGCGAGTCGACGCTGCGCCCGGACGGCACCCTGAAGGTCACCGGCGAGTTCGCGTACTCCTCGGACATGTGGCACGAGGACATGCTGTGGGGCCAGACCCTGCGGTCCACCGTCGCGCACGCCGAGATCGTGTCGATCGACACGAGCGAGGCCCTCAAAACGCCCGGCGTCTACGCCGTCATGACGTACGACGACCTGCCGGCCGAGATGAAGAACTACGGCCTGGAGATCCAGGACACCCCGGTTCTCGCGCACGGCAAGGTCCGCCACCACGGTGAGCCGGTCGCCCTGGTGGCCGCCGACCACCCGGAGACCGCGCGCCGCGCCGCCGCGAAGATCGTGATCGAGTACAAGGAACTGCCCGTCATCACGGACGAGGCATCGGCGACCGCGCCCGACGCCGTGCTCGTGCACGAGGGCCGCGACGACCACCACATCGGGCACGTCCCGCACCCGAACATCGTGCACCGCCAGCCGATCATCCGCGGCAACGCCGAAGAGGCGGCCAAGAAGGCCGACTTCATCGTCACGGGCGAGTACACCTTCGGCATGCAGGACCAGGCCTTCCTCGGCCCGGAGTCCGGCCTCGCGGTGCCCTCCGAGGACGGCGGCGTCGAGCTGTACGTCGCCACCCAGTGGCTGCACTCGGACCTCGGCCAGATCGCCCCCGTCCTCGGCCTGCCCGAGGAGAAGGTGCGCATGACGCTCTCCGGCGTCGGCGGCGCGTTCGGCGGCCGCGAGGACATCTCGATGCAGATCCACGCCTGCCTCCTCGCGCTGCGCACCGGCAAGCCGGTCAAGATCGTCTACAACCGGTTCGAGTCCTTCTTCGGCCATGTGCACCGCCACCCCGCCAAGCTCCACTACGAGCACGGCGCCACCAAGGACGGCAAGCTCACGCACATGAAGTGCCGGATCGTCCTGGACGGCGGCGCCTACGCGTCGGCATCCCCCGCGGTCGTCGGCAACGCCTCGTCCCTGTCGGCCGGTCCGTATGTGATCGACGACGTCGACATCGAGGCCATCGCCCTCTACACGAACAACCCGCCGTGCGGCGCGATGCGCGGCTTCGGCGCCGTCCAGGCCTGCTTCGCCTACGAGGCCCAGATGGACAAGCTCGCCGACAAGGTGGGCATGGACCGGGTCGAGTTCCGCAGGATCAACGCCATGGAGCAGGGCACGATCATGCCGACCGGGCAGCCGGTCGACTCGCCGGCCCCGGTCGCCGAGATCCTGCGCCGCATCAAGGCCCGCCCGCTGCCGCCCGAGCGCCAGTGGGAGTCCAGCGAGGGCGCCGACGTGCGCCAGCTGCCCGGCGGTCTGTCCAACACCACGCACGGCGAAGGCGTCGTACGCGGCGTGGGCTACGCGGTCGGCATCAAGAACGTCGGCTTCTCCGAGGGCTTCGACGACTACTCCACCGCCAAGGTGCGCATGGAGGTCATCAACGGCGAGCCGGTCGCGACCGTGCACACCGCGATGGCGGAGGTCGGCCAGGGCGGCGTCACCGTCCACGCGCAGATCGCCCGCACCGAGCTGGGCGTCACCCAGGTGACGATCCACCCGGCCGACACCCAGGTGGGCAGCGCCGGTTCGACGTCCGCGTCGCGCCAGACGTATGTCACCGGCGGCGCCGTCAAGAACTCCTGCGAGCTGGTCAGGGAGAAGGTCCTGGAGATCGGCCGCCGCAAGTTCGGCTCGTACCACCCGGCCTGGGCCACCGCCGAGCTGCTGCTCGAAGGCGGCAAGGTCGTCACCGACGGCGGCGAGATCCTCGGCGACCTGGTCGACGTCCTGGAGGGCGAGACCGTCGAGATCGAGGCCGAGTGGCGGCACCGTCCCACCGAGGCCTTCGACCTGCGCACCGGCCAGGGCGACGGCCACGTCCAGTACTCCTTCGCCGCGCACCGCGCCGTCGTCGAGGTCGACACCGAGCTCGGCCTGGTCAAGGTCATCGAGCTGGCCTGCGCGCAGGACGTCGGCAAGGCGCTCAACCCGCTCTCCGTGATCGGCCAGATCCAGGGTGGCACCACCCAGGGCCTGGGCGTCGCGGTCATGGAGGAGATCATCGTCGACCCGAAGACCGCGAAGGTCAGGAACCCCTCCTTCACGGACTATCTGATCCCCACCATCCTCGACACGCCGACCATCCCCGTCGACGTGCTCGAACTCGCCGACGAGCACGCCCCGTACGGGCTCCGTGGCATCGGCGAGGCCCCGACCCTGTCGTCCACTCCCGCCGTCCTCGCGGCGATCAGGAACGCGACGGGTCTGGAGCTCAACAAGACGCCGGTACGGCCAGAACACCTCACCGGTACGTGATCCCTCGCTGAGGGACCGGTCCTCCGCTCGGGGATCGGCACAGCTCTCCGGGCGGTGTGTGCCTCCCAGGAACGTCACACTTCCGCTGCCCACACCGCTCGGAGCTCAACTCCCCTTCTTGTCGCGGGAGATGTCGTTCGTCTCGGGCCGTCCCCCGGGTCGTGCAGCCAACGCACCATCCCAAATCCCGCAGCTCTGCGGGTGCCCCTGTGAACCTTGGGAGTAGGCACCATGACCCAGTCGTCAGTGGAGCCGAAGACCACCGCAGAGGACGCGGGCCACGGCTCGCGCGTCCCGGCCGGCAGGTCTTGGCTCGATCGGTACTTTCACATATCCCGGCGGGGATCCACGGTCGCGCGTGAGGTGCGCGGCGGTATCACCACCTTCATGGCGATGGCGTACATCGTCCTGCTCAACCCCCTGATCCTGTCCGGCAAGGACGCGGCGGGGGACACCATGGGCCAGAAGGCCCTGATCACCGCGACGGCGCTCGCCGCGGCGGTCACCACGCTCCTGATGGGCTTCGTCGGCAAGGTGCCGCTGGCCCTGGCCGCCGGGCTCTCCGTGTCCGGCGTGATCTCCTCGCAGGTCGCACCCGAGATGACCTGGCCGCAGGCCATGGGCATGTGTGTGATGTACGGCGCGGTGATCATGCTCCTGGTCGTCACCGGGCTCCGCGAGATGATCATGAACGCGATCCCGCTCGCCCTCAAGCACGGCATCACCATGGGCATCGGCCTCTTCATCGCCCTCATCGGCCTCGTCAAGGGCGGCTTCGTCCACCAGGGCAAGGCCACCGCACTCACGCTCGGCCCCGCCGGTGAACTCGCGGGCTGGCCCGTCCTGCTCTTCGCGGGCACCCTGCTCCTGATCTTCATGCTGCAGGCGCGCAACACCCCCGGCGCGATCCTGATCGGCATCGTCACCGGCACCGTCGTCGCCGTCGTGCTCAACGCGCTCGACGTCATCGACCCCGAGCAGTGGGCGAACGGCGCCCCCGAACTGCACGGCAGCGCGGTCTCCTCGCCCGACTTCTCGCTCATCGGCGACGTCGAGTTCGGCGGCTGGGGCGAGGTCGGCGCGATGACCGTCGGCATGATCGTCTTCACCCTGGTGCTCGCCGGCTTCTTCGACGCGATGGCCACCATCATCGGCGTCGGCACCGAGGCCAACCTCGCCGACGACAAGGGCCGCATGCCCGGCCTGTCCAAGGCGCTGTTCATCGACGGCGCGGGCGGTGCCATCGGCGGCGTCGCGGGCGGCTCGGGACAGACCGTCTTCGTCGAGTCCGCCACCGGCGTCGGCGAAGGCGCCCGCACGGGCCTCGCCTCGGTCGTCACCGGCCTGTTCTTCGCGGCCTGCCTCTTCTTCACGCCGCTCACCGCGATCGTGCCGCAGGAGGTCGCGTCCGCCGCGCTCGTCGTCATCGGAGCGATGATGATGATGAACGCCCGGCACGTCGACTGGGCCGACCGCGGCACCGCCATCCCGGTCTTCCTGACCGTCGTGCTCATGCCCTTCACGTACACCATCACCACCGGTGTCGCGGCGGGTGTCATCTCCTGGGTCGCCATCAAGATCGCGCAGGGCAAGGCGCGCGAGATCGGCGCCTTCATGTGGGGCCTGACGGTGATCTTCATCGTCTACTTCGCCCTCAACCCCATCGAAGGATGGCTGGGCGTCCACTGAGGCGCTGAGCCCTCCACACCCGCAGAGCCTTGAGGAGGCCGACATGCTGGACATCGCCGACGAGTTGAACCGGTGGGTCGAGCAGGGACGTGACTTCGCCGTCGCCACCGTGGTGGCGGTCGGCGGGAGCGCGCCCCGGCAGCCGGGAGCCGCGCTCGCCGTCGACAGCGAGGGCACGGCCATCGGCTCCGTCTCCGGCGGATGTGTGGAGGGCGCCGTCTACGAACTGTGCCGGCAGGCCCTGGAGGACGGCGGGACCGTCCTCGAACGCTTCGGCTACAGCGACGACGATGCCTTCGCCGTGGGGCTGACCTGCGGCGGAATCATCGACATCCTGGTCACCCCGGTCCGGGCGGACACCCCGTCACGGCCGGTGCTCGCCGCCGCGCTCTCCGCCGCCTCCTCGGGGGAGGCGGCGGCGGTCGCGCGCATCACGTCCGGGCCCGCGGAGCTGGTGGGCCGCGCCCTGCTCGTCCGTTCCTCGGGGGAGTACGAAGGGAGCCTCGGCGGACACCCGGAGCTGGACAGGACGGCCGCGGGGGAGGCCCGCGCCCTGCTGGACGCGGGACAGACCGGCGTCATCGAGATCGGCGAGGACGGGTCGCGCTGCGGACAGCCCCTCTCGCTGCTCGTCGAGTCGAGCGTGCCGCCGCCCCGCATGATCGTGTTCGGCGCGATCGACTTCGCGTCGGCGCTGGTGCGGATGGGCAAGTTCCTCGGCTATCACGTCACTGTCTGCGACGCCCGGCCCGTGTTCGCCACCCCGACGCGCTTCCCCGACGCCGACGAGATCGTCGTCGAGTGGCCGCACCGATATCTGGAGCGGACCGGGACCGACGGCCGCACCGTGCTGTGCGTGCTGACGCACGACGCGAAGTTCGATGTGCCGCTGCTGCAGCATGCGTTGAGGCTTCCCGTCGCCTACGTCGGGGCGATGGGATCGCGGCGTACGCACGAGGACAGGAACAAGCGGCTGCGGGAGGTCGGGGTGAGCGAACTGGAGCTGGCCCGGCTGCGGTCGCCCATCGGGCTCGACCTCGGTGCGCGGACGCCCGAGGAGACCGCCCTGTCCATCGCCTCGGAGATCGTCGCCAATCGGCGGGGTGGGAGCGGGGTTTCGCTGACCGGGGCGCACACGCCCATCCATCCGGATGGAACGCGGAGGGCTTCGGGGCGGATCGGGTCCGTGGCCTGAGGCGTCTCCTTTTTGGCTGCGGGTGCGCTGTGGCTGGGCGCGCCGTTCCTCGCGCCCCTTGCGGGGCGGATCGGGTTCGTGGTCTAAGGGGTGTTTCTCTTTGGCTGCGGATGCGCTGTGGCTGGGCGCGCAGTTCCCCGCGCCCCTTTGCGGAGTTCCCCGCGCTCCTTTGCGCGGTTCCTCGCGCCCCTTGCGGAGTTCCCCGCGCCCCTTACGGGGCGGTCAGGCGGGTTACCGCTCGGGTGAACATCCGTACCGACACCCTCGCCAGCAGGCCGTCGCACAGGGCGGGCAGGTGCCGGACCCGTAGGTCCTCGCGCCAGATGACCCGGCTGTGCGGGGTGTGCGGGTACACCTCGATCTCTGCCCAGCCCGTCACGAAGGTGCCCCGTTTCTCCAGGCGGCACCGTCCGGGTGCGGGGTCCCGCGGCGGCTGCCACTCGACGACCTCCATCACGTCGTCGAAGCCGATCGGGCCGAGCGCGCTGCGGGCCACGAAGACCGTGCCGACCCGGGTGGGCGGGGGCGTGCGGACCCGGACGCGGGTCAGCGGGACGGCGTCGGCGTGCCGCTCCCACGCGGTCAGCCGGGACCACGTCTCGGCGGCGGGCAGGGGTACGTCCTTGGTGAACTGGAAGAGAGCCACGCCCCCGAGCCTGCCAGGCGGAGGGCCGCATGCGCCCTTCCGCCCCGCCGCGCGCTGCGCCACGATGGGCGGACACCGCATCCAGGCCGGCGCCCGGAGGCCCCCGTGGATCCTCAACAGCACGACAGGATCGACGCGTTGACGCGCGATCCCTATCCGCTCTACGACCGGGCCCGCGCGGCGGAAGGGCTCATCTTCGTGCCCGAGTTCGACGCCTGGCTGGTGGCCCGTGACGCCGATGTGCGCGAGGTGCTGCGTCGCCCCGACGACTTCTCGTCGGCCAACGTACTGCGCGGCGACGTCATGCCCTCACCCGCGGCGTTCGCCGTGCTGGGCGGGGGATTCGGCGGCCGTCAGGTCGTGGTGAGCGCGGACGGCGCCGAGCACCAGCTGCTGCGCGCGCCGCTGGTCCGCGGTCTCTCCGCGGCGCGGGTCGCGCACGTGCTGCCGTATGCGAGGGAACGGGCCGAGGCCCTCGTCGACGGCTTCATCGCCGACGGGCACGTCGAGTTGATGGCGGCGTACGCGCGGCGGCTGCCCGGTGACGTGATCGGCAGGCTCGTCGGGCTCGACGCGGCGGACGTGCCCACGGCCGTGCACGGCGGGCACCGCACCGAGGAGCTGCTCTTCCGGCCGATGGACGAGGCGGGGCAGGTGGCCGCGGCCGAGGACGTCGTGGCGGGGCAGCACGTCCTCGACGCGTTGCTGCGTGCGCGCAGGGCGGCGCCGCGCGACGACCTGGCCACCGAGCTGGTCGCCTCGCTCGCGCCGGGCCCCGCCGACCAGCCGCTCACCCTGGAGGAGCGGCACCAACTCGGCGCGCAGCTGGCCAATTTCCTGCTCGCGGGGCATCTCACCACCACGGCCCTGATCGGCACGACGTTCCTGCATCTGCTGCGCAGGTCGAACCAGTGGAAGCTGCTGTGCGAGGAGCCCGAGCGGATCCCCGCGGCGATCGAGGAGGCCGCACGGTACGACTCCGCGCTGCAGGCGTTCCGCCGCGTGGCCACGCGGGACGTGACCCTCGCGGGCACCGAACTGCCCGCGGGATCCGTGCTGTTGGTGGCCTTCGGGGCGGCGGGCCGCGACGGTGCGCGGCACGCGTGGCCCGACGTCTTCGACATCACGCGCCGCCAGGAGGCCCGCCATCTGGCGTTCGGCCTCGGGCGGCACGGCTGCCCCGGTGCGCAGCTCGCCCGTGAGCAGCTCCGGCTCACCCTCGAACTGTTCACCCGGCGGCTGCCCGGCCTTCGGATCGCCGAGGACGGGCCGCCGGTCACGATGCGGCCCACCCTGATCCACCGCTCGCCCGAGGCGCTGCACCTGGCGTGGTGACCTGCGGCTGCTAGCGGTAGATCTTGCCCGGCTCCGCCTTGCCCGGGGCGAGCAGCTGGGGCACGGTCACGAAGACGTAGCCGCGCTCCTTCAGCTTGTCGATGACGCCGGGCACGGCGGGGACGGTGCCCTTGTAGATGTCGTGCAGCAGGATGATGCCGTCGCGCTTGGTCTGGTCGATGACCCGCTTCTCGATCAGCTTGGAGTCATTGGTCGTGTAGTCCTTGGCGGTGACGGTCCACAGGATCTCCGCGAGCCCCAGCTCCTTGGTGAGCTTGTTGACGTCGTCGTTGGTGCGGCCCTGCGGCGGGCGCATCAGCGTCGGCTTCTTGCCGATGAGCTTCTCGATCGCCTCGTTGGGGCGCTCCAGCTCCTCGCGCGCCTCCTTGGCGGAGATCTTCGTGAGGATCTTGTGCGACCAGGTGTGGCTGGCGACCTCGTGCCCCTCGGCGTCCATCTGCTTCACGAGCTCGGGGTACTTCTCTATGTGGTTCTTGCCGAGCGTGAAGAAGGTGGCGGGGACCTTCTTCTCCTTGAGGATCTTGAGCAGCTTCGGCGTGTTCTCGCTCGGGCCCGCGTCGAAGGTGAGGGCCACGCACTTGGCCTTGCGGCAGTCGACGGTGCCGAACTTGCCCTGGTCCGCGGCCTTCGCGTCCGCCGCGTCCTTGCGGACGGTGCTGGGCGAGGTGGTCTCGAGCTGGGTGCACCCGGTCAGCGCGAGCGCGAGGGCCGCCCCCGCCGCGAGGGCGGAGGCGGTGCGGCGCAACCTCTTGGGGGAGGGCGTCGTCTTGATGGCGGAAGGCATGTTCACGGCAGGCATGCGAGCACTATACACGTGGCGTATACATGTCGTTCATAGCGGCATCGGGGGCGCCCCGCGGACGCCTCCCGAGCCTCTTCCCGCCGCGTTCCCCGAGGTCAGGCCGCGTCCGCGACCCAGCTGCCGTGCAGCCCCATCGGCACCCGCCCCGGCAGATGGATCCGGGCCAGCGGCTCCCCGGTGAAGTCCTGCGCGGAGAGGATGACCAGGTCGGTCGCGCCGCGCTCCGGATCGGCGACGTAGGCCAGCGCGTACCCGTCGTCCTCCGCCGCCGAGCCCGCCGCGGGGACGTACACGGCCTCGCCCGCGGTGGCGTGCTTCGGGAGCCGGTGCACCTGGGACGTGCCGCGCTCCAGGTCGTGCTTGATGAGCGCGTTGTCGTACTCCCGGCTGCCCGGCCTGCCGTCGACCGAGTCGTACCCCTCGTACAGCGGGGCCGTGGAGGCGAGATAGCCGAACCGGTGCCTGCGCGAGACCAGCGACTCGTCGATCCGCGGGAACTCCTGCGGCCGGTCGTCGATGCGGCGGGTGTGCACGCGGCCCGCCCTGAGGTCGACCGTCCAGCGGTCGAGCGAGGGGGTGCCGCTGGCCGCGGGCCCGCCCGAGCCGCGCCCGCCGACGAGGAAGGGGGCGGGGAACGTGGTGAGGTCGATGACGACGCTGTCCCCGTCGTCGTAGGCGTTCAGGGTGTGCGAGTAGTACACGTGCTCCGTCTCGAACCAGCGCACCGGACCGCCGTCGCGCGACATCACGCCGATCCGCGCCGGGTGGTCGTCGTTCCAGCTGTACGGCACCGGTTCGCCGGCCTCGGCGGCCCGCCGGTCGAAGGTGACGGGGATGTCGAAGACGACCACGTACCGCTCGGTGAGCGCGAAGTCGTGCAGCATCGGGCTGTCGGACACCGGGATCCTGGTCGTCCGGGTGACCGTGCCGGACGCGTCGAGCACGAGGTGGCGGACGTGGTCCCACGTCGGGTGGTAGGTGACCGCGTGCAGCTCGTCGGCTGCCGCGTCGAACTTGGTGTGCGACATGAACGACCCGTCCAGGGTGCCCTCGAAGTCGCAGGGGCCGATGGTGGAGAGGTCGCCGTCGAGCTCGTAGGGCTGCGGGCCCGCCTCCTGCAGCGTGAGGATGCGGCCCTTGTAGCCGATCACATGCGTGTTGGGCGCGAAGTCGTTCTCGGGCACGGCCCAGGGGTAGGGCTCGCCCAGCTTCCGTGCCACGGAGGCCGAACGGACCCAGCGGTTGCGGTACCACTCGGCCTTGCCGTCGCGCAGCCGCACGCCGTGCACCATGCCCTCGCCGAGCATCCAGTGGTGGGCCTTGGGGTCCTCGACGCCGAGCGCGTTCGGACCGACGCGCAGATAGCGGCCGTTCAGCTCCTGGGGAATGCGGCCCGTGACCGGGAGATCGAACTCGGTCACCTCTTCCCTGACGGGCGCGTAGGCGCCCTCGAGGAAGGGGTGACCGGTCTGCTCGTGCTGCTGGCTGCTGTGCGTCGTCTGTTCCGTCATGACCTCAACTCTGGTCCGGCGGAACGATCATGTCGCTGGGCCTGAGGACCCTCTTGGGGTGGTGCTAGGTACCCCATCGGATCCGCGGGCCCGCGACGACGTGCGGCGTCAGACCGGGAGGATCCTGATCGACGGGTGGATCGCCGTGTTCAGGTACAGCCGCTCCTTCTTGTGCTCCTGCTCGAGCTCCAGGACGAGGCGGTACCGGTACAGGCCGGGCTTCGCGGTGGGACTGACCGCACCCGCCCAGTAGTAGTAGACGGACGTGTACTTGTCGCGGGTGCGGTCGGGGCCGCCGTAGATCTTCAGCTCGTTGAAGATCCTGCGCTCCGACACGTCCTCCTCGTCGCCCACTTCGGTGTCGAGGAACACGATGTTGTTGATCTTCGGCATGGGGGGCCAGGTGCCGTCCAGGCGCTTCTCCATGTCGATGGGCCGCACGATCCAGTTGATGACCTGCCCTTGCTTGCAGACCGTCTCCAGCGAGGACGTGCCCTGCCCCTTGCCGCCGATGCTGTTGTCCATCATGTACATCGAGTCGCTCAGCGAGCCCGTCTCCGTCGCCCGCTCCATGTTGATGAGCGTCACGATGTTGAGCTGGACCGAGTTCAGCTGACCGGGATTCTGCTTCTCAGGCGCGCTGCTGCGCGTGCTGGTCGTCATCGTTCCTCCTGTGCGTACGCCGTCATGACTGCCCGGTCCCTAGCCGACGATGGTCGGCGACAGGGTGGTGGTGATCGGTGCGTCCCTGGTGCCCACCTTGAACTTGATCTGGTACGGGATCGGTCCCGTGGCGGCCTTCTTCACCGTCCCGGTCCAGTACGCGACGTCGGTGCCGGGGTACACCTTCCGCTCCGGCTCGCAGAACTCGCTGTCGATGACGATCCCGTCGATGGCGACGAACGCCTCGCACTCCAGCGCCAGACAGTTCCACATGAGCTGATCGCCGCGCTGGGCCTTGGTCTGCAGCTCCTCGCTGCCGAACCCGGTGGAGCCCCCCGCCTTGTTCGTGTCGTACAAGTACAGGTGGCCCCGCAGGTTGCCCGCCGCAAGGGCACCCACGGCGTCCACGACCGCGGTGATGGAGATCGGCCGCTTCGCGGCGACTTCCCGCCTCGGCTTGGTGGTCATCTGTTCCTCCTCGTCCGGGTGGGGGTGCTCAGGCGCCGCGCGTGGACGGCGGGGTCAGGGGGATGGGCAGCGGGCCGACGCCCGCCTTGGTGAAGGCGTTGCGCCGCGGCTCCGACTCGATCCTGATGGCCGAGGAGCAGGTCAGGTTGACCGGGTCCCAACGGAGTTCGCCGTTCGTCTGCGCCAGCTTGTGCAGCTGGATGCGCATGGTGTACGTGTACGTCCCCGGGCGGGACGTGTCGACCGAGGCCGCCCAGTACCAGCCGTCGGTCACCATGTCCGGCGATCCGTACTCCGCCGGATAGATGACCTTGGCGTCGACCGCCTCGCCGTAGATGTCGGTGATCACCGGAGCCGGGTAGCTGGCCGCCGCCGTGGCGTCCTCGGTGACGACCTGGCCCGTGACGTCCACGATCTTCTGGCCGGACATGCGGCCGCTGGTGCGCCGGGTGGTCTTGATCCGGCTGCCCACGTTCCTGCGGATGCGGTTCAGCTCCGCCGTCGCGTCGGCACTGGGCACCGTGGACTTGGCCGCGAGCTCCTGCAGTTCGGCCAGGGCCTGCTCGTCGCTCTGCCGGGCCCGCTCGACCTCGTAGCCGCGGGGCACGGTCGGCGGAATGGAACCCAGGCTGTACGGCAGCCAGTTGAGCACCTGTTCACTGGCCTGCGAACCGTCCCGCCAGTACGAGCCGTGGATCGCGGTCACCAGCTCGCCGGTGCCCTGGTTCGTGGAGCCGTGCAGCTTCATGTTGTCGAACAGATAGGTGTTGCCGTCGAGCGAGTTGGACTCCAGCGCATTGCCGACGTCCACGAGCACGATGATCGCCAACTGTTGGGGCATGATTCCGCCTTTGTCGTCGTTCCCGTCTTTGCCGTCGTAGCCGTCGTGGCGGCGGCCGCTACTGGCACACCAGCGCGGGGGAGTCGATGTGCATGATGCTGTCCGGGCCGTCGTACATCTGGACCTCGAGCCGGTAGTGGTACGGCACGCCCCGCGCCATCCAGTTCGGCACGATGCCGGTCCAGACGTCGAGGTCGAGCTTGGCGCTCGCCGGGTCGCCCGCCGTCTGGCCCTGCGCGCCGTGGCCCTGTGCGCCCTGGCCGTACGCGCCTTGGCCGTACGCGCCCGGGGTCTGTGTGCCGGGTGTGCCCTGCGCACCCTGGCCGTACGCGCCCGCGACCTGTGTGCCGGGTGCGCCCTGCGCGCCCTGCCCGTACGCACCCGCTTGGGGCTGCCCCGCGACCGGCGATCCCGTCAGCCCGTTCCCCGGGATGAACGAGATGTTCTTGATCTCCACCGGCGTCTGCAGGTCCACGGCGAGCGCGGTCCACGACACGGTCTGGCCGGGCTTGACGACGGTCACGAGGTTCGCCGTCCCCTGGTGGGAGCTGTTGAACGAACCGTCGTCCACCATGCAGAGATTGCCGTCCTGCAGGGACTTGATCGACAGCGCCCCGATGACGTCCACGACGGCGATGATGTTCACTTGCGAATTGGTTCCGCTCACGGTGATTCCACTCCTGTCCTCGCACCTGGTGGTTGCGCGCGGTGCCCCGCGCCTAGCCGCGGTCCCGCACGAGCGGGACCTTCCCGACAGCCGTCCGCTCGATCTCCGCGGAGAGCCTGGGCACGAACTTGAGCTGGAAGGTGTAGCCGGTCCGCTCGATCGACGCGGCGTTCGCCTCGCCGTGGTTGAACAGCGAGAGGGCGCGCGGCAGGGCGTTCACGAACACCTGCTGCGCCCCGTACGGGCCGAGCACGGTGTCCGCCCGGTAGGACATCCCGAGCACGTCGTCGACCGCGGCGAACAGCGTGATCGTCTTGCCCTCGCGGTGGTTGACGAACTGGACGTCGTGCGCGACCGCGTCGAGGTCCACGACCTCGCACGCCTTCAGCTCGTCGCACAGCGCGGCGTAGGCGCGCGCCGCCGAGTACTGGCTGTCGTTGATGTGCAGTACGTCGCCGGTGCGGCCGGCGAACTCGAACTGCTCGGTCTTCGGGCCCGGACCCTCGGTGCGCGGCCTGCGGATCATCCGGTCGCCCAGCTTGAGGCGGAGCAGCGGGGCCTCGTGGGCGTGCAGCCGGGTGACGACGAGTTCGCCCTCCTCGCCCTCGGGGACCGGGCGGCCGTCCTCGTCGACGATCTCGATGTAGTGCAGTCCGGGGACCGCCGACAGATACGGGGACGCGGCGTCGAGCTGCAGGCCGATGGTCTCCGCCTGGGTGGCGGCGAAGTAGCTGAGGATCGCCAGGTTCGGGTAGAGCGCCTGGAGTTCGACCCGCTTGCGGTGGGGCAGTACGCCGCTGCCGTACAGGGCGACGCGGAAGCTCTCCCTGGACTCCTGGCGCATGCCCGCGCCGAGTTCGGCGAGGATCGCGATGCCCGCGGAGATGCCCATCAGCGCCTTGGGGCCCCGGTAGGAGAACATGTGCTCGAGGACGGGGGCGGTGACGGGCCCCGCGCCGACGTAGTTGACGCCCGGCACATGCTGAAGCACGCCGCCGACCATCGTGCCGCTGCTCCACATCTGGTAGTCGGCCAGCGTGGTGAACAGCCACTTCGGGTCGGTGCCCGCGAGGTGCTGCGCGAGCTGGTAGGCGCCCATGAAGCGGCCCGCGATCTCGTAGGTGTCGCGCAACTCCCGCAGGGCGTAGACGACTTCGAGGGGGCGGCCGCCGCTGGTGCCGCCGCTGGCCACGATCTCGAACTCGCCGCGGTTGAGGGGGACGACCAGGCCGGGCCGCGCGTCCATGAAGAAGTCGCGCTGCACGTCCTTGTCCGAGAGCGGGATCTGCTGCCACTCCTCGAACGTCGTGGGGGCGCTGGTGACGCCCGCGCCGCGCAGCCGCTCGCGCCACAGCGGGTTGAGCATCACGGTGTTCACCATCTGCTGGAGACGGCGCTGGACGAGGGCGTCCTGTATCTCGTGCGAAACCTCGCTGTAGAGGGTCTGGCAGACCCGCTCGCATTCGCGCATCTTGCTCGCGAACGAGGGAAGCACCGTTACGGCTTCAACCGATTCCGGGTGTAACTCCCAGTCAGGTATGAGCCAATTCGCCAGTTCCTGTGCGCCGCCGGGAGCCGGTGCGGCCGGTGGCACACGTGTTGCCTGTGGAGCGTGAGATGTACTCAACATCCGTCCCCTCTAAGCTTTTGCTTTTCCCTCATCGCCGTTGAGCAGGTCCTGCCCTGTCCTCCGGATTTCGGTGAGCAGCATCCGGAAGTGTTCGCCGGTGATCTGATGGTTCATCATGACCACGCGCAGTGCGGCCACTCCGTCGACATCGACCTTCGAGATGAAGAAATTCCCCTCGAGCTTGATGCGATTCCTGATGGCCACCTGGAGATGGTGAACGTCTTTCTTCCTGAGCCCGGCCGGATGGTAGCGGAAGCACAAGATGTTGGCTTCAGGACGGTGCAGGGTCTCGAAGTCGGGATCGGCCCGCACGACGTCGTGTGCCTCTTCCGTCAACCGGCAGAGATACTCGATCTTCTCCGCGAAGAGCGCCTTTCCGTAGAGCGCCCACAGCGCCCAGAGCGTCATGATCATCGGACGCTTCGTGCACTCGAAGTTCTTCCCACCGCTGTCGAACGCGGTGTAGATGTCCTGCTCCTCCTCGAAGACGTAGCTCGCCTTCTGCCGGAATGCCGCGACGCTCGATTCCTTGTTGCGGTAGAAGAGCATCGTGCAGGGCGCGGGGACGAACATCATCTTGTGCGCGTCCCAGGTCAGGGAATCCGCCTTCTCGATGCCCCGCAGCCTGTCGCGGAGCGCGTCGGAGACCAGCAGGCTCGCGCCGTGCGCCCCGTCGACGTGCAGCCACAGACCCATCTCCCGGGCGATGTCGGCGAGTTCGTCGATCGGGTCGAACGCGCCGACCGGCGTGCTGCCCGCCGAGACGACGAGACAGAACACCTTGAGGTTCTGCCGCTCGGCCGCGGCCAGGGTGGCGCGCACCTCGCTCACGTCGATCTGCTGGCGCCGGTTGAGCGGAAGGCGGACGAGCTGCGCGTCGCCGATGCCCATCACGCCGGCCGCCCGGGCGATGCTGTAGTGCACGTCGGCGCCGACCGCGATGGCGGGCCGCGGCTGGCCGCGCAGCGCCGAACCCCCCTCTGACCAGTAGCCCGGCAGTTTTTCGTTGCGTGCGGCGAGGAGCGCGGTGAGGTTGGCGAGCGAGCCGCCCGACGTGGTCACCATGGTGAAGCGCTCGGGGTCCCAGCCGATGAACCGGTTCAGCTCCTCGCCCATGATGCGCTCGACCGCGTTGGGCAGCTGGCCCGCCTCGTAGAACGACGCGGGCTGGCTGACCATGGAGCTCACGAAGTCCATGACACCGGCGACCGGCACGGGGGCGGAGAACTGCCGCCCCATGTAGCCGGGCGAGTTCACCTGGATCCCCGTTCTGACGTACAGGTCGATGATCCCCGCCAGCCTCTCCTCGTCGAAGGCGGCGACGCTCTCGTGCTCCGTCGTCATGAGGGCCCTTGCGGCCTGCGACAACTTCGCGGGATCGATCAGCTCAAGGCCCCTGATGGAGATGTCCGACAGGTGCTTCTCAAGCTTTGAGAGAGCGGTTTCTGAGTTCTCCCGGAACAGCTGCGGATCGAACGCTTCGAGCAGTAGACCGCTCTGTTCCGACCCGGGATCGCTCGACCGAGAATCCGTCACTAGGGTTCCCCCCTTGGAATCCTGGAAATCCCCCGTGTAGCCCGACATGGATGTGTTCTCGATGGACTTGTCCACTCGCTGAAGTCTTCTCCTTGCGGATGGACTTCCTTGTGTGTGAACGCTGCAGGAAGGCGTGCCGCGCCGACGATCGTCGCATCGGTCGTCAGCGCAGCGGTGACCGTCGGAACGGCGATCACCGATCAAAGGTTCACGGCCCGGCTGGTCGAACCGGACCGCAATGCCCTTTCCGGCGGCCCGCGTTCAGCGAAGGCCGCACGGCATTCCCCCTCGAAGAGCTTGCGCAGCGTATCTCCCCCGGCACCGTCCGTGCCCCCACAGCAACCACCGTAGGCGCTCACGATTCAACGAGAAATCGAAACTCCGAGGTCTGTCCGAAAAAGGGCGCGGACCATCTGATGGTTCGTCAATCAACCGGTGTCACATGCGTAACCGCAGATATGTGAGGTTCCAGATCCCTTCCATCGTTTTCAGTCATCGTGCCTCCGGCATGTGCACCGAGCAATGGCAAAAGGGCAGGGCAGCGGCCGATCGCGGTCGAGTGCGGTCGTGTGCAACCGAATTCCTGCCATTGTCGCCAGCACATCGCGCGGGATCTCCCGGGACGCGCGCGCGGCCGCATTCCGGCCGGTCCGCTCACCCTTCGCGGCGGCAATTCGGCCAGGGCGTGCCGCCGGACGGCACAGGCACTCGAACGCCGTCAGGCCTGATCTCACCGGGGCGCCGTCCCGCGGGTGAACGGCGCCCCGACAGAGGGCGAAGGGAGCGCGCCCCGTGCGAGGCCGGGCCCGCTCGGGCTCAGTCCGCGGACGGGATCAGGAAGAGGTGGATCGACTGGTCCTTCGCGCGGTGCCGGTCGCTCTCCGCGCCCTTCTTCGCGCGGTCCGACACCACCACGACATGGTCGCGCGAGACCCAGGACACGCCTTCAGCGGTGCCGTACACGGTGCGGCCCTTGCCGTCCTTCGGCAGGTGATGCACCGTGCCCTCGTCCACCTGCCACTTCTTGGGCGCGAGGCGGCCCACCCACAGCGCGGCGGACGCCTGGGACAGGACGGCGATCCTGCCGTCGCGCACCGACACGCTGCTGTAGTCCTCGAAGGGCAGCGAGCCGGGCAGCCGGATGGTGTCCACGTGGTCCCACTGATCGGTGCCGCGCCGGAAGACCTGGATGCGGCCGCCGCCCGGCCTGCGCCCCTCCTTGCCGCCCGCGCACCGGTTGCCCTCGCACAGGCCGAGCAGGTACCCGGTGCCGTTCCGCTCCACCCACTCCAGGCCCTCCATGCCCTTGTTCGCGTCGGACAGCGCGAAGTCGAGCCACGCGGAGCCGCGCGGGCGCAGCCGGGCGTCGTACTCCTGGACGCGGGCGCGGAACCCCTTGGGCTTGACGGGGACGGCCTCGCTCAGCGTGTAGTGGCGCCCCTTCGACGGGTCGTACGCGAGGTCCTCGTACCCCTCGGCCTCCTCGGTCCCCGCCGCCTTCTTCTTGGTGCCGCCCTTCGCGTCCTTCCCCTTCGCCGCCTTGGAACTGCCCTTCTTGGTACGGCCGTTGGGGTCGACGATGCCGTTCTCCGGCGCCTTGGGGGACAGTTCGCTGCTGATCCGGATGAAGAAGGGCAGGTTGTCGCAGACGACGAGGAAGGCGCCGTCGCGGTAGAGCACGCCGCTCGCCTCCAGACGGCTGCCCGCGACGTCGCCGATCAGGTCCTGGATCCTGGCCTCCTTGACCAGGCGCAGTTCGGCGGAGGTGCCCGCCTTGCCCGGCTTCTTGGCTGTGGTCATGACGGCAGAACCTCCATCGCCCCGGGGAACACGGCACCGCTCGCGCCGTTGGGATACGTCTTGCGCAGCTCGGCGAGCTGCTGTCGCGCGCTGTCGTAGCGCATCCGCGTGTAGTGGTAGATCCCGTACGTGAACTGCGAGCCGCGGCTCAGCTCCCACTGCCGGTACCCGGCGCGGTACACCTCGTCGTTGGTGAACTGCCGCCCGGTGAAGGGCTGTCCGTGCGGGCTGTCCGACTCGGCGTACGCCGCCGCGGAGATGAGCTGCCACAGGCCGTCGGTCCGCCCCGAGCCCTCCGCGCCGAGCAGTGCGGCGACCCGCTCGGGGCCGAACTCGGTGTCGAGCAGGAACTCCAGGTGGTCCAGGTAGTACTGGCAGAAGTCGTGGTGCCGCAGCAGGTTGGTGAAGAGCGGCAGGTGCGACGTCTCGTGCGGGGCGTGCGTGATCCGGCAGTAGTTGCGGCTCATCGCGGGCCAGTCGAGCAGGTCCGTGTACTGCCACTGGGTGGCGAAGAAGTCGATGCCCGAGCTGTTGTCGTAGTCCCAGGGGACGAAGGTGAAGTACGGCCGGGCCATGAAGCCCGACGCGTCCCCGAGCCGCCCCGAGTTGTAGAGGTAGTAGTTCGCCGGGGTGGCGAAGTAGTTGTCCCAGCTGCCGAGCAGTACGTTGGCGCCCGCCCAGCGCAGGAACGCCCGGACGTTCATGACGTCCTCGACCGACGAGCGGAAGGCGTCGGTGGCGAACCGGCCCTCGTCGCCCGGCAGGCCGGTCCCGTTGACGGCCCGGACGAGCGCGGCCAGGTCGTCGTAGGTGTTCGCGGCCGGGCCGTCCTCGTTCGTCTTCAGGCGGTAGGTGCGGTCGTCCTCCAGGCTGCCCAGGGTGAAGTACTGGTGGCCGCCGTCCGAGCCGTCCGTGCCGGTGCGGTGCTCCAGGGTCGCGGCGCCCACGTCGCCGTAGTACGCCTTGTAGAGGTTGCCTTCGGAGTTCTTGCCGAAGTGGTCCTTCAGGAACTTCTTGTCGACCTGCTCGATCACCGAGAACAGGCCCATGTAGCGGTCGTTGAGGGAGAACGTCGCGTACGTGTGCTGCGCCGCCGGGATGCCCGCCCGCTCCAGGAGCCGCCAGGCCACGGCCTCCCGCATCTGCGAGGGGTCGTTGTACATCGCCTTGAGGTTGATCCGCTCCATGCCGTGCAGCCGGTCCTCGCTCGCGCCGATCTCCAGGTCGATCTTCCAGGACCGCTTGGGCGCGTGGGCCGTCATGTTGCCGCTGTTGACGAGCGAGAACGCCGTCGCCGACAGCAGCTCCGCGTCCGGCTCCCCGCTCCTCGCGATCGTCAGCCGGGCCCCCGGCGGCGCCACGACCACCTCGTCGGCGGTCAGCAGGCCGGGCGGCCAGCCGGTGACCTCGACCTGATACAGGCCGTACGCGAAGAACTCCGTCTTGTCCTCCGCGGCGTCGAGATACGCCTGGACGATCTGCCCGATCCCGGTGGGCCGCCCCTCCGCGTCGGCGAGCACCAGCCTGCCGTCCGCGCCCGCGACGTCCCCCTGCTCGGCGAGCAGCAGGTCGTACAGCACACCGAACTCGGCCTTCGTGCGCAGCGCGGCGTCACCCGGCCCCGCCGTCGCGTTGGCCTGCTCGGCGAGCCTGCGGCCGGTGCCCTGCGGCAGCCGGGAGACGACGACGGACTGATTCTTCAGCCTGTCCCGGAACGTGCCCTTGTCGATGGTCCTGTCCATGGTCCTGTCCATGCGACCTCCCGAGGGGTGAACTCCTTTCTCTACGCCCGGCTCCACATGACCGCCAGGCTGATTACCGGCCCTACCTCCGTGCGGCGCGGCGGCGCGGGGCGGCGGATGACGGTGCGCGACACGCCGACAGCATGCGGAATACGCCAGGTTCATGCGCCTGGAGCCGGTGATCGTTAGGGTGGCCCCATGGGGATGTCTTCCGCCGAGCGCCTGCGGACCGCCGTGGCCGCACTCATGCACGTCACCGGCGACACCCAGGCGGGAATCGCCGAGGTCCTCGGCGTCGACCCGACCCAGGTGTCACGCCGTCAGTCGGGGGCGGCCGCCTGGTCCCTGGACGACTGCGACACGATCGCCGGCCACTACGGCATCGACGTGCTCGACCTGCTCGCGGGCCCCACCCGCGCGTGCGAGTCCCTGCCCGCCGAGCGCCGCAGGACCGTACCCGGACGCCGTGGCGCGGACGCGGCGGCGAAGGGGGCCGCCCGATGAGCGACTTCGACGCCATCGACGCGCTGCTCGACTCCAGCGGCCCGGAGACCGAACTCCCGCCCGCCGCCGAGCGCCGCGCCCTGCGCGAGGCCCTGCACCTGTCGCAGGCGCAGGTCGCACGGGCCATCGGCGTGAGCCCGACCACGGTCGGCGGCTGGGAGTCCGGACGCGAACCGACGGGAGAGGTGCGCGACAAGTACGCGTACTTCCTGGGGGCCGCGCGGGAGCGGATCGCGCCGGAGCCCGAGCCCGAGCCCGCGCAGGAGCCGGAGCCGGAACCGGACGTCGCGGACGCGGCCGATGGCGCTCCGGCCGCCGACGGTTCCGCCGCCGACAGCGAAGCCGTGCCGCTCGCCACGCCCGAGCCGTGCGTCCTGTGCGGGCAGCCCGCCACCGAGCAGGTCGAGGGCTTCCCGCAGCACCTCGACCCCGCGGCGTGCGGGGCGCCCGCCCCCGCCCCCCGGCAGGCCGCCCCCGCCCCCCGGCAGGCCACCCGTGTCGTCCGCAGTCCGGGCCGTGGCGAGCGGGTCGTGCCGGTCGGGCGGCGGATGCAGGTCGCGTCCGAGGTGCCCGATCTGATCGGTGACGCGGTGGCGGCCGCGCTCGCCGCGCACGAGGGCGATGTCGACGCGGCCACGGCGGCGCTGGTGAAGCGGGCCATCCCGGACGCGATGGCCCTGCTCGACGAGACGCGCAAGGGCGGCCGCTACGACATCGTGGCCCACCCCTGGATCCCCGACGTGCTGCGCAAGCAGAGCGCGAAGGGCGCCGACCGGATCTGGGAGGCCCGCCCCAAGTGGGCCCGCCCCGAACTCCCCGCGGGCGCCCACGAGGTGATCGCCCTCGACATCAACGGCGCCTACCTCTCCGCGCTCAAGACCCATCTGCCGATCGGCCAGCTGGAGCACTCCACGGGCTTCGAGCACGACCGCCGCCGCGCGGGCGTCCATCTCGTGACGCCTCCGGAGTGGCACCACGACGCGGTCCTGCCCAACCCCATCGGCAACCGCGACGAGCCGGGACCCTTGTGGGTGACCGAGCCGACCCTGCGGCTCCTGCTGCGTCTGTCGGGCCCCAAGTACGGCCTGTGCGACCCCCCGGAGATCCACGAGTCGTACACGTCGGGCGCCACCGAGGGGCTTCTTGAGAAGTTCCGCGTGGCGCTCAAGGACGCACGCGACCGGGCGATCACCGAGGGGGACGAGACGACCCTGGAGTATGTGAAGGCGATGTACTCCAAGTTCGTCTCCACGATGGGGGAGTCGAACTACAACCGGGAGCTGTACCGTCCCGACTGGATGCACCTGATCAGGTCGCAGGCCTTCACCAACCTCTGGATGAAGGCGTTCAAGGCGTACGACGAAGGGCTGACGGTCGTCCGCGCGATGGGCACCGACGAGCTGCACGTCATCGGCGACTGGCGGAGCGTCTTCCCCGAAGGCCGCGGCGTCACCGAGGTGAAGGTGAAGGACCGCTATACGGTCGGCAGGGACCCGGCCGAGCACGCCGAGCACGCCGGGCACGCCGGGCACGCCGACGGCGCCGAGCAGACCGAGTAAGGAGCAGCAAGTGCCCGAACGCATCCATGAGTTCGGCAAGTTCGGGGCCCGTGGCATCAAGGGTCACGAGGCCGTCGCCCGCCGTCTCGACGATCTCGCCGGGGGCATCGCCACCCCCGTCACCGTGCGGCGCGGCCTGCTGGCGCGCCTGCACTACCTCACCCGCTCCGGCCACGCCCGCGCCGCCGCGCGGGAGGCGGGCCTCACCGCCACCGACCGTACGGTCAGGGCCTGGCTCGACGGCAGGCGCAACCCGTCGCGGAAGAACCTCGAACGCATCGAGTCCGCCTACCGCGTGGTCCGCCGCAAGAACGTGGCGCGCTATCTGCTCGGCCGCCTCAACGCCCGCGGCGGCACCCGCGTGGAGCTGCACCCGCTGAACCAGTCGCAGGTGCCGCGCCCCCACCAGCGCGTCCTGGAGTTCCGCACCCTGAACATCCGCCGCTGGGACCACATCGTCGACGCCTGGGCCCGCGGCGACGACGGCGCGCTCGACGCGGCGTGGGTGGACCAGATCGTCGATCTCGGCTCGCAGTGGGGCCAGTACGAGTACGTGTCGAACGTCGGCTTCGCGGCCTGACGTCCGGGGCGGGCGGTGCGCCCCGGGCCGGCCGCCGTCAGACGGAGGCCAGCACGCGGTCCAGCGTCCCGCGTCCGGCGGGCCCCCACGTCGGTTTGCCGCCGGGTCGGCCGAGGTCTCCCGCGCGGCCGACGGAGATGAGGTCGAGGGCGCGGCGGACGGCCCAGCCGCGGGCGCGGCGGACGGCCGCCCCGTCGGCGCGACCGTAGGCGTCGAAGAAGGGTGCGGCGCCGCCCTCGGGCAGGAGCAGCCAGGCGGCCGCGAGGTCCGTCGCGGGGTCGCCCGCGCAGACCTCGCCGAAGTCGATCACCCCGGCGAGCGTCCCGTCGTCGACGAGGACGTTCGCGGGATGGAGGTCGCCGTGCAGCCACCGCGGCGGGCCCTCCCAGGCGGGCGCCGTGACGGCGTCCTGCCAGACGGCCCGCAGGGCCCGGACCGTGTCGGGGGCGAGGTCGTCGGAGGTGAACTCCTGGAACGCCGCCTCGACCCCGGCGGCGACGCTCTTGAGCGGAACACCGCGGTCCGGGTTGGTCGGTGCCTCGGTGGGCGCGTTCTCGTGGAGCGCGCCGAGGAAGGCCGCGAGCGTCTCTGCCGCGTGCCCGGCGCGGCTGATCACGGCCCTGTCGGCGGGTTCGCCGGGCACCCAGGCCGCGACGGTCCACGGCATCGGGAAGCGCGCGGTCGGCTCACCGATCCGTAAGGGAACCGGCACGGGCAGCGGCAGGCGCGGCGCGAGGGCGGGCAGCCACTGGTGTTCGTTGCGCAGCAGGGACGGGGCGCGTGGCGTACGCGGCAGACGTACGGCCAAGTCGTCGCCCAGACGCCACAGTTGGTTGTCCGAGCCGCCGTCGACGAGCCGCAGGTCAAGGTCCGCGAGGTCGGGGTGCTGCTCGCGCAGCATGGACCGCACCAGTTCCCGATCCGAGTCGCCCATGTGCGAGCCCCACCCCTCAGCGAAGTCGACGGGAGCAGTCCCGTACGCGTCCGGGTCAGGCTATACGCGGCGCGCGCCCCTCGAACGAGGAGCGCGCGCCAGGACCGTTCCTGCGGATCAGACCGCCGGTGCCGGGTACGTCGGGTACTCCACGCCGGAGACGTGCTGCACGACGCGGATCACCTGGCACGAGTAGCCGAACTCGTTGTCGTACCAGAGGTAGAGGATCGCGTTGTCGCCGTCCACCTTGGTGGCGCCCGCGTCGACGATCGAGGCGTGGCGCGAGCCGATGAAGTCGTTCGAGACCGCGTCGGGGGCGCTGGTGAAGTCGATCTGGCGCTTCAGCGGCGAGGTCAGCGACACGTCGCGGAGGTAGTCGAGGACCTCGTCGCGGGTGGTCTCGCGGCCGAGCCGCAGGCTGAGGATCGCGATCGAGACGTCCGGCACGGGGACGCGGATCGAGCTGCCGGTGATCGGCGCCTTGAGGTCGGGCAGCGCCTTGGCGACGGCGGACGCGGCACCGGTCTCGGTGATCACCATGTTGAGCGGCGCGGAGCGGCCGCGGCGGTCGGCCTTGTGGTAATTGTCGAGCAGGTTCTGGTCGTTGGTGAACGAGTGGACGGTCTCCACGTGACCGCGCAGCACGCCGTACTCGTCGGCCATCGCCTTCAGCGGCGGCACGATCGCGTTGGTGGTGCAGGAGGCGCAGGACAGGATCTGCTCGTCCGGCTTGATCGTGTCGTGGTTGACGCCGTGCACGATGTTCGGGACGTCGCCCTTGCCGGGCGCGGTGAGGACGACCTTGTCGATGCCGGGGCGCAGGTGCGTGGAGAGGCCCTCGCGGTCGCGCCACTTGCCGGTGTTGTCGATGAGGATGGCGTCCTTGATGCCGTACGCCGTGTAGTCGACCTCCGACGGGTCGTTCGCGTAGATCACCTTGATCTCGTTGCCATTGGCGATGATCTTGTCGTTCGCCTCGTCGACGGTGATCGTGCCCTGGAACTGGCCGTGGATGGAGTCGCGGCGCAGCAGCGAGGCGCGCTTCACGATGTCCTGCTCACCGCCCCTGCGGACGACGACGGCGCGCAGCCGCAGTCCGTTGCCGGAGCCGGCCTTCTCGATGAGCAGCCGGGCGACGAGGCGGCCGATGCGGCCGAAGCCGTAGAGGACGACGTCGCGCGGCGCGCAGCGCTCGATCTTGTTCTCGCCCGTGGCGCCGACGACGGCCCCGGCGGTGAACTCCTCGACCGACAGACCGCGGTCGTCGGCCTTGTAGGTCGCGGCGAGCATGCCGAGGTCGATCTGGGACGGGCCGAGGTCGAGGGCGGCGAGGGCCTTCAGGAACGGCATCGTCTCGGTGACGGAGAGCTCTTCACCGGCTATCTGACGGGCGAACCGGTGGGTCTTGAGGATGCTGACCACCGACTTGTTCACCAGGGAGCGGCTGTGCAGCAGGATCGTCACGTCCCGCTCCCGGTGCAGCTTCCCGATGAGCGGGATCATCGACTCCGCGATCTCCTCGCGGGTCTTCCAGTTGGTGAACGAGTCGTCATTGACAGTCACGAGATTATCTTTCGAGCTAGGCGGCGCTCATATGCTAACCCCTCGCTGTTTCGCTCCCGCGGACGGCCGCCGCCCACCGGAATCACGGGTTCTGCCGAGGCCCGGTTCCGCGCCCGCTCCAGGCCCCGGCCGCACCCGCACGGCGCCCTAGACTTGGGCCTTCAGTACTTTCGGGCGGCCGCGCGGGCCGCCCGCGCGGGACGGGAGCGGAACAGTGGTGGCACGGGTCGGGGGAGCCGGGCGGCAGGAGGGCCCGTCGAGCGACGTGCTCGGCCGGGCGGCCGAGGCGTTCGGAATGCTCGCCGCCCCCGCCAGGCTGCACATCGTGTGGCTCCTCGCCGAGGGCGAGAGCGATGTGACGGGCCTGGCCGAACGGGTCGGCGGCGCGCTGCCCGCCGTCAGCCAGCACCTGTCGAAGCTGAAGCTCGCGGGCCTCGTACGGGCCCGCAGGGAAGGCCGCCGCCAGGTGTACTACGTCGACGACCCGGACATCGTGACCGTCGTCCGCCTCATGGTCGGCCAGCTCACCGAGCGCGCGGAGCAGGACACCACGCCGGTGCGCCGACTGCGCGGGACCGGTGCCTGAGCGCCTGGCGCCGCGCCCGGCACGGCAGGACCGGCCGCCCGGCGGGAGCCCCGGCGACCTCACCCCGCTGCAGGTGCTGCGGTCCCTCGACGCCACCCCGCGCGGACTGACCGAACAGGACGCCACGGACCGCCTCGCCCGGTACGGCCCGAACACGCTGCCGACCCACCGCGCCGTCCCCTGGCCCGTCCGTCTCGTCCGCAGCCTGCGCGACCCGTTCACCGCGGTGCTGCTCGGGCTCGGCCTGGTCTCCGCGGCCGTCGCCTCCTGGGGCACCGCCTGTGTGATCCTCACGCTCGTCGCGGTCAGCTGCGTACTGCGCTCGCACGGCGAGTACCGCGCCGAGAACGCCGTACGCCACCTGCGGAAACTCGTCGCCAGCACCGCGAGCGTGCAGCGCCGCGGCACGGCCGACGCCGCGCCCCGCACCCGGGAGACACCCGTCGACGAACTGGTGCCGGGCGACGTCATCCGGCTCGGCCCCGGCGACCTGGTGCCCGCCGACGTACGGCTGCTGCGCGCGCACGGACTCACCGTGGACCAGTCGGCGCTCACCGGCGAATCCGCCCCCGTCGCCAAGGAGGCGTCCGACGTGCCGGACCCCGGCGGGGCGCCCGGCGGCGGGGCGTTCGGACGGGCGCACCTGTGCTTCCAGGGCAGCAGCGTCGCCTCCGGCAGCGCCGCCGCGCTGGTCGTCGCCACCGGCGCGGACACCCGCTTCGCCGCCGCGCACACCCGGCGGGCACCGCGCACCTCCACCGCGTTCGACCGCTCCGTGCACGGCATCTCCTGGGTCCTCATCCGCTTCATGCTGCTCACCCCGCCGCTGGTCCTGATGGCCAACGCGGCGCTGCGCGGCCGGGGTCTGGAGACGCTGCCCTTCGCCGTGGCGGTCGCCGTCGGCCTGACGCCGGAGATGCTGCCGGTCATCGTCACCACCTGCCTGGCCCGGGGCGCGTCGCTGCTCGCCCGCGCCCACGGAGTGATCGTCCGACGGCTGCCCGCGCTGCACGACCTCGGCGCCGTCGACGTGCTGTGCGTGGACAAGACCGGCACGCTCACCCAGGACAGACCCGAGGTCGCCGGTGCCTTCGACGCCGCGGGACGGGCGTCGACCGAGGTGCTGAACTGGGCGGCGGCGAACGCCTGGTGGACCCTCCAGCTCGCCGACCTGCCCGCCCCCGACGCCCTCGACGAGGCGCTCCTCGACGCCGCGGACCCCGAAGAGGCCATGGCGTACGACGGCGTGGCCGCGGTGCCCTTCACCCCCGGGCGCCGCGTGTCCACCGCCGTGGTGCGCGAGCCCGGCACGCTCGGCGTGCACACCCTGATCGTCAAGGGCGCCGTCGAATCGGTGCTCGAACGCTGCGCGGCGGACGACGGCGAGCGCGCCGCCGTGCTCGCGAGCGCCGCCCGGCAGGCCGCCGCCGGACTGCGGGTGATCGCCGTCGCCACCGCGGAGCGCGCGGCCCGCACGGGGGAGTACACCCCGGCCGCCGAGCGCGGCCTGACCTTCCGCGGCCTCGTCGCGTTCCGTGACGCGCTCGCCCCCGGCGCGGACCACGCACTGGCGGGCCTCGCGGAGCGCGGCGTCACCGTCAAGGTCCTCACCGGCGACCATCCGGCCACCGCCGCCCGCGCCTGCCGCGACCTGGGGCTCGACCCGGGCGACGTGGTCGGCGCCGACTCCATCGACGCGCTCACCGACGAACGCCTCGCCGAACTCGCGGACGCCACCACGGTGTTCGCCCGCTGCACCCCCGAGCACAAGGCCCGGATCACCGCGGCCCTGCGCGCGCACGGGCACACCACGGGATTCCTCGGCGACGGCGTCAACGACCTGCCCGCGCTGCGCGCCGCCGACGTCGGCATCTGTCCGCGGGGCGGCGTCGAGGTCGCCCGCGAGAGCGCCGACGTGGTCCTCGCCGACAAGGACCTCACGGCGATCGGCCACGCGATCGCCGCGGGGCGGCACAGCAGCGGCAACATCGCCACGTATCTGCGGATCACGCTCTCCTCGAACCTCGGCAACGTCATCGCGATGCTCGCCGCCGGGCTGCTCCTGCCGTTCCTGCCGATGCTGCCCGTCCAGGTCCTCGTGCAGAACCTGTGCTTCGACGCGGCCCAGCTCGCCTTCGCCCACGACCGTCCGGCCCCCGGCGCCACGAGCCGCCCGACCGTCCTGCACCCCCGCTCGTTCCTGCGGTTCATCACCGGCTTCGGCCTGCTCGGCGCCCTCGCCGACCTCGCCACGTTCGGCGCGCTCGCGCTCACCGCGGGGGCGTGGAGCGACGAGCCCGCCTTCCACTCGGGCTGGTTCACCGAGAACCTGCTCGCCCAGGCCCTGGTGATCCTGCTGCTGCGCACCGGACCGCGCCCCGCGCCGGGCCCCCTGCGCGCGGCCGCCGCGGCGCTCGCCGCGATCGGTGTCCTGCTGCCGCTCACCCCGCTCGCCGGACCGCTCGGCCTGACCTCGCTGCCGCTGCCGTACTACGGGGTGCTCGCCGGGATCCTCGCGGTGTACGCCTTCGTGCTCGTCGGCATCCGGACCCGCGCCCGTCATCCGTAGGAGAGGTCCGAGCACGGGTTGTCGTCGGCCGAGCGGGTGTGCTCGGAGAGGCCGGAGGGGGCGCCGCCCCGGTAGGAGCTGCCGAGGACGAGCCGGAGACCCGCGCCGGACTCCAGGTCGTCGACACGCTTCGGCTCGGCTCCGCGGACGAGCGTGGCGAGCGTCTCGGCCCGGCTCTTCTGCCCGGGTCCCGGCCCGTACTGGACCTCCGTGGTGGTGTGGTCCCTGCTCGCCGCGTCCGTCGTGGCCGTCACGGTGAAGTCGTGCTTCCTGAGGGTCTCGGCGGCGCGCGCGGCGAGGCCGTCGGTGCTGGTGCCGTTCTGGACGGCGACGCTGATCCCCTTGCCGGACACGGGCTGCTTGCCGCCCGTGTCGGCGCCGTCGAGGGTCCGGTCGTCCTTGAGCGCCGACCAGAGCGCGTCGGCGTCGGGCTGTACGACGGCGACGCGCTGCCCCTCGTACCGCCAAGGGACCGTGATGAACCGGGTGTTGTGCAGGTCGATGTCCTTGAGCGACATCGCGAACGAGAGCAGCTTGTCGGCGGAGCCGAGTCCGGGGTCCACGGTCATGGACTTGGTGGCCGCCTCGGCGAGCGGGAGAAGCCTGGTCGGGGTGAAGCCCTCCTCCTTCACCTTCTTCAACAGGCTGGAGACGAACGCCTGCTGGCGCTTGATGCGGCCGATGTCGGAGCCGTCGCCGATGCCGTGCCGGATGCGTACGTAGTCCAGGGCCTTCTGCCCCGACACGCTCTGCTCGCCCTTGGTGAACAACTTCTTGCCGCGGGTGGTGCGGTGCGGGTCGAGGTTGCCCTGGTAGACGTCCTTCGGCAGGCATACGTCGACGCCGCCGACGACGTCGGTGAGCGCGGCGAAGCCCTTGAAGTCGATGACGACGGTGTGGTCGACGCGCAGTCCGGTCAGCTTCTCGACCGTGTTCTGGGTGCAGGCGGGATTGCCCTTGGCGGTCTGGCCCACGGAGTAGGCGGCGTTGAACATCGTGTCGGGTTGCTCGGGGGTCCAGCTCCCGTCCGGGAGCCTGCACGACGGGATCGTCACCAGGGTGTCGCGCGGTATGGAGACGGCGACGGCATGCCGGTGGTCGGCGTACACATGCAGCAGGAACGCGGTGTCGGAGCGCCCGATGTCCGCCTTGTCCCCGCCGCCGAGCGCGGAGTTGCCGCCGGTGCGCGCGTCGGAGCCGATCACCAGGACGTTCTCGCCCTTGGACGCGGCGGCGTCCGGACGGTTCTTGGCCAGGCCGTCGGCGTCGAACGTCTCGATGTTCCCGGAGAGCCGCAGATAGATCCATCCCCCGCCGGCGAGGGCGAGGACGAGCAGGGACAGGACGACGGCGAGCACGAGACGCAGACGCCCACGACGCTTCCCGCTGCCGCTGCCGCTGCCGCGTCGGTGTCCGTGGCGGGTCGGTGGGGCCTTCCGCCTGCGGCGCGGTGGGGTCTCCTGCCGGCTGGTCGTCATGAGTGCGCCCTCATTCGAATCGCTCGCGCGGAGGGGGGCGACCGGCCCCACCCCCTTAGTTGTACAGTTGCGCAATGTAGCAAGCATTCCGGGCGAGATGGAGAAGAGGTGGGTGGGTTGCTCCGCAACGCACTGGAGCCGTGGCACCTGCTGGTCGTGGCGGTCGTCGTCATCGTGCTGTTCGGCTCGAAGAAACTGCCGGACACGGCCCGGTCCCTGGGCAAGTCGATGCGGATCCTCAAGAGCGAGGCCAAGGCGATGAAGAAGGACGACGAAGCGCCCTAAGGCTTGTCCGGCGGCTCAGGCCAGGCCCTAGCCGATCGGCGACCTCTCCACCCGCGCGTTCTTCCACTCGGCGCCGAAGGAGGGGCAGGCCGTGTCGCCGCCGTCCCAGGACAGGGTGATCGTGACGGCGTCCGGAGTGCCGTCCACGGAGAAGTCGGTCTTCGCCGCGTACCGGTGCCGCCCCCGCGTGCTGCCGCCGCCGAGGCGGTCGCCGTCCGCGTGGATCTCCCAACGGACGCGCCGGTCCGTGCAGTTGCCGGGTACGGAGAGGGTCAGCTCGCCGCGCAGTTCGCGGCCGTCGAAACCGAAGCCGCGGCCGATCCCGTCGGGGCGGAAGCTGGTCTCGGCACGCTTGCGTACGTCCCAGGTGAGATACCGGTCCTCGGACACGCCCTGCCCGCCGCCCGTCTCCGTGCGGAAGACGGGCGGCGCCCCGTCGAGGGGGCGGGTCAGATAGAGGGGGTTCGTCGCGGCGACCGTCAGGGACATGCCGACGACCAGGACCACGATCGCGAGGATGACGATCAGGCCGGTGTGCCGCGCCTTGCCACGTTCGCCTTCGCCTTCGACGTCGCTTTCGACTTCGCCTTCGTCAGAAGGCATAGAACGGGTCGTATCGCTTGGACAGGGCCGGTTTCTCCCATACGAGGGTGTACCTGTCGCACGTACCGGCGGCCCCGGTCGGATCGACGCTCAACGTCACCGTGTCCACGCTGGACTTGAGGAGGAAGCCGGTCGCGACCTGCGTGCCCGAGCCGGACCCGCCGTCGTCCCGCACCGTCCCCTGCTTGAAGCGGCGGCCGTCGAGCGCGATCTCCCATGCGACTTCGACGGGCTTGCCCCCGCAGTCGCTGCCCGCCATCAGACGCAGCGTGCCCTGCAGACGGTCGGTCGGGATGTTCTCTTCCGGTGCGAACACGCTCTCCACCCGACCGGCCACGTCCCACGTGTACGCGTTGCCCGCCGCGGTGGGTCTGCGGCCGCCGGAGGGTTCGAGGCCGACGGTGCCGAGGCTGATGAACAGGCCGACGACCAGGTAGATCGCCACGGGCAGACACAGCAGGCCGATGAGGCAGCCGATGCCGAGCGGGTCCTGCGGGTAGAGGGCGGGGGCCGTCTCGGCGTCGCCGTCGGTGTCGTCATCGTCGTCGGTCTCGTCGCCGGAGCCCGAGCCGGACTCGGAGCCCGCGTCGGCATCGGCACCGGCATCCGTGTCCGTGTCCGCACCGGTCTCGGACGTCGTGGACGGCCCCGGATCCATCGCGAGGGTGACGACCGCATGGTCACCGCTCTCGGCGCGCCCCTCGGCCCGTCCTTCCGCCCGGACCTCGGCCTGCCCCTCGACAGGCCCCTCATCCGTCACCACGGCCTGAGCCGTGGGCTCCGGAGTCAGCAGCCTGCGCGCCTGCACGCGCAACACGGCGACCTCGCGCCGCAGTTGATGGACGGTCTCCCGTTCGGCGGTCAGTTCGCCCTCGGTGAGCTTGATGTACCGGCGGGCGTGTTCGAGCTGGCGCAGCAGCCGGTCGCGGTCCTTCAGGGCGGCGGATTCGTCCAGTTCCTGGGTGAGGTCGGACAGTTCGGTCTTGAGCCGGTCCGCCTCCTCCCGCCAGTAGAGCAGTTGGGTGTCCGTGTCCTTGCTCGCGCGCTGGGCGGCGCGGCGGAGGGTGTGCAGGCGGTCCGGTTCCCCGGCGGGGAGCGGTCTTCCGGATGCGTCGACGAAGTCCGCCAGCGCGTCGAGCACGTCCTTGGGGGCGATGCGCCCGCCCTTGAGGTAGCGCTTGACCTGGGCAGGGGGCAATGCGAGCGCGCGGCCGAGACCGGCCGTGCCGCCGTCGTCGTCCAGCAGGGGCCGGACGGCCTCTCTCAGGGCCTGCGCGTACGCGGCGGCTTCCGGGCCCACCGGCTGGTCCCAGCGGTTGTGCGCGAGGACGATGCGGTGCCCGAAGTGGTCGGCGCGCTGCTGGGGTTCGGGCCGCCCCTTGGCGATCAGCTCGCGGCGTACGTGCCGGAAGAAGGCGTCCGTGTCGAGCAGGTCGGGGCCGTCCGGGATGCCTTCGTCGAGTGCCTTGATGACCTCGCCGGTGAACGCCGTGTACGGCTCGCCCTTCGGGGCCAGCGCACGGGCCGTCGCCGACGCCGCCGTCAGCAGGTACGTCCCCTTGATCCCCGCCAGGTCGGCCAGTTCCTCGTTCGTCGGGCCGAGGTGGTCCCCGAACACCCGCCCGGCGTAGCAGCAGTCCAGGATGACGAGGCGCTGCCGGGCGGTGCACACCTCCATCAGGGTGTGCCGGATGTGGTTGAAGTCCAGTGCGTTGTAGAGGCGTTCGGTGTCGGCGCCGGGCAGGGCCAGGTGCAGGCCGAACTTGAGCGGGGAGAGCCCGTGCCCGGCGAAGTACACGAGGAAGGCGTCCGTCGCCTCTTCGGCCATCGTGTGCAGCGTCTGCATGACCGAAGGGGCGGAGACGGCCTTGGGTCCGGACAGCGCGACGCAGTGTTCCTCGGGCAGGCCCCACAGGTCGTCGTCCATGAGCAGCTCCTTCAGCTTGCTCACGTTGTTGTCGACCGAGGGCAGATCCGGCAGCTTCTCGTAGGCGGCCACGCCGATCAGTACGGCACGGGACCGGGCGGGGTCGGGAAAGGGTGAGTTCATCGGGCGCCCGGCTGCCGGGTGCCGGGCGTTTCAGGGTCGCCGGGGTCCGCGCCGGGGCCCGCGCCGGGCGGGCCGCCGGGATCGTCCGGCGCGGGTACGGTGTCGTGGAGTGCCGTCACGATGCGGCGGATGTCCTCGTCGGACGCGCCGTGGACCGTGACGGAGCCGCGCCCCGTCGTCAGTGTCACCGAGGGCGCCGCGGGGCGGGCGGTGCGCCAGGCGGCGTACGCGAGCGCCAGGTTGAGGGCGGCGAAGCCGTGGTTCAGGACCATGTCGATGACGTCGGCGGCGCCCATGGTCTCCGCGTCGTCCTGCTGTGCGGGGCGGAGACTGATGTCCGCGTGCTCCCGGACGTCGGCGGTGTGCCTCAGCCACGCGTAGAGATCGAGCGTGGTCCTCTCCTCGCCGTCGGCGCCGTACGCGCCGACGTGGATCCGCACACGTCCGGCGTTGTGCTGACATTCCATGAGGGACAACGGTAGCCAGAACTGGGCCTGGGCGGAGGAGAGTTGGCGGGGAGCGAGCAGGAAGGCCCCCGCCGGGTTCCGGTGGGGGCCTTCCTCGCGTGTGAGCGCTCCCGCTACTCGCCCGCCGATGCCTTGCGGCGCCGTACGACGAAGACGGCCGCGGCGCCCGCGACGACCGCGGCGCCACCGGCGGCGGCCATGACCGGCAGCGCGCTCGACGAGCCGGTCTCGGCGAGGTCGCCGTCGGCGACACGGGCCTCGGTGCGCACCTCGGAGCGGCCGCCCTGCGGGGTGTCGCCGTTCTTGGCCCGCTCCTTGGCCAGCGCGTCCTGGTCCTTCTTGGCGCCGGGCCTGCCCTTGGCGTCGTCGACCTTGCCGGGCTCACTGCCCGCGGGCAGCACGGTGAAGTCGAACTGGCTGATCTTGTCGAATCCGCACTGGCCGTCCTCGCCGTACGAGTGGCCCGTGGTGAAGAAGTAGCCCGTGCCCGCCTTGGCTTCCTTCCCGATCTTCATGCGCAGCTTGCTGTCCGCGTACGCGCCGGGCGCGATGCTGCCGACGGTGGCGAAGTCCTCGTTGTCGTTCCACTCCGAGTTCCCGCCCTCGACGGCCTGCCAGGCGCCGCTCTTCGGGTTGAACCACTCGACGGTGACGGCGAGTTCGGAGACGTCGTCGATCTTCGGGTCGGCGGTGCCGAGGTAGAACGACAGGTCGGTCTCCATCAGCTTGACCGTGGAGACGTTGGTGACGCGGTAGGTGTACTCGTGCCACCCGGAGCCCGCGACGATCTCGCTCGGCAGCCCGCGCAGCCCCGTCTTCCCGCGGTCCTCGTCGGGTATGCCCGAGCAGAAGGCCGGGCGGGTGTACGTCGGCGACGGCGTGGCGTCGCTCGCGTACGCCGCGGGCGATGTGAGCAGGGAGACGGACCCGATGGCGGCGACGGCGACGGCCGTCGACAGGGCACGGTGGAGCTTCATGTAACCCCTTTGGGGAGATGGAGAGCGGGGGGCGCATAAGTGACCTGCGGGACTATTGATCGGTTGCCTTGCCCATGGGAACTTTTCTTGTGATCTCCCTCATACGCAAGGAGCGCCATGTCGCCCACCGAGCGCGGGTCCCTGCACATCGTCGAAGTGCCCTTGGGGGACGGTGAGGACGTCGTCAGGGTCCAGGTCGCCGAGGTCGACGAGAGCCTGGTGCGGGTCGGCAGGGGCGGCCGCACCGTGGCGCGGGCCGAGCAGTCGCTCGCGCAGGTGATGGATGTCGTACGCCCCGTCGCGGACACCTTCGTCGCACGCTGCCGCGAGATGGGGCGTCCGCCGGACGAGGCCACGGTGCAGTTCGGCGTCTCCCTCTCCGCGGACGCCAAGGTCGTCATCGCCGGTACGTCGGCGGCCGCGAACTTCTCCGTCAGCATGACCTGGAACCGTCGCGACGACCGGGCGCCCCAGTGACGGGCGGGGGCCGAACGGGCCTGCGGCACGCGGCGTCCTCTCCCGAGTCGGTCCTGGCCTCGGCCGTCGTACGGATCGGCGGCAGCGACGGAGCGATCGGCGGCGCGGGCTTTCTCGTCGCGCCGGATCTGGTGATCACCTGCGCCCATGTGGTGTCCGACGCCCTCGACCTGCCGCGCGACGGCGTCGTGGAGACCGGGGCCGAGGTCGCCGTGGACCTGCCCCTCGCCGACGGCGCGGGAAGCGGCGAAGGCGCGGGGCAAGGGGCGGCCGAGGTCCTGCGCTGGGTGCCGGTCGGCGACGACCAGAGCGGGGACGTGGCCCTGCTGAGGCTGCGCGAGGCGCTCCCCGGGGCGCGCCCGCTGCCCATGGCGGAGCCCGAGAGCGTGTGGGACGACGAGGCGCGCACCGTGGGGTTCACCGACGACCACCCGGACGGAATCTGGCACGTCGGGCGGCTTCGGGGGCGCACCGGGCGCGGCTGGGTGCAGCTGTCCCGGGCCGACGGAGCCGCCGCGCACGTCAAGCGCGGCTTCAGCGGCAGCCCCGTCTGGGACGACACGCGCGGCGCCGCGGTCGGC
This sequence comes from Streptomyces sp. NPDC059002, assembly GCF_042740435.1. Lineage (NCBI taxonomy): Bacteria > Bacillati > Actinomycetota > Actinomycetes > Kitasatosporales > Streptomycetaceae > Streptomyces > Streptomyces sp. NPDC059002. The sequence goes on along the minus strand of NZ_JBHYJI010000031.1, from coordinate 65,263 downwards.
CTGCTGGTGGCGGCCGAGCCCGTGCACGAGGCGCAGCAGGCGTTCGTGGTGCGGACGAGCAGGCTGGTGGCGGACCTTCCCGAACTGGCCGCCGTCTTCGAGGCCGCCTCGCCGTTCCGCGGCCTCGCGGCCTTCCAGGAGGACGACGCGGAGGACTTCTTCGGCCGCGACGAGGACGTGGCGGGCGTCGTCGCGGCCCTGCGCGGCGACCTCCCGGGCGTGACGGTGTGCGGGCCTTCGGGCTGCGGCAAGTCGTCCGTCGCGCTCGCCGGTGTGGTGCCGCGGATGCGCGAGGACGGCTACGAGGTCCTCGTCCTCGACTGCGGACACCTCGACTCCCCGACTACGGCCCTCGCGACGGAGCTGTACGAACGGGTGAGGTCGGGACGGTACGGCCCCGCGCGGGCGGACAGCGCCGACCAAGTGGAGGTGTGGTTACGGGAGTTGGGGTTGGGGGCCGCCTTCCAGCGGGCCACCGGGCGCAGGACGGCCCGCCTGCTCGTCGTGCTCGACCAGGCCGAGGCGCTCCTGAACCGCCCGAAGGACGAACTCGCCGACGCCCCCGAGATCGCCGAGACCGTGGAGCTGCTGTTCCCCGAGCGGCGGCAGCCCGATCTGCGGGTGCTGGTCACCCTGCGCGCCGACTTCCTGGACACCGCGCTCAGGCACCCGCGCCTCGGCCCGGTGCTGAGCGGCGGGACGACGTACCCGCTCGCGGCGATGTCGCGCGACCAGCTGCACACGGTGATCACGGCACCGCTCGGGCGCGTCCCGACCGTCGGCTACGACCCGGGGCTCGACCTGCGCATCCTGGACGACGTGGGCGGCGCGCCCGGCAATCTTCCCCTCCTCGGCTTCGTCCTTGAACAGTTGTGGGAGCGGCGGTACGCCGGACGGCTGCGCGAGGAGATCTACGACGAGATCGGCCGCGTGCCCGGCGCGCTGGGGCGGCACGCCCACGACGCGTGGCAGGAGTGCGTCGGGCCCGGCGACGAGGTGGCGGCGCGGCGGCTCCTGACGGGCCTCGTACGGGTGCTGCCGGGCGGCGACGCGCCGCTGCGGCGCGTGCTGACGCGGGACGAGGCGGGCGAGGAGTGCTGGCGGCTCGCCGAGGCGCTCGGCGGCCGGCGCCTGCTGGTCCTCGACGGGGGCGAAGGGGGCCCGGAGCGCGCCGAGTTGGCGCACGAGGCGCTGATCACGCACTGGCCCACGCTCAGGGACCAGGTGGCCGCCGACGCCGAATTCCTCGCGGCGCGCGCCGAGTTGGACCACGACCGCGAGCGGTGGGCGAAGGCCGGGCGATCCGCCGCGCTGCTCCCGGGGCCGCTGCCGCTCGCCGCGCTGACCGGTCGGCTCGCGGGCCGCGAGGAGGAACTGGACGAGGAGCAGCGGGAGTTCCTCGCCCTGGCCCGCAGGCGGCGGCGGGTGCGGCGGCTCGGGGCGCGGGCCGGATGGATCTCCGTCGCCCTGGTCCTCGCGCTGATCGCGGGGCTCGGCACGTTCCTGCACCAGGAGTCGCGGGCGCGCGCGGACCGCGAGGCGGAGGGGCGCTCACGCACCCTGGCCGTCCAGTCCGACGAGTTGACGAACACCAACCCCGGGCAGGCCGCCCTGGCCGCGGTCGCCGCGTACGAGATCTCGCCGACGCAGGAGGCCCGGAGCGCGCTCATGCGCAGGAACGAAGAGATGCGGGACATGGCGTGGTCGCTGACCGGCGCGGAAGGGGAGATCAAGGACGCGGCCATGAGCGCGGACGGCCGTGTGACGCTGGTGACGACCAAGAGCGGCCGCGCGACCCTCTTCCTGCGCACGGCGAACGGCCGGGTCAGACAGGAGCAGTTGCGCCTCGGCGTCAACGTGCGGGCTCCCGTGGTCAGTCGGGACGGGCGGCGGATCGCCTACCTGCGCGACTCGGATTCCGCGGTGACGTGGCGTGCGGTGACGCCGGCGGGGGAGCGGCTGGTGGGACGGGCCCACCGGCTCGACGATCGGCTCACGGACAGCGCGTCGGACGCGGCCCAGCTGGGTGCCCAGGTCATGGCGTTCTCTCCCGACGGACAGCGCCTCGTCGGCGTGTCGGCGGCGGACGCGAAGCACCCGGGGCGGGTGTGGGACCTGCGGACGGGAGAGTCCCGGATGCTGCCGAAGCGGGTGACCGGGCTCACGGAGGTGTGGTCCGGTCCGGACGCGAACACGTTCGTCTCCGTACGCGACACCGCGGCGGAGAGGCAATCGGCCGTCGCCGTCGACCTGCGCACCGGCAGGATGCGTGAACTGGCCGACGACGTGGGCGGACTCGGCTCCACGGTCTCGGCCGACGGCGGCGTGCTGGTCGTCTGCCGGCACGACGGCTTCGGCAAGGGGTCGAAAGGGGCCCGCTACCGCGCCGTCGACGTCGCGGCAGGGAAGGTGCTGAGGACCTACGAGCAGGGCAAGGACACGCTCTGCTCGGCCCCCGTCGTCGACCGGCGGGGCGAGAACTTCGCGGTGCCCGGCACGAGCGGCGGATGGCGCCTGGTCCCCGTCCGGCAGGACAGGAAGCCCCGGCTGTTCTTCGGCCCCGACGCCCTTCAGCAGGTCGGGCCCTTTCCCCTGCTCGGTACGCCGGACCATCCCGTCCTGATCGGCAGGGACGAGCACGCGGTGACCGGGTGGACGATGCAGCTGGACGACGACGGCACCGCCTTCAGCCCCCCGAAACTCATCGGCGACGGCAGCACCATGGTCGTCCGCGAGGGCGAACACGCCGACAGCCTGCGGGTTGCCGAGACGGAGGGCGACGGGCGGACCCTCGCCGAAGTGCGCAGGAGCAGTTCCACCGTTCCCCCGCACGCCAAACAGCTGCTTGAGGTCAACGGCGCGGGGACGCTGATGGCGGACGTCTCGGACCGGAACCGGATCACGGTCCGCGCGCTGCCCTCGCTGCGCAAAGTGGCCGAGTTCCGCACGGCGATGCCGCCCACGAGGCCGGACGGTGTGCCCGATCTCAACTACCGCTTCCTCGACGACCACCGGCTCGTCACGACCTCCGGCACCCGCGTCGAGCAATGGGACGCCCGCACGGGCGAACGGCTCTCACGGCCGATCGACCTGAAGGCGCTCCACCTCACCCGGCAAGCACAGCCCATCTACCTCGTCGGCCGGCATCGGGAACCCGGTCATGTGGTGGTCACGGTGCACGGGGAACCGTACCTGCACGCCGTGAACCTGCGAACGGGCAAGGAGGACAAGCGACTTCGCGTGCAACTCGGCGACGATCTCAACACGGCCTTCTTCCTCAAGGACGAGCGCTACGCTGCCGCGCTCACCGTGGGCAGCATGGTGGAGCTGTGGTCGGTGCCGCCCGGGCGGCCCGCGAAGCGGGTCGGGGGACCGCTCGGCCCGCTGAATGCCGACCGATGGACCGCGGGCGGCTTCGGGAAGACCGGCTTCTTCGTCGCGAACAACAGCTCCATACGCTTCCTCAAGGCGGGCGACCCCACGTACCAGGAGTCGTACGAATTCGAGGACACACAGGGCTTCCTGGCGGCGAGCGACGACGGCACCGCGCTGCTCCACGTGCCCGAGGAGGGCGGCCGGATGGACCTGCTCCGCCTGGACCCCGCCCGCTGGAAACGCCACCTCTGTTCCGTCGTCGGCCGCGACTTCACGACGGACGAACGCAGCATCCTGCCCGGCGAACTGCCGGACGGGGTCTGCGCGCCCTGACGGCGGCGGAACAGGCCGCACCGCCGAGCGCCAGGACCGTGCGGAAGGTTCCGGAAGCTACTTGTTCGGGTTCCGGAACCGGCCGAACGCCTTCGTGAAGCCGCTCAGTGGCGAGCCGTCCGCCTTGACGTGCCCCGGCGCGGCCGGCCGGACCGTGCCGTCGCCCCCGGTCGCCTCCGCCAGTGCGGCCTGCGCCGCCTCGGCCGCCTCCCGGTACAGGTCGCAGGACTTCGTCATGGCGTCGAGCGCCTCGGCGTACTTGGTGACCATGCCCTGGGCGTGCACCAGCTCCTCGTCGGGGGTGAGCAGATGCCAGCCCTGACGCAGCCGGGTCAGGGCCCGCTCGGCGTCGGCGGGAAGCGGCCTCGGCAGCGCGGCGAACTCCATGATCCTGTCGAGGAGTTCGGTCGGCTCCGAGCCGTCGAGGAAGACGCTGCGCACTGTGAAGCGCTCCGCGTCGTACTCCGGCCCCTGCGGCGACACGGGCAGCACGACACCGCCGCCGCGCGGCATCCGTACGCCCAGCTCCCGCTTCATCGCGAAGTCGGCGATCTGCGCCTGCTCCGGCGTGCCCCGGTGCTCGACCACCCGGTGCCGCAGGCCCGGCGGCAGGAAGGTGGAGACGGGCTGCTGCCCCGCCGCGTCCGGCGTCATCGCCTCGTGCACCACGACGTGGAGGGACCAGCTCTGCCGGGTGCAGTCGCGCAGCCGGTGGCGCAGCTCGTCGTCGTCCTTGGGCAGGTGGTTCGTCGTCCGCAGGCGCACGCCCCGCACCGTGTCGTGGTCCCAGGGGACCCGCTCGCTGTCCGGCCAGAACATGGTGGCGGGCGACGGCCACTCCAGGTCCCAGGGCAGCTCCGCCTCGGCGGCGAGCACCCAGATGACGCCGTCGCCGTCCTTGCGGCGGGACTCCGGGTCGTACGTCGTCAGCTGCGCGCGCACCGTGACGTCGTCGGCCACCTGCCAGCGGGCCTCGAAGAGGCGGCGGGCCGAGGGGCCGGGGTCGGCGGACTCGTCCCGCGGGTGCAGGACGGTGGAGCGGGCGGCCTCGACGGGGTCGAGCTCCAGGAAGTCGTCCAGCACCCCGGCCGCCTTGAGGGCGATCAGGTTGCGCCGGACGTCCTGCTCGGGCTCGGGCCCGAGGTGGCGCCCGCGCCCGAGCCACGCGGTGTCGGGGACGGTGGTCGTTGAGGTGCTGTTTTTGGCCATGGATTCGTTCTGTGGGTGGTCGGGGCCCGACCAGTATGGTCCGTTCACCTGTCGAGGGAAGCGGTACCCCGTCCACAGCGCGATCCACCCGTGCGTCGTTCCCGGTTCCGCACAGGGGCATCAACCGCCCCGATCCGGCCAAACCGGGGCGCGGCCTCAGGCGAGCAGTTTGGTCTTCGCCTGGGAGAATTCCTCGTCGGTGAGCGCGCCCGAATCATGCAGCTCGGCGAGTCTCGCCAATTCGTCGGTGCCGCTGGACCCGCCGGTTCCGCCGCTGCCGCCCGCGGCCGCCTTGCGGATGTATTCCTGGAACGCCGCCTCGCTCTGCTGGGCCTGCTTCACATCGCGTTTGCCCATTCCACGACCGCGCGCGATGACATAGACGAGCACCCCGAGATAGGGCAGGACGATGCAGAAGACGAGCCAGCCCGCCTTGCCCCAGCCGCCGAGTTCGTCGTCGCGGAAGATGTCCATGACGACCCGGAACAGCAGGAACAGCCACATGATCCAGAGGAAGAACCACAGCATGGTGAGGAAGAGGTCGAGGAGCGGAAGGTCATCGTCCATGACTGCCTCTTTCGGGCATCGCGGATGGTCCTGGGAAGTATCTCCCGCTTCCTCCGGCCGCGCATTCCGGGAATGCCACGAGATTTGGCGATATCAGCGGCATTAGCCGAAAAATGCGACCTGCGCGAGATGTCCGGGGATTCCGGCTAGGACGTCTCCGCCCCGAGCACCCGCTCCCGCAGTTCCGCGGCGAGCGGACTGCCCATTTCTTCGTGGATGGCCAGCGCCCTGGCCAGATCGTCGCGCAGCCGGGACCGGTCGGCGCCGGGGCGTTCGGCGATGGACGCCAGGTCGAGCAGGCACTCGGCTTCGTACGCGTACGCCTCACGCTCATGGAGCGCCCCCGCGGCCTCCCTGAGGGCGGGTACGGCCTCGTCGGTGCGGCCCAGCAGGTCCAGGGTCCTGCCGAGCGCGGCGGTGGCACGCGCCGCCATGCGGTGGTCGGGGTCGGCGAGTGCCAGGAAGTCCGTGCGGGCCTGCCGCAGGGTGTCGAGCGCGCGCGTGGGATCGCCGCCCGCGGCCTGGGCGCGGCCGAGGAAGAAGGCGGCGATGGCGGCTCCGCGCGGTTCGCCGCCCCGCGCGTTCAGCTCCATGGAGCGCCGGTACGCGGCGATCGCGCGGGCCGGGTCGGACCGGTCCCAGTACCGGCCGGAGAACTCCAGCGCGGACGCGAGCAGCACCACGTCGCCGGAGACCTCGGCGCAGGCCAGCGCCGACGTCAACTCCCGCTCCGCCGCCTCGTGTTCGCCGAGGTCCATGAGCGGCCGGGAGAGCAGGCTGCGCAGCCGTGCCTCGGCCGCGGGGGCGACGGCGGCCTGCGCGTACCCGGCCCCCAGCTCCAGGGACTCCCGCCAGTCGCCGAGGTGCCGGTGGTGCAGGAACAGCACGGTGAAGCACTCCGCGAGCTGCCACCCCTGCGTGTGGAGGCGGTGCGCACCGGCGGCGCGCAGCACCGCCATGATGTTGGCCCGCTCGGCCTCCAGCCAGTCCAGCGGCGCGGGGCCGTCGGGCGCCGCGAACGGATCCCGCCGCCCGGCGAGGAGCGGGCCGATGTCGACGACACGCGTCCGGTCGGCGCGCACCGAGCGGTCGGCGAACGCCGTGAGGGTCAGAAGGTGCGTCAACACCCCTCGTACGACCGAGAGTTCGGCGTCCGGGGGCTCCTCGGCCGCCGCACGGTCACGGGCGTGGACGCGGACCAGGCCGTGGAACCGGTGACGGCGGTCCTCCGTGACCTCCAGGAGGCTCATGTCCTCCAGGACGTCGAGGAGCAGCTGGGCGTCCGCGATGCCGGAGCCCAGCGCGGCCGCGGCCGTCGCCGTGTCGAAGGTGTGGCCCGGGATCAGGCCGAGGAGGCGGTAGCCGTGGGCCAGTTCCGGCGAGAGCTGCCGGTAGGAGGAGTCGAGGACGGTGGACACCGGGGACTCTCCCGACACGCTCAGGGCGGCCAACCTGCGCTGCTCGTCGGCCAGTTCGGCCGCGAGCGCGGCCGTGGTGAGGTGACGTTCATTCAGCAGGCGGGCCGCGGCGACCTGCAGGGCGATCGGCAGCCCGGAGCACAGCTCGGCCACGCGTCGCGCCGCCTCCGGGTCCGCGGCGATCCGCTCGTCGCCGCACCGGTCGGCCAGCAGGAGCAGCGCGGCCTCCGGTGCGAGGGGCGCGAGGCGCAGCGGCCGGGCTCCGTCGAGGGAGAGTTCGCCGAGCCTCGCGGTGCTCGTGGCGAGCACGGTGCTGCCGGGCCCCTGCGGGATCAGCGCCCGCACCTGCGCGGGCGAGGTCACGTCGTCCAGGACGAGCAGCACCCGCAGCGCGGACGTCCGGCTGCGGAAGAGCGCGGTCCGTTCGGCCAGGGACGGCGGCAGCAGCGTGTCGTCGACGCCGAGCGACCGCAGACAGTGGCCGACGGCGTCCGTGACGTCGGCGCCCGCGCCCGCACGGTTGCGCAGCTCCGCGAAGTCGACATAGAGCCGCCCGCCGGGGAAACGCTCGTGCATGGTGTGCGCCCAGTGCCTGGCGAGCGCCGACTTGCCGACGCCGGGCGGCCCTGCGAGCACCCGGACGTCGACATGCGAGGCGGTGGTGCCGTACGCCGATGAGCCGGCCAGATCGGTGAGTTCCGCGGAGCGGTTGATGAAGCGGGTGCGCAGGGCGGGGACTTCCGACGGCGGTCCTGCGGGGCGCAGGGCGGGCGGCACGTGGTACGAGATCCCGTCGGGACCGGCCGGAGCGGCCGCCACCGGTGCGGTCTCCTCCTCGCCCTCCGGCTGCAACTCGCTGAGCAGCGACACCAGTTCACGCGCGGTCTCGGACTCCTCCCGCAGCGAGTGGCGCAGCCTGCGCCGGAACCGGTCGGTGGCATCCCCCAAGGCGTGCGGGTCGTCCGACCGGAGCGCGGTCGCCACCTCGTCCACGGCGGCCCTGAGCTGCTCGTCGCCGGGTGCCGCCTCGCCCTGCCGCCTGCTGAACAGGCGGGTGAGGCGGGCCCGGGTGCGCGTCCACGCCTCGGTGACCGCGAGCCCGACCAGGGTGCTCGTCGCCCCCGACGCGGCGATCGCCGCCACCTCGACTGCCACCAGGCCCCCTTCACGTACCGGCCGAGCTGCCGCATCAGCCGCACCTCGCGTGTCGTCGACCACCGTAGTGCGATCAAGAAGGACTGTGTAGTGCGGCACTTGGGAGCAGCAGGACCCGGGCGCGCGTGTCGCCGATCCGCAGGTCCACCGCGCCGTCGTCCGGCGGCCCGCCGGTCCGCAGCCGGGAGTAGACGGCGGCGGCGACGAGCCCCGGATCGACGGTCACGTCACCGGCGGGCACCCGCACGGTCCGCCCGTCGCGCAGGGCCACCAGACACCCGCCGGAGGCCAGCGCCGTCGCGGCCAGCAGGCTTCCCGGCCACCGGCCGAGCGCGTCCCGCACCCAGTCACGGGCCGCGGCCGCCGTCGGCGCGGGCGACGACCCGAGCAGGACCGACGCGCTCTCGGTCAGGCGCCGGTCCCGTTCCCGGTCGGGAAGGACCGCGCGGTGCGAGAAGTGCCCGGCCCGCTCGTCCTGTTCGGCGGAGGTGGAGGCGGAGGCGGTGTCGCTGACGGCGGCGGGGATCCGGCGGACGGACACGGTCGTCCCTTCCGGACCCTCGGCGTCGAGGCAGGTGTCGACCACCCAGGAGGTGACGGGCCTGGCCGGGTCCTCCGGTGCGGCGAGCATCAGCGGGGACGGCTCCACGGCCGTCGGCGGCGCCAGACCCAGCAGGTCGTACAGGGCCGTGCGCAGCCGGGCGAGCGCGGTGCCCGGCTCGTCGAAGGCGCGGCCCGCCACCGGCGCGTACCGCTCGGGCTCGCGCGCATGAGCCCGTACGACGTCCTCGATCTGGCGCAGCGGAGGGCCCTCGGGGTCGAACCGGGGCGCGAGCCGGGCCAGTTCGGCCCCCGCCGTGCCGGGCACCGCGTCCTCCCCGTACGCGGCGAGGGCCAGGGGCTTGCCGAGCGCCCCGCCGTACAGCGTCACCGAACCGTGGTCGCCGACGACCACGTCGGCGGCCACCAGCGCGGGACGCCAGTCGTGCACCGGCGGCATCAGGAGCAGACCTGCGTCGAGCGCGGCGGCCTGGAGCGTGCGGACGGACCAGGCGCCGTGGGCGGACCACACGTTGGGGTGCAGGACCAGGGCCACGCGGTACGCGTCCCAGGGCAGGCCGGCGAGGAGACGCGCGGGCAGGCCGGGGCTCCGGCCGATGAGCGAGGTCGGCCCCCACGTCGAGCTGACGAGGACCAGGCGCTGGTGGTCCGCGACGCCGAGCGCCCGCCGGTAGTCGGGGCGCCGGTCCGTGCTGACGAGCAGTTCGTCGAGGCAGGGGTCGCCGACGAGCAGGGTGCGCCCCGCGCTCTTCGGGTGCGCGGCGAGCAGCTGCCGCTCCTGTTCCGGATGCGACACGGCCGTCCAGGCCCGGCCCGCTTCGAGGAGCGCGTCGGGCACCACGCCCGACAGACGGCTGTGCGGGGAGCGGGAGTCCGGCACGTACTTCTGGAATCCGACGCCGTGCGGGAGGACGAGGACCGGGCAGTCGCCCTCCGGCACCTCGATGTTCTCGCTCGCGGTGAGGATCAGGTCCGGGGTGATGTGCGGCAGTTGGTCCCACGGCATGACGCGGCAGCCTGCGTCGTGGAGCAGATCGAGCGAGCCGTCGCTGAAGGCGGAGGTGGGGTCGTGCGTGAAGACCACCGTCACCCGGGGGTCCCCGCGCAGCACGGCGGGCAGCACTTCGAGGACGCGGATGGTCGAGGTGAGGGTACGGGCGGCGACGACCAGCGTGCGTTCGCCGGGGAAGGTGCTCCAGCGGTGGGCGTCGCGCCCGACCGGCGCTCGCAGGAACGGAAGGTCAGCGGACCGCGCGGCCACCCCGAACCCCCTCGCGCTCAGCGCTGGTTACACGGTTCGCGGTTCGCGGTTCGCGGTCAGCGTGGATAGCGGATCTCAAGCGTTCTTTCAACCCCTCCGGTTCTGTGCCAGGTCACGCGAGGGAGCAGCGAAACCCCAGGTCAACGACGTGGTGGCTGCATTGTAGGGCGGGCGGCCGGGCCCGGAGGGTGGACGCGTCAACGGCGCCGCCGGGTGTTGAGCCGGGCCCGTGGGCGCCGAGGTCAGGAACGGGCGCAGTCCGAGCCACTCGTGGATCGGCTTCCCGCCCGCGCCCGGGGCCGCGGACAGCTCCCCGGCCAGTTCGACCGCCCGCTCGTACATTCTGGTCGCGTTCACCTCGGAGACGGAGCCGCTCGCGTGTTCTCGACATCGGCGGCCGACGTTTCTCCGTCGGGCTCGGCGCGCAGCAGCACGAGCGATCCGTCGTACTGCGGCCGGTTGCGGAGGTGGCCGAACGCCTCGTCCCAGGCGCCCGAGCCGAGGGCGCGGCGCAGCGAGGTGTCGAAGTCCTGGCGTGCGCGGTCGTCGACGAAGCTCCAGGCCGAGCAGGCCTGGCGGGCCGCCGGGTCGAGGAGGAGTTCGGGGCGGCCGTAGTACGCCTCGTTGAAGCCGTCGGTGCAGTCCAGCGGGATGGGCACGGTCCGGACGGTGGTGCGGCCGCCGAGCGCGGCCGTGAGCCGGTGCAGCGGCGGATAGCGGCGGGCCTCGGTCTCCAGGACGTCGGGGGCGTACTCGTAGAGCCAGAAGTCGCGTACGCGCGCGGGGTCACAGGTCAGTACGGCGACGGGGCCGCGGGTGACGCGGCGCATCTCGCGCAGCCCGGCCTCGGCGTCGGACCACTGGTGGACGCTGAACAGGGCCATCGACGCGTCGAACTGCCCGTCGGCGAAGGGCAGGTCCTCGGCGACGGCGTCGATCGCGGTGGCCAGCCCGGCCGGGCGCCGGGCGCGCATGGCGAGGGACGGCTCGACCGCGGTGATCGTGTGCGCCGTGGTCTCGTACGACCCGGTGCCCGCGCCGACGTTGAGCACGGTGCGCGCGTCGCCGACGGCCCGGGCGATGACGCGGGCGATGCGCTCGTCGGGGCGGCGGTACGGGGCGTGTCCGGTGCCGCCGTGGCCGACGCGTCGGACGTCGTGGCTGCGCATGACCATCTGGAGACCTCGCCTCGTGGGCCTGGGCCGGGGCGGCGGCAGCCGCGCCCGAACAACACCCCCATCTTGCATCTGCGGCACGCAATCGCCTATGCCGCTCCTGAATGCTTGGCCGATCGACCGAAAAGTGGGGCAGATGCGTTGTCGTACTTGGAGGTTGTGCCGGTCGGTGGCAGGGCCCGGGACCCCGCGGCCGTGCCGATCCGGCGCCGGTCCGAACGGGATGGGCAGCACGGGTGCCCCGCAGGGCAGCCGGGTCTGCCCGGTGGTCTCGTGACGGACCGTGCGGCCTCTCCTAGCGTCGTGGAGTGAGCCTTTGGACCTCCTTGGAACCTGCCTCCGTGACCGTCGACCCCGGCAGCGGCGCCACCGTGCAGCTGCGGGTGCGCAATACCGGTGACACCGTCGACGAGTACCGCTTCGAACCGGTCGGCGATCTCGCCCCATGGACCCGGGTCGAGCCACCGGTGCTGCGGCTCTACCCGGGCACGATCGGCACGGTGGAGCTGGCGTTCGCGCCGCCGCGCACCCCGGACGTGATCGCGGGACCGCATCCGTTCGCGGTGCGGATCACGCCGACCGAACATCCGGGCGCGGTCACCGTCCCCGAGGGGACCGTGACCGTCACCCCCTTCACCGAGGTGCGCGCCGAGCTGGTGCCGCCGACGGTGAAGGGCTGGTTCCGCGGGCGGCCGGGGCTGGCCGTCGACAACGTCGGCAACACCCAGGTCACCGCGTCGCTCAGCGGCAGCGACACCGGCGACCGGCTGTCGTACGACCTCGATCCGGGCAATGTCCAGATCGAGCCCGGCCGCGCCGCGTTCGTCCGGACGACGCTGCGGCCCCGGGAGATCATCTGGTTCGGGTCCCGACAGGAGCAGCCCTACGCGGTGGCCGTCCGCCGCTCCGGCAGCGAGCCGGTGGACGTGAACGGAACCTTCGTGCAGCGCGGGATCTTCCCGGCCTGGCTGGTCACCGTCCTCGGCCTGGTCGTCGCGCTGGCGATCGCGTGCGTGGCGATCTGGCTGACGAGCACGCCGAAGATGCAGACCGCGGCGCGGGAGAAGCCGCAGCAGGCCAACAACGTGGTGCCTGCGGCCCCGTCCGCGCCACCGGCCAGCAGCCCGCCGCCTCCGCCCGAGGACAAGCCGGACGATTCGGGAGGCGGGGCCGACAAGGAGCCGGAGGGCTCGGGCGGCGGCGGAGGCGGCGGTGAGGACGAGCCCGCGGAGGAGCGGACGGCGGCCGTCGCGGTGAACGAGCTCGCCGCCGACGGCGCGGGCCGCCACATCTGCTACCGCGCCTACGTCGAGGGCGACGGCTGGCAGGACGCCGTGTGCGACGGCGCAGAGGCGGGCACGGCCGGCTCGCCGATCAAGGCCCTGAACATCGCGGTGTCCGGCACCGGCGGCACCACGGGCGCCAGTGCTTACGTGGGCGCGGGCTGGCGCGAGGGCGACGAGTGGCAGAAGGGCGAGGACGGCGAGGACGTGGTCCTCGGCAGCACCGAGGAATCGGATCCCGCCCTGCAGGGCTACACCATCCAGGTCTTCGACGGCTCGGTGTGCACCGACGCCTATGTGAAGGACCGGGAGTGGCTGGGCGAGACGTGCACCGACCCCGGCCAGTGGAAGTACGGCGGCAGCCCGATGGAGCTGAATCTTCAGCTGGAGTCGGTGCGTTTCAAGGTCTGACCGCCGGGTCCGACCGCCGGGTCCGACCGGCGGGTCCCCTCCCCGGGAGGAGGGGACCCGCCGGTCAGATGAAGCCCTCGCGCAGCGCGTGCGCCACCACGTGCGCCCGGTTGCGCAGGTGCAGGCGTGTGGTCAGGCCGTACATCACGTTCTTGACGGTCCGTTCGGAGTACGACAGCTTCACGGCGATCTCCGAGTTGTCCAGCCCCTCGGCCACCAGCCGCACCACGTCCACCTCGCGCTTGGTGAAGCTCGCGAAGAACCCCGGCTGTCCGGCGCCGTCCCGCTGGAAGCGCCGTACCTGGCCGATGAGTTGACCCAAGAGGTCCGCGGGCAGGTCGCCGCCGCCCCGCGCGGCGGTCAGCACCGCCTGGGCCAGGCGCTGGGCGGTCGCCTCGCGGCGCCAGACGATGGCGCCGACGCCGCACTCGATGACGTCGAGGAGTTCGGACTCGCGGACCGCCCCCACGACGAGCACCGCACGCGCGCCCTCGCTGCGCACGGCGCGCCGCAGCCGGGTGAGCGCGGCCTCGTCGATGGTGTCCTCGATGAACAGGGCGACGGTCGCGGGCCCCGAGGCCTGGGACAGTTCGATCTCCGGGTGCCGGCGCAGCTGGCTGAGGACACCCTCGTGGCTGAGCGGGTCGGGGGCGGTGACGGCGACGCGCACCCGGTGGGACTTGGGTGCGGCGCCCGTGGGGGCCGCAGGGGCCGGTGGCGAGCTGGACAAGGGATCTTCCTCACTTCCTGCGACTGCGGCGGCGCCCGGTCGGGATCAGGGGCAGGACTTGTAGAAGTGCTTCCAGCCGTCGGTGGGCATGGACGGCGGCTCGGCCGGGGTGCCGTACTCGCCGTACTTCTCCTGCTGTGTCTCGTCGTAGTCGCCGGGACCGCTGCCCGGCCACGACAGGCGCACGTTCCGTTCCAGCTGCCCGTCGCCGCGGTTGTTGAGGACGGCGAGGTCCGGGTACGGGTCGTCGCCGTAGTGGGCGACCCGGAGCTGCTTGGCCTCGCCGAGGTCGCCGATGTCGGAGTGCCGGGCCTGCGCGGAACCCAGGTTCGCGCGCTTGAGCGGGCCGGGGCGGTACTCGGCGATGCGGGCCGTGTTGGGGTCGTCGACGCCGGACGGCTCGACGACGTTGACGACGATGTCCAGCGAGCCGTCGCTGCGGAAGTCGGCGACCGCGGCGGACGCGATCTCGCCCGGCTTGGCGCCGAGGAGCTTGCCGACCGCCTGCTTGGTGCCGAAGGTGCCGTCCGCCTTCCCCCACTGGACCGTCATCTTGGTGCCGGTGTGCCCGGGGTTCGCGATCCGGTCCGGGCGGCCGTCCCCGTCGAGGTCGCCGAGCAGCGTCGTGGCGTCGGCCAGACACGGGCCCGCCGCCGCGGCGGACCTGTCGCCCTGTCCCGGGTGCGCGGGTTGTGCCGCGTCGGCCTGGAATCCGGCGACGGTCAGCGTCAGGGCGGCGGCCGCGATCGGCGCGGCGATCAGACGTGAGCGCTTGCGAAGCATCTGCGTACTCCAATGTCGTTGCTGTGGGGCCGAGTTCGAGCTTGCGGGGCGGTGCGTCGCGAACGCCACAAAAGTCGGGCAGTCGGGGACGCTGGAACGCGGAAAGGCCCGTTGACCAGGGGAGACGCGAGCGGCCTGGAATGCGGGAGTGGGACGCGCCGCGGTGTCCGGGGCCCGTCGAGCGGTGGCCCTGCGGTGGTCCTGCGACGGCTCGGCGATGGCCCGGCGACGGCTCGGTGGCGGCCGCGAACGAGTGGACTTGTCGAATATCGATATGCTCCTCTAGTCTCCTGCATATCGAAAAACGATAGGAGGGGGCGCGGTGAACACGCGACTCACGCGGGGCCTGGCCTCGGTGACTTTTTTTCTGGCAGTGATCCTCGGACTCACCTTCGCCGGTACGGCACTCACGCACATGACCGACGACGGGGCGGTCTGCGTGGAGACGGGCTTCTGGGCCAACGCCTCCCTGGAGCCGGACAGCGTGCCGGTCAGCAAGGGAGTCGAGGCGTCGAGCAGCGCCGCGCGCCTGTGCCAGGACGATCCCTCGGTGGGCCAGCGCGCCGCCGACCTCGGCGGCCGACTGCCCTGGCTGCTCTTCGGCACCCTCGCCCTGCTGCTCTTCTCCCGGCTGCTCAGGTCCGTGATCGATCAGGGCCCGTTCACCGACGTGGTGGCCCGACGCCTCACCGCCCTGGGCTGGTTCGTCGCCGGGGGCATGCCGGTCGCCGGTCTCATCGTAGGCTGGTCGCAGTCCTGGCTGGTCGACAGCATGGCACCGGTCGTGGGCTCGGGACCGACGGTCGCGGGACCGACGGCGGTCGTCCTCGCCGGGCTCGCCGCGGTCGTCATGGGGAAGATCATGCGCGAGGGCGTACGCATGCGAGAGGACCTCGAAGGGACCATCTGATGGCCGAAGAGGAACTCCACTCGATCCGGATCCACCTCGACCGGATCCTCGCCGAACGCGACATGACCCTCACCGAACTCTCCGCACAGGTGGGCATCACCGTCGTCAACCTCTCCGTGCTCAAGAACGGCAGGGCCAAGGCGATCCGCTTCTCGACCCTGTCGAGGATCTGCGACGTCCTGCAGTGCCAGCCGGGGGACCTGATCACGCACGATCCGGCCGGACTGGCCTAAGAACGGCCCGTTGCCGTGCCACCGGGGTGCCCGAGTAGGGTCGGTGGCTGCGTGATGGCTGACGGCCGCACTCCGGCCACCCGGCCCCAGCGGGGGCACATGCGTACGTGGCCTTCCCGGCCCCACCCGGGAAGGGCGCACGGCATGCGCGCGTACGGCAACTTCCGTGCGCGCCGGGCACCGGAATGCGGCTCCTGACGTCTCACGGGCAGGACGACGGACCCCCGGGTCCGTACCCCCCCACACAAAGAGTCGCGCGTGCGCGGCCGCAGATCAGGAGCAGCAGTGCAGGGCACCCCCCACATAGCCAGCACACCGCACGACGGGCGATCGTCGCCCCTACCCCCTGCGCACAGGGCGCAGCCGCTGGACCGCGACATGGCACGGCGTCCCCGGGTCGACGACGCCCAACTCCCCGTCTTCATCGACCAGTCGGGGTGGCGCAGGCGGGCACTGCAAGGCATCGCGCTCGTGGTGGGCTGCGTCTGCCTCGGCTATCTGCTGTTCGTCGGCACGCTGTTCAGCGGGCTCCTGCAGCCCGTCGGCACGCACCCGCCGAGCATGAACGGTCCCGCACCCTCCGGTCCGGCCGCCGACAGGGCGCCGCGCGACTCCGGCCCGGCGGCCCGCACCGAGGCCAACCGGACCCCGGCCAAGGCCCGCGCCGACCGCGCCGACCGCGCCGACCGTGCCGACCGTGCCGACCGCGCCGACCGCCCCGAGCACCGACGCCCGCCGTCCGGCAGATCCGCCCCGCCCCCGGCCGGAGGCCAGAAGCAGTGAGGCGGCGTGCCGCTGTCCGCCGCCCGCCGCGCGGACACTGGCTGGTCCTCGTCCTCGTCCTCCTGGTCGTCGCCGTCGCCCTCCTCTTCGAGGGCTGGACGACCCACCAGGTCGACGCCGCACGCACCAAGCCGCCGTGCACCCGGCCGATCCCGCGCGCCGCGGACGACGGGAAGCCGCTGCTGCGGTTCGGCCCCAAGGGGGTCACCACCGCGGCCATGCCGCCGGGCACCGTCGCGCTCACCTTCGACGGCGGGCCCGACCCGGTGTGGACGCCGCGCCTGCTCGACCTGCTGCGCAGGCACCACGCGCGGGCGACCTTCTTCGTCTACGGGAAGGACGCGGCCAAGCACCCGGAGCTGCTGCGGCGGATCCTGTACGAGGGTCACGAGATCGGCTCGTACACCTACAGCGGCGGTGACTTCGGCGTCGCGTCGCCGCTGCGTGCCCGCCTCGAACTGTCGCTCACCCAGACCGCTCTCGCGGGCGCGGGAGGCGTCAACACCACCCTGCTGCGGCTGCCGCACACCACGGCCGCGGACACGCTCTGCGGCCCCCAGTGGCCGGCCGCGCGGCGCGCCGCGGAACAGGGGTACCTGGTGGTCGCGTCGGACCACAAGGACCGCAAGCCGTGGCGGGGGCTCGTGAGCCAGCACAGCCAGACCGACCTGGGCTACCACGAGGCCCAGGACCTGCTGCGCGACCGCGGCGCGAAACGGTTCACCACCATCAGCGGCGGGCTCGACCGGCCCACCTTCGTCGACGCGGTCCCGGTCGCCCAGCAGATCAAGGGCGAGGGCCTGATCTGGTCGCAGCGGCTCGGGCAGGCCTTCCTCACCGTGATGGTGTGGACCCTGACCCTCGCGGGCACGCTCGGCGTCCTGCGGATGCTCCTGTTCGCGGTGTTCGCCCGGCTCCATGTGCGCAGGCTGCGCAGGTTCCGGCCCGGCGCGCCGCGCCTGCGCGAGGTGCGGGACCCGGTGACGGTCCTGGTGCCCGCGTACAACGAGGAGGCGGGCATCGCCTCCACCGTGTACTCGCTGCTGGCCTCCACGCACCCGCACTTCCAGATCATCGTGATCGACGACGGCTCGACCGACGCCACCGCCGACATCGCCGAGGACATCGACGACCCGCGCGTGACGGTGATCCGGCAGCCCAACGGCGGCAAGCCGAGCGCCCTCAACACCGGCCTCGCGCACGCCCGGTACGACATCGTCGTGATGGTCGACGCGGACACCATCTTCGAACCCGAGGCCCTCGCCCGCCTCGTCCAGCCGCTCGCCCACCCGGCGGTCGGCGCGGTCAGCGGCAACACCAAGGTCGGCAACCGCCGCCGTCTGCTCGGCAAGTGGCAGCACCTGGAGTACGTGCTCGGCTTCAACCTCGACCGGCGCATGTTCGAGGTCCTGGAGTGCATGCCGACGGTGCCGGGCGCGATCGGCGCCTTCCGCAGGGACGCCCTCATGGGCGTCGGCGGCGTCAGCGACGAGACCCTGGCCGAGGACACCGACCTCACGATGGCGCTCTGGCGGGCCGGTTGGCGCGTCGTCTACGAGGAGTCGGCGGTCGCCTGGACCGAAGTGCCCAGCACCCTGCGGCAGTTGTGGCGCCAGCGCTACCGCTGGTGCTACGGCACCCTGCAGTCGATGTGGAAGCACCGGCACGCGGCGGTGGAGGTGGGCCCCGCGGGGCGCTTCGGGCGACGCGTGATGCTCTACGTCACGCTGTTCCAGATCGTGCTTCCGCTGTGCGCCCCGGTCGTGGACATGTTCGCCCTGTTCGGGGCGCTGTTCCGCGACCCCGTGGAGGCCGCCCTCGTCTGGTTCGGATTCCTCTCCGTCCAGCTGGTCACCGCCGCGTACGCGCTGCGGCTCGACCGGGAACGGCTGCGCGTGCTGTGGGTGCTTCCGCTCCAGCAGTTCGTCTACCGGCAGTTGATGTACCTGGTGGTCATCCACTCCGTGACCACGGCCCTGCTCGGCACCCGACTGAAGTGGCACAGCATGAAGCGCGCGGGAACCGCCGACCCGTATCTGCTCCAAGCGCCGCCCGACGAGGCGCGGCAGAGCCTGCAAGGGAGTTGACCATGACACACCCGGCCACGGAAGACTCCGCCGCGCACGAGCGGCCGGCGGACTCCGTCGCGCGCGAGCAGGTCGAGCGGTTCACCGACCGCCCCAGCTCCCGCTACGGACCACGGCGCGCCCACGCCCGGCAGCCGAAGAGGAAACGCAGGAGGCTGCGGCGTGCGGTGCTCGTCGTGCTCGCCCTGGTGGCCGTCGCGGTGGGCGGCACGTACGGCTGGGCCGAGACCCGGCTGCAGCGCGACGTCGACCTCGGCGCGTACGGGGACCGGCCGCCGCCCGGCGAGGGCACCAACTACCTCGTCGTGGGCTCGGACAGCCGCGACGGGCTCTCCGAGGACGACGTGCAGGACCTGCACGCGGGCGGGGGCGGCGGGCGGCGCACCGACTCGATGATGCTGGTGCACACCGGGGCCCACGGCACCAGCATGGTCAGCCTGCCGCGCGACTCCTGGGTCACCGTGCCGGGCCGCCTCGACACGCTGACCGGCAAGACGAAGCGCCCCGAGGGGGACAAGCTCAACGCCGCGTTCTCCTACGGCGGCCCCGAACTCCTCGTCCACACCGTCGAGAAGAACACCGGCCTGCGCATCGACCACTACGCGGAGATCGGCTTCGCCGGGTTCGTGAACATCGTCGATGCCATCGGCGGCGTACGCATGTGTCTGGACCGGGACATCAAGGACGAGAAGTCGGGCGCCGATCTGCGCAAGGGCTGTCAGACCCTGGACGGCAAGCAGGCGCTCGCCTTCGTCCGCCAGCGCCACCAGGAGCGGGAGGGCGACCTGGGCCGCTCCAGGAACCAGCAGAAGTTCCTCTCGACCCTCGCCCACCAGGCCGCGCGGCCCGGCACCCTCTTCGACCCGACGGAGATCGGTCCCGCCATGGAGGCCGGGCTCGACACGCTCATCGTCGACAAGGACATGAGCCTGCGCGATCTCGCCGACATGTTCCGCGCGGTGCAGGGCGTCACGGGCGGACACGGCAAGCAGATCAACGTGCCCGTGTCCGGCATCGGCGTCCCCACGCCCAAGGGCAACGTACTGAAGTGGGACGCCAGGAGGTCGGCCAGGCTCTTCGACGACCTGCGGCACGACCGGCCGGTGACGGAGACGGGGAAGACGTCCCGCGACCGTCACCGGCGCTGACTCACACCGGTTCGGGCTGCGGTTCCGCCCGGAGCGCGGGCGCGGTCTTCGGCTCCCACTCCCTGGTGGTCCGTACGTAGCCGTAGATCACCGAAGCCATCGCAAGGAGGACGAGGGGGCCGAAGACCCACGGATGTGCCGCCATCTCCATCGGCAGATAGCGGTACGACACCAGGAGCGCGGCGAAGACCGACGTGCCGTAGGCGACGAACCGGACGCCCGACGGGTCCCAGCCACGGTCGAACGTGCGAAGCCCCGCCTCGACGGTGAGCGCGAACACCACACCGGCCACCAGGTCCACGCCGTAGTGGTAGCCGAAGCCCAGCGTCGCGCTGAGCGTGGCGACCAGCCAGAACGTGCCCGCGTAACGCAGCAGGCGCGGGCCCCTGCGGGAGTGGATGAAGATCGCGGTGGCCCACGCCGTGTGCAGGCTGGGCACGCAGTTGCGCGGAGTGATCCCGTCGTACGGCACCGGGTGCGGGGCGCTGATCGGCGGCAGCGTGTGCGGCCACAGGTCGGCCACCGCCCACTCCACGCCGCCGGTGCCCGAAGTGCCGGGACCGTAGGCGAAGATCGGTCCGACCACCGGGAAGAGCATGTAGATGCCGGGACCCAGGAGACCGATCACCAGGAAGGTGCGCACCAGGTGGTGGGTCGGGAAGCGGCGCTCGGCCGCCACGTTGCGCAGCTGGTACAGGGCGGCGACGATCGCGGCCACCGCGAGCTGGGCGTAGACCAGGTCCAGGACATGGGTGCTGACCGGCCCGGCCGCGTCGAGCATCCGGCCCGCGAGCCACGACGGGTTGCCCAGCGCGTGATCGGCCATGGCCACATACGGGTCGAGCACGGTCGGGCGGGTCTTCGACGTGATGAGCAGCCAGGTGTCACCGGTCTTGCGCCCGGCCACCAGGAGCAGTCCGAGGCCGACGCCCTTCAGGAGCAGGACACGGTCCTGCCCGGTGCGGCGCGTGATCGCGAAGACCGCGCAGCCCAGCATCACCCACAACGCGCCGTTGCCGAAGAACTGTCCCTCGGGCACATCGGCGTCGACCGCCCACCGCACGAGGACGAAGACGACGTCGATGCCGATCGCGGCACCGGCCGCGATGAACCGCTGCCGCCAGGTGAGCACCACCATCATCAGGGCGAGACCGCCGTAGAGCGGCCCCGGCTTGGGCGGGAAGATCACCTCGCGCGCCTGGTTGGTGATCGGCCCCGGCACGCCGCCGTAGCGGCGCGCGGCGATCTCCAGCGCGATGAGGAAGCCGAGGGCCACCACACCTGCCGTGGCCCACAGGATCACCCGTGGTTGACGCCACGCGGCGACATCGACTCTGCGCTTTATTCGCGAAAACACTCCGAAACTATAGGTATCAATTGCTTGACCGATTTGTAGGGGGCGGCCGGGGGAGTCCGGCCTTCGTGCGGTATGGCGGCCGACGGCCGACCGCGCCGCGTCGTGCCCGCGCCCGTAGTGCGCGGGCACCAGGGCGGGCGGGCGGCTGGTCCGGGGGCACCAGGGGAAGACGGCGGCCGGGGACGATGCCCGGCAGGGGCGCCGGAAGCGAGTGTGGGAGACGCGTGCATCACGCGCATCTCCCCTCTTGCCCCACGGTGTCTGGAGTGATCAACAGGTGGCGACATCTCCTCATACGTCCTCGCGGCCCGCGACGCATACGTCCTCGGGGCCCACGACGCATACGTCCTCGCGGCCCACGACAAGACGGGCGGCCGCACCCGGAACCGGCATTCCCCCGGCCCGCATCGGACGGCTGCCGATTGCCGCGTTGGGCATCCTGGCGCTCGCCCTCGGCACCCTCCAGTCGGTGGTGGAACCCGCGCTTCCGCTGCTGCAGCGCGAGCTGGGGGTCAGCCCCGCCGAAGGGGCACTGGTCGGCAACACACTGCTCGTCACCGGCGCGGTGATCGCCCCCGTCGCGGGCAAACTCGGCGACCGCCACGGCGGGAAGCGGGTCCTTGTCCTGCTGATGGCCGTCGTCTCGGCCGGTGGACTGCTGGCCGCCCTGGCCCCGAACCTGCCGGTGCTCCTTGCCGGCCAGGTGCTGCAGGGCGTCATGGTGGGCGCGCTGCCCCTCTCCTTCATCCTCGTGCGCAAACACCTCCCCGCGGGGGAGTCGCAGCTGGCGATCGGCCTCGTCATGGCGCTGTTCACGGGCGGCGGCATGGTGGGCACGCTGTTCGCCGGGCCGATCGCGGAAGGTCTTTCCTGGCACTGGATGTTCGCGCTGCCGACGATCGCGATCATCGTGACGACGGCGGTCGTGGCCCGGCTGATGCCGCATGATCCGCCGAGCACGCCGGAGGGCGGGGTCGACTGGCCCGGTGTGGTGCTGCTGAGCGGCACGCTGCTCGTGTTCATGCTCGGCCTCGTGAGGATCACGGGCGCCGGGCTGCCGCCCCTCGGGGCCGGTGCCCTCGCCCTGGTCGTGGCCGCCCTCGCGGCCGGATGGGTCGTCGTCGAACGCAGGGCGGCCTCGCCGATGGTCGACCTCCGCATGCTGGCGAAGCCCGCGATGTGGCACTCGTGCGTGCTCACCCTCGTCATCACCGCAAGCTTCGGGATGGTGGCCTTTCTGCTCCCGCAGCTGTTCGCGGTGCCGGCCGACGGATACGGCTTCGGGCTCGACACCACCGACATCGGACTGTTCCTGCTGCCCGGCGCCGTCGCGGGCGCGGTGAGCGATTCGGTCGGCGGGGTCGCGGCCCGGCGCTTCGGACTGCGTGCCGTGCTCGTCACGGGCGCCGTCGTCACCACGCTCACGATGACCGCGCTGGCGGCGCTGCACACCGCGGCATGGCAGCTCGCCCTGGCGAAGGCGCTCGCCGCGATCGCCGCGGGCATCGGCACCACGGCGCTGCTCACCCGCACCGCCACCGCCGTCGAGACGAAGGACACCGGCATCGCCACCGGGCTGCTCGTGGTGACCCGTGTGATCGGTGTCGCCCTGGGCGCCCAGAGCGGCGGCGCGATCCTCGACGCGGGCGCCGATCCGACGACCGGCCTGCCGGGCGAATCGTCCTTCGTCACGGGGTTCGCCGTCGCCGGTCTCGTCGCCGCGTCGGCACTGCTCGTCGTCCGCGTCACGAAGAAGGGAACGCAGTCATGACATCCGAGAAGCGCAGCGTACTGATCTCCGGGGCGAGCATCGCGGGACCCGCGCTCGCGTACTGGCTGCACCGGTCAGGATGGGCGGTCACCGTGGTGGAGAAGGCGGACGCCCTGCGCGACGGCGGATACCCGATCGACATCCGCGGCACCGCGATCGAGGTGGTGCGGCGGATGGGGATACTGCCGCGGCTGCGGGCCGCGCACGTCGACTCGCGCCGCTGCACCTTCCTCGACGCCGACGGCGGCCACGTGGCCTCGGTCAAGGCGCATGCCGTCGCCGGCAGCGTCGAGGGGCACGACATCGAGGTGCGCCGCGGGGATCTGGCCGCACAGCTCCACGCGACGGTCCGCGACGACGTGGAATTCCTGTTCGGCGACTCCATCGACACCCTCGACCAGTCGGCACACGGGGCCGACGTCACCTTCCGCAGCGGGCGACGGCGTACGTACGACCTGGTGGTCGGCGCCGACGGCATGCACTCGGGGACCCGGGAGTCCCTGTTCGGCCCCGAGGAACGGTTCCACCGCTACCTCGGCCACTGCTTCGCCGTCTTCACCATGCCGAACACCTTCGGGCTCTCCCACGAAATCATGATGTGGAACACCCCGGGGAGGGCCGCGGTCCTCTACGCCGTCGGCGACGACGACGAACTGCACGCCTTCCTGACCTTCCACCGGCCGCAACCGCCGTCGGCCGCCCTGCGGGACCCCGAAGCGCAGCGGGACCTCGTCGCCTCGGTCTTCGCGGGCGCGGGATGGGAGGTCCCCGGCATGCTCGCCGCGCTGCGCGACGCCGACGACCTGTTCCTCGACACGGCCGGTCAGATCCGCATGCCCCACTGGTCGAGCGGCCGCGTCGCGCTCGTCGGCGACGCCGCGTACGCGCCCTCGTTCCTCACCGGACAAGGCTCCAGCCTCGCGCTGGCCGGCGCCTACATGCTCGCCCACGCCCTGGCCACGCGGCCGGACCACACCGCGGCCTTCGCCGCCTACGAACGCGACGTCCGCGCGTACGTCACCATGAATCAGGCACTGGTCGACAACGGCGAGGTCACGCTCTTCCCCACCACGGCGCGGGCCCTCGAACGACGCAACAGCATGCTGCGCGACCTGGTCACGATGCCCTCCGCTCCGGCCCGACCGGCCCACTCGGCCCTCACACTGCCCGCACCGGCACCGGGCTACGACGGGTGGTCGGGGCCCGCCCGGGCCAGGCCCGTCCGGTAGGCGATGACGACGAGTTGAGCCCGGTCGCGGGCCGCCAGCTTCGTCATGGCGCGCTGCACATGGGCGCGCACGGTGAAGGGGCTGAGGAACGTCCGCTCGGCGATCTCCTGGTTGGAAAGGCCGGTCGCGACCAGGGCCACCATCTCGCGTTCGCGCGGGGTGAGTACGGCGAGCTGCTCATGGCCGTGCGACCGGGCGTCGTCCGGCGTGGCCAGGAACCGGGCGACCAGGGAGCGGGTCGCGGCGGGGGACAGCAGGGTGTCGCCGTCGGCGATCGTCCGCACGGCGTCGAGGAGGGCCTCGGCGCCGATTCCCTTGCCGATGAAGCCACTTGCCCCCGCGCGCAGCGCCTGGGCGACATACTCGTCCGTCTCGTACGTGGTGAGGATCAAGATGCGGCCGGACCGCAGTTCCGGGTCCGCGCAGATCTCCGACGTGGCGGTGAGGCCGTCCACCTCGGGCATGCGGATGTCCATGATCACCACGTCGGGGCGCAGCTCCCGGGTGAGCCGCACCGCCTCCCTGCCGTCGGCGGCCTCACCGACCACGGTGATGTCGTCGGCGGAATCGAGCAGCATCCGGAAGGCACCGCGCAGCAGGGCCTGATCGTCGGCGAGCAGCACGCGGAGCGTCATGAGGCATCCCTGTCCTTGGCGGGCGGGGGCGGCAGTTCGGTGTCTTCGGCGGGCTGGAGCGGCAGTTCGGCGTCCTTGGCGGGCGGCAGCGGCAGTTCGGCGCGGACGAGGAAGCCGCCGTCCGGGTGCCTGCCCGCGGAGAGGTGCCCCCCGACCGCGGTGGCGCGTTCCCGCATCCCGATCAGGCCGTAGCCGGGCGGGCGGTCCGACGCGGTGGGCGCGGTCCGTGCCGTACGGCCGGACCCTCCGTCGTCGGCGACGGAGACGGTCACGCGATCACGGTTCCATATGAGGCGCACCCGGGCGCTGCCCGTATCGGCGTGCTTGGTCACGTTGGTCAGGGCCTCCTGGACGATGCGGTAGGCGGTGAGGTCCACGCCCGGCGGCAGCGGCCGCGCCGTGCCCTCTTGGTGCAGCGACACCTCGAGGCCCGCGCGGCGGAAGGAATCGAGGAGCGTGGGAAGGCGGGAGAGTCCCGGTGCCGGTCCCGCGGGCGCGGCCGTGTCCCCGGACTGGCGCAACAGGCCGACCGTGGCCCGCAGTTCGTCGAGCGCGTGGCTGGTCGTCTCGACGAGTTCGTGCAGGCTCTTGCGGGTCTGCTCCGGGCGCGTGTCGAAGAGGTGGGCGGCGACCGAGGCCTGCGCGTTGGCCAGGGTGATCTGATGGGCCACCAGGTCGTGCAACTCCCGTGCGATGCGCACCCGTTCCTCGGCCACGCGCCGGAGCGCCTCGCTGTCCCGGCTCTGCTCGGCCCGCAGCGCCCGGTCCTCCATGGCCGCCAGATAGGCCCTCCGGTTGTGCACCGAGTGCCCCAGCACACCGGCCACCAGCGGGAACGCCGCCACCGCCCCCACCCGGCTCGCGTCCTTCCACGAGAGCGCCCCGAACAAGGGGGTGGCGGCGACGAGGAGGGCCGCGGAGATGAGCAACACCGCGCCCGCCGCGCGTCGTTCGTCGCGCGCGGTGACCGAGTAGGAGTAGGCGGCGAGCACGGCGGGGGCCACGACGAGGGGGCTCAGGAGGAGACCCAGGGGCGTCACGAGGACGCCGCTCGCGGTCGTGACCGCCATGGTCACCAGGGGCGCCCTGTGCCGCAACGGCAGCACGGCACAGGACGCCACGGCGATGACGTAGGCGGCCACGGACGGCGGCGACACCGCATCGCCGTCCGCCTGCAGTGTGCCGCCGAGCAGACAGAGCGCGAACGCCGTCGCCGTGACCGAGGCCTCCCGCCACCACGTCGCACGTGGTCGCGGGAGGCCGCTTCCTCGGTTCGTCATGGGCGGGCTCAGTGCCGGTGCCGGCCGACGGGCAGCGGCCGCGCCGCCGCGTCCGGCAGGGTCGTGCCAGGGCCGGTCGCGGGGGCCGGGACGCGCCCGCTCAGCCTCTCGCCCTCGATGTCCACGTTCGGCAGCACACGGCTCAGGATACGAGGCAGCCACCAGGCCCGGTGGCCGAGCAGGGCGAGCACCGCGGGCACGATCGCCATCCGGACCACGAAGGCGTCGAAGGCGACGGCGGCGGCCAGGCCGACGCCCATCGTCCGGATCGTCGGGCTGCTCATCCCGATGAACCCGGCGAACACACTGATCATGATGATCGCCGCCGCGGCCACCACACGTCCGCTGTGCCGGAAACCGCTGACGACCGCCTCGCCGGGGGACGCGCCATGGACGTAGGACTCCCGCATCCGCGTGAGCAGGAAGACCTCGTAATCCATCGCGAGCCCGAACACGATGCCGATCACGAGGATCGGCATCAGCGACATCACGGGCCCGGTCCGCTCGATGCCGAGCAGGTCCGCCGCCCAGCCCCACTGGAAGACGGCGACGAGCACACCGAAGGCGGCACCCACCGACAGCAGGAAGCCGAGCGCGGCCTTGACCGGGACGAGGACCGAGCGGAAGACCACTGTCAGGAGGAGCACCGCGAGGCCGATGACCACGGTCAGATACGGGATGAGCGCGTCGGACATGGCTTCGGAGATGTCGATGTTCATCGCGGTGGTGCCGGTCACCAGGATGCCCGCGCCCGTGTCGGCCTCGACCCCGGCGACCGCGCCGCGGATCACGTGCACCAGGTCCTTGGTCTCGGCGCTGTTCGGCGCGGTCTTCGGGACGGCGGTCAGGACGGCCGTGTCCTTGGCCTTGCTGAGCACCGGATCACCGACCGAGACGACCCCGTCCACTCCGCGTACGGCCTGGGCGACCAGGTCGGTGGTGGCCCGGGTGTCCCCGGACACCGACGTGTCCACCACCACGGTCAACGGGCCGTTGAAGCCGGGGCCGAAGCCCTCCGACAGCAGGTCGTAGGCGCGGCGCTGGGTGGTCTCCACCGACTTGGACTCGTCCCCGGGCAGCCCGAGTTCGAGGCTCAGCGCAGGCAGGGCGACGGCGCCGAGCCCCAGCCCGGCGACCAGCAGCACGGCCACGGGGCGGCGCAGCACGAACCGGGCCCAGCGGGTGGCGAGTCGGGGACGACCGGGGGAGGGGAGCACCGGATGCGGGTACTCCGCAGTGGGCACCGCGTGCGGGCGCTCGCCTCCCGGCCGGGCGGCCTTGCGTACGGCACGCGACAGCACCCTTCCCCAAGCTCTCGGCTTCGCTCGAGCAGGGGACACCCCATTCCCGAAGAAGCCGAACAACGCGGGTACGAGGGTCAGCGCGACGAGCACGGCAAGAGCCACCGCGCCCGCGCCGCCCATGCCCATCTTCGTGAGTTCGGGGATGCCGACGACCCCGAGGCCGACCAGCGCGATGAAGACGGTCGCACCGGCGAAGACGACGGCCGATCCGGCCGTGCCCACCGCCCGCCCCGCGGCCTCCTCCGGCGCATGGCCCCGGGCGCGTTCGTCGCGGAAGCGGGAGGTGATGAAGAGCGCGTAGTCGATGCCGACCGCGAGGCCCAGCATCAGCGCCAGGACGGCGACGGTGGACGTCAGGCCGAGCGGCACGGCGAGCGCGGAGACCAGGCCGAAGGCGATGGCCACGCCCACGAAGGCGGTCAGCAGCGCAAGACCGGCCGCGACCAGCGACCCGAGCGCGACGACGAGCACCACCGCGGCCACCGCGACGCCGATGATCTCCGTCGTACCGCCCGGCTCCTCCTCCGCGTCCAGGGCCGAGCCGCCGATCTCCACGGTGAGACCCGCGTCCCTGGCCTGGCTCGCGGCACCTTCGAGAACGGTCTTCGTCGGCCCGGTCAGGTCGACGGCGTCCGCGGTGTAGGTGACCGTGGAGTACGCGATGGTGCCGTCCTCGCTGACGGCGCCGCTCTCATAGGGGTCGGTGGTCGACGCGACCTGACCGCCCCGGTCCAGCAGACCGAGCGCGCCCTCGACGGCCGCCCTGTTCTCCCTGGCCGTCACCCGCTGCCCGTCCGGGGCCCGGAACACCAAACGGGCCTCGGCGCCTTGGGAGTTGCTCTGCGGGAAGCGCTCGTCCAGCAGGTCGAACGCCTGCTGTGACTCGGTGCCGGGCATGGAGAGGTCCTCTTCCTCCGCCGACGGCGCCACGGCGGCGGCGCCGACCGCGAGCACCAGGCCCCCCAGCCACAGGCCCAGCACGAGCCGCCGCCGCCGGAAGGCCCACCGCCCGATCCGGTAAAGAAAAGCCGCCACCTGTCGATCACTCCAGACACCGCTAGGCAAGGGGAACGCGCGTACTGCACGCGCCTCCCACACTCGCCGCGCCCGCCCCCACCGGGCATCGTCCCCGCCCGCCGTCTTCCCCTGGTGCCCCGGGACCAGGCCGTCAGGTGTGCTGGTGCCTACGCACTAGGGGGTTCTCGCCGGTGCGCGTGGTGGTTCGTCGGGCGGGGGCGGGCCTGCCGAGCCGTCCGGTTAAAGTCATCAATCGGATTCCGCACAGCGGATCGCACCACATCACGACAGACCGCACAGACCCTTGCACATCGAGAGGTATCCCGTGGCCACGGCGAGCACAACCGCGCGGGCGGTGTCGGCGCCGGCGCCGGCGCGCGGCCCACGCCGTACGACCGTGCCCCGCGCGCCCCTTCGGGCCCTGGTCTCGCCCGCCCTGTGGAGCGGCTGCGCCCACCTGGCCACCGACGCGCTGGCCGCGCTGGCCGGGCTCGGCGTCCTGCTGACGTTGCTGCTCGGCGTCTGCCTGATACCGCTCGGCCTCGTCGGGGTGCCGTTGGTCGCAGCGGCGGGCTGGGCGCTGTACCCGCTGGTGACCGCCGAGCGCGCCCGGTACGCCGCGACCTGCGGCATGGACATCCCCGCGCCGCCGCGCCCCGCACTGTCGTACCGCGCCCCGCTGCGCTCCATGCGGGTGCTGGCGCGCAGCCGCTACATCTGGCGCCAACTCGCCTACTTCGCCGCCCTGTTGCCGCTGTCCCTGGTCACCGGCCTCGGTGTCGCCCTTGCCTGGGCCGTACCGCTCACGCTTCTCGCCCTGCCCGCCTACTACGGCCATCTCGCCCAAGGGCAGGCTGCGTTGGGGCCGCTGACGGTGGACAGTACCGGTACCGCGCTCCTGGTGGCGGCCGCGGCCTTGCCGCTCGGCGCCTTCGTCTCCCCGCTCGTGGCACGTGCGCTGATCGCGGTGGACGTGGCCCTGGCGCGGACCTTGCTCGCGCCGCCCCGGGACGTGGAACTGACCCGGCGGGTCGAGCAGTTGACCACGAGCCGGGAACGCCTCGTGGCGGCCGTCGAGGCCGAGCGACGGCGCATCGAGCGCGATCTGCACGACGGTGCGCAGCAGCGCCTGGTGGCCGTGACGATGACGCTGGGGCGTGCGGTGTCCCGGCTGCGCAAGTCGGGCGACGACAGCACGCGCACGATCGTCGAGCAGGCCCGCAAGGACGCCCGCGAGGCGATCGCCGAACTGCGCGACCTGGCCCGCGGACTGCACCCCCCGGTGCTCACCGACCGCGGCCTCGGCGCGGCGCTCACCGCCGTGGCCGCCCGCTCCCCGGTGCCCGTCACCGTCGACGCGGCGGCCGAGCCCCGGCCCCCGGCCGCCGTCGAGGCGGTGGCGTACTTCGTGGTGGCCGAGGCGCTGACCAACGTCGCCAAGCACGCCGGGGCGAGCCGGGCCTGGGTGGTGGTCCGGCGGGACGGCGACCGCCTCGCCGTGACGGTCGGCGACGACGGGGGCGGCGGCGCGGATCCGGCGGCGGGGAGCGGTCTCGCGGGTCTCGCGGGCCGCGTTGCGGCGGTCGACGGCAGCCTGCGGGTGACGAGCCCGCCCGGTGGGCCGACGGTGATCGAAGTGGAGTTGCGATGCGCGTAGGCGCGGGTGGGGCATGGGTGGCATGCGGGTAGTGATCGCGGAGGACTCCGCTCTGCTGCGGCGGGGCATGGTCCTGCTCCTCACCGAGGAGGGCATCGAGGTGGCCGCCGCCGTCGAGGACGGCGAGGCGCTGCTGCGCGCCGTGGAGGAACACCGGCCGGACGTGTGCGTCGTGGACGTGCGGATGCCGCCGACGTTCCTGGACGAGGGGCTGCGCGCGGCGCTCGCCATTCGCCGGACATGGCCGGACGTCGGGGTGCTCGTGCTCTCCCAGTACGTCGAGGAGCGCTACGCCTACGACCTCGTCGGCGCCGAGACCAGCGGTGTCGGCTACCTCCTCAAGGACCGGGTCTCCGACGTCGACGACTTCGTCGAGGCGCTGGCGAAGGTCGACGCCGGGCAGACGGTCCTCGACCCCGAGGTCGTCAAGCAACTGCTGACCCACAGCCGCCGCCGGGATCCGCTGGCCTCGCTGACCGCCCGCGAGCTGGAGGTGCTGGCCCTGATGGCCGAGGGCGGCTCCAACGCGGACATCGCCGGGTCCCTGACGATCAGTCACAGTGCGGTCGGCAAGCACATCAACAACATCTTCGCCAAGCTCGAACTGCCCCAGGGGGCGGACGGCGGTCACCGGCGGGTGCTCGCGGTGCTGCGGTATCTGGGGGCCTGAGATCCGTATGTCCGAGGTCCGTACGCCGCCGCGACGCCGGAACCGGTGGATCGTCGGCGGCGGCCTTGCCGTGCTGGCCCTGACGGTCGCCGCCGGCTGCCTGGGAGTGGTCACGCTCCTCTCGGCCGCCCGTACGTACTCCCACTTCCTGCGGGCGGACGCGGCGGACCGCACCCGCCTCACGGTCGAGGCCACAGGAACCAGCGTCTTCCTGAGTCCCGGCACCGACTCCGACGTACGCGTCGAGGCCATCGGCAGCTACACCGGGACCGAGCCCGCGGTCGCGATCGGAGCCGACGGCGACACCGTGGCCGTGACCGCCGTCTGCCGGGGCGACTGCTCCCTGCGGCTGCGCGTCACCGTGCCCGCGGGGCTCGCCGCGCGGGTCGGTTCGGGCACCGGCGCGATCGAGGCGCGCGGGCTCGGCGGCCCGCTCGACCTGCGCACCACCACGGGCACCATCGGCGTCACGGGCTCGGGCGGACCGCTGACCTTGCGCAGCGGTTCGGGCAGCGTCACCGTCTCCGACAGCCGCTCGTCGCGCGTGTCCCTGATCTCCGGATCCGGCGGCGTACGGGCCGACTTCGCGGCGTCGCCGCACCGCCTCGACGTGGTCACGGGCGACGGGGGTGTGGACCTCACCCTGCCGAAGAGCACCGACTACGCGGTCGACGCGCACAGCGAGGGCACGACCACGCCGCTGATCAGTCTGCCGGTGAAGAGCAGTGCCACGCATGCGGTGAGGGTGCGGACCGACAACGGCGGCATCCGGATCCACTGACGTACTGACGTACCGAGGGCCCCGACTCGGGGGCGCCTCGGGGTATGGCTGGCACCACCCCAAGACTGAACCGCAGTTCATTGCCCGCACCTGCCCCGAGAAGATCCACTTGTCTGCATGTGCACCACATCCTTGGCCGTCGAACTGCGCGCCGTCCGCAAGACCTACTCCTCCGGCCCCGAGCCCGTCGTGGGCCTCGACGCGGTGAGCCTCGGTTTCTCCGCCGGAGTGTTCACCGCGATCATGGGTCCGTCCGGTTCGGGCAAGTCGACGCTGTTGCGTGCGGCGGCGGGCCTTGAAGGCGTCGACGGCGGGCAGGTCCTCGTGGACGGCACCGAACTGGGCGGCCTGAAGGACCGGGAACTGACCGTCCTGCGCCGGGAGAAGATCGGCTTCGTCTTCCAGTCCTTCAACCTCCTGCCGTCACTGACGGCAGCTCAGAACGTGGCACTGCCGTTGAAGCTGGCGGGTCGGCGGCCACGCAGGGCAGAGGTGGCGGCGGCGCTCGCCGCGGTGGGTCTCGACGGGCGGTCCGGGCACCGGCCGGATGAGCTGTCGGGCGGACAGCAGCAACGGATCGCCGTCGCACGGGCGTTGATCAGCCGCCCCTCGGTCGTCCTGGCGGACGAGCCGACGGGCGCACTGGACACCAGGAGCGGCCGCGAGGTTCTGACACTGCTGCGTGATCTGGCTGACGGCTGCGGGGGTTCGGGTGCGGGCGGTTGCGGGTGTTCGGTCGGGGATGGTTGCGGGCGTGCGGTCGTGATGGTCACCCATGACCCGGTCGCCGCCTCGTATGCCGACCGGGTCGTCTTCCTCGTGGACGGCCGGATCGCCGGTGTCCTCGACCACCCGACGGCCGAGCGGACCGCCGCCCGGATGACGAGCCTGGAGGCCCTGGCGTGCTGAGCGTTGCCCTGTCGACTCTGCGGGTGCGTTGGGTCTCGTTCGTCGGCACCTTTGTCGCGCTGACCTTCGGCGTCGGTTTGATGGCCACCGCGATCCCGGTGATCGCCGCGACCGGTGGCGTCGCGGACGCCGCGCGGCAGCGGTACTCCGAGGCGCCGGTGGTCGTCGTGCCGCACGCCACCGTCGACGTCGCCGACAAGAACGGCCGGACTCAGAGCACCGCGCTGCCCCAACAGCCGGGCCTGGGTGCCGACTTGGTGGCCGCAGTTGCCCGCACGGGCAAGGTCGTCGCGGACCACTCCTTCTCCGCGCAGCTGGCCGGTGGCCCCAAGGACCAGGTCGGGCGCGGCTGGTCGGCGCACGCGGCGGGCGGCTACCGCCTCGCCGCGGGCCGGGCGCCCGCCGAGGACGGCGAGGTCGTCATCGGCGGGGGAGCCGCCTCGCTGATCGGCCGCAGCCTCCCGCTGACGACGGCCGCGGGCCCTCGGAAGGTCACGGTCACCGGCGTCACCGACGTGGCCCCCTTCGAGCACGCCGTCTTCTTCACCGACGCCGAGGCCGCCCGCCTCTCCCCGGCCGTCGACGCGCTGGCCGCGTACGGTCCTGCCGACGCCGTCCGGAAGGCCGTGGCCGCCGTGCCCGGCGCCGAGGCCGCGGTCCTCACCGGCAAGGACCGCGCGCACGCCGACCCGCACCACGCCGCGCTGCTCGCCGAGATGGACGGCGTCAGCACTCCGCTGGGCCTGGCCGCGGGAGTCGCCGGATTTGTCGCGGTCTTCGTTGTTGCCGGTACGTTCGCGCTGTCCGTCGCCCAACGCCGCCGCGAGCTGGCCCTGTTGCGCCTGGTCGGCTCCACCCGCCGCCAACTGCGCCGCCTGATCTGCTGCGAGGCCGTTCTCGTCGGCCTGCTGGCCTCGGCCGCGGGCTGCGCGCTCGGCCTTGCGGGGGTGCCGCTGTGCCGTGCGTGGCTGGTCGGCCACGGCATCGTCAGCGACGGCTTCACCGCCCCGGTCACCTGGCGCGCGCTGCTCGCCGCCGCGGGGATCGGCATGGTCACCGCCATGGCCGGGGTGGCCGTCTCCGCCGTACGGGCCGGGCTCGTCAGCCCCGGCGACGCGCTGCGCGAGGCGGCCGTGGAGCGTCGGCCGCGCGCGGGCCTGGTCCTCCGCTGGGTGGCCGGCGGGACCGCCCTGACCGCCGGTGTCGTGGCGGTCACCGGAACCGCCGCGATCCAGCCCCAGGCCGGGGCGAACGCGGCGGCCTCCGCCTCGGTGGTCCTGGTGATCGTTGCCGCCTGCACCACCCTGGCCGGGGTCCTCGCGGGCCCCTTGGTCCGCCTCCTGACCGCGCTGCCTCTGGCGCTGTCCGCCCGCCGCGACCCGGACGCCGCCGAGCCGGGCGGGGTGGTGTGGACGACGGCGCGGCAGAGCGCGCTGACGGCCTTCCGTCGTACGTCCGCCACGACCACGCCCGTCGTGATCGTCATCGCCCTTGCGGGCTGCCTGCTCGGCACCCTCGACACCATCAACGCCGCCCAGGTCAGCGGCGTACGCAAGCAACTGTCCCGTACCGACTACGTCGTTTCCCCCGCAGGTACGCCCGGTCTCAGCGAGGCCGTCGTACGCCGCGTCCGCTCCGTGCCCGGCACCACGACGCTGGTCACCACCCCGACCACGGTGCTCGCCGCCCGCGGCCCCAGGCCCGCCGTCGCCCGCAACGCCGCCGCCGTCGACCCGGCCGCCCTCGCCACCGTGGCCGCCCTCAAGGTCGACAGCGGCTCGCTCACCGACCTGGGCCCCGACTCGGTGGTCGTCAGCGCCTCTTGGCCCGGATCCCCCGCCACCGGCGACCGCATCAAGCTCTGGCTGGCGGACGGCACCCCCAAGAACCTGACCGTAGCCGCCGTCCTGGCCCCCGACCACAACAGCGTCCGCGCCTACCTGGACGCCTCCCTCACCCCCCACTTCGGCACCACCCTGGCGAGCCGGGCCGACGTCCGCCTCGCCCCCGGCACCGACCGCGAACACACCGCCGAGGCCCTGCGGACCGCCGTACACGGCCTGGGCGCCAAGATCAGCACCCCCGACGAGGTATCGGCCGCCGCGACCGACGCCAACACCGAGGCCTCCCGCAACGGCATACTGATGATCCTCGGCCTCTCCGTCCTCTACGCCCTGACAGCCCTGGCCAACACCTTGCTGATGACCACCACCGACCGCCGCCGCGAACTGACCCTGCTGCGCCTCGCCGGCGCCACCAAGACCCAGGTCCTGCGGTCAGTGGCCACCGAAACCCTGCTGTGCGTCGCCGCAGGCACCCTGCTCGGCACCTTCGCCACCGCCCTCAGCATCACCGGCTCCTGGTCCGCCCTCCACCAACTGGTCGGCCCCACACCCGCGATGGTGCCCTGGAACACCCTCACCGAGCTGCTCACGGCATGCACGGCGATCGCACTGGCCGCGACACTCACCCCCACGGCACTGGCGCTGCGGGGCGGGAAATCCGGGTGAGGCCTCCAGCCAGTCCCGCCTCTTGAAGATGAAGTACAGACTCACGCACACCGCTGCCATCAGCAGAATCGCGAACGGATCGTGGCCATCTACCCGGGCGGGGCGTTGCTGAAGGTCTTCGCGGCCGCCGACGGCCCCGATGCCCCGCCCGAGGACCCGGCGCCTCGCAAAGCCCTCCACGCCAAGCGTCATGCAGACGGGCGTGCCGCAAGCCCGTACGACGCGGAGGCGAAGGCGGAGGCCGTGCGCGCCAGGATGTTGGCACTTGCGGACGACCTGCGCGCCTTCCCGCCGGTGATCGTGCCGCCGCAGAGGTGGGCGAGGAATCCGGCGGCCGTCTGGGAGCATCCGGCGTTGTGGACGCAGACGAACAGCACCGAGGGCTTGGCGAGGTCAGACATGGATGGAGCCTTCCGGTACGTCGGTGGATTCGGCAGCCGGGACCGCGGGTTGGGGGAACCAACGGCGGGCGGCGAGTGCCACGTACACGAGTCCGATGAGGACGGGGAACTCGATGAGGGGGCCGACGACTCCTGCGAGGGCCTGGCAGCGGCCGGCTTCACGGACATAGCCCCTCCATCCCCCCCACCCCCACCCACGCCGTCGCGGACAGCATGCACGCCGCGATCCGTGCCACCAGGCCCACTGCGGCTCCGCAAGCCCCGGACGGACGCCGCCTGTAAAGAATGCACATTCGGTCAATCCCGGATGTGAAGCGACGAAACTGGCCACATCCCTACCTGTCTGTTTGCCGACTGGCAGCTCGACGGCAGCATGGTCAGGCACTTGAACGGCGCGCTGCGGAGTGAGATCGCGGGGGTGTTGGTGAATCAAGCATGGCCACCGTCGACCTTTCTCGGCCGGTTGCGGACCGCGTCACGGGAAGAACTCCTGGGCCAGGGAACCCCGATCACGTATCCGACGCATCGCGCTCTGCTGCAACAGGGAGACGAGAGCCGTCACGTTCTATTGATCACGAGTGGTGTCGTGAAGGTTGTCGCCAGCGCTGAGAGCGGCTACGACATGCTGCTCGCCGTACGGATAGCGGGTGACCTAGTCGGTGAGATGGCGGCCTTTGAGGAGCGCCCCAGGTCCGGCACTGTGATCGCGTGCAGTGACGTGACCGCGAGGATCATCCCGATGCGGACGCTGGAGGCATTCCTCGGCCGCCACCCGGACGCCACGCGGGCCATCCTCCACATGCTGTGCGCCCGGCTGCGCTGGGCCAACCGGCGCCGGGTCGACTTCCAGGCGTACGACTCGCTGACCCGACTGGCCCGGGTACTCGCCGAGTTGTGTCAGGCGTACGCGCAGCCCGCACTCGACAGCGATGGCAAGCGGTGTGACCTCGGCGTGACACTGACGCAGAAGGAACTTGCCTCACTGGCCGGCCTGAAGCTGAACACGGCAGAAAAGAACCTGGCTGTGCTGACAGCTCATGGCTTGGTGGAGCGTCATTACCGAAACATAACCATCTGTGACGTTCCGAAGTTGCTTGAATTCGCCAAAGTCTTTGCTGACAACCCGTACTGATACGGGATCACTTCGCGCTCCCTCTCCTAGCCTCTCGGGCAGTACTTCGTGGGCAGTGTCTGCCCATCGCCTGCCCAGAGAGGAAATGATCGGGTGGCTGCGTGGCCTGACTTCTATCCCTGCACCTGCATAGCCGTGGACGCACAGGCGTACGGAAGCAATAACGACCGTAGGCAGTCGGAAATCCAGCACGATCTGCCGCGGCTTCTCGACCGTGCCGCCAGGCGCGCCGGCCTGGACCGCCAGCAGTGGCAGATCCAGCGCAAGGGCGACGAGCAACTGGCCGTGCGGCCCCTCGACGGCAAGGAACCGCGCCTGGTCGACGACTACGTCCGCCATCTCGTCGGGGAGTTGGGCGACTACAACGCCCAGCGCGTTCCCGAGGCCCGTATGCGACTGCGGGCCGTCATCCACCAGGGGCTGGTGGAACTGGCCGACAACGGCTTTGCCGGTACGGCCGTGGTGGCCACGGCACGCCTGCTGAACTCGGATCCGCTCTACGGCGCCCTGGCCACACACCCGGAGTCCGACCTGGCGCTGCTGCTGTCCGACGAGGTCTTCCGGTCCACCGTGGCGGGCGGTCACACGACCCTGTCCACCGGCGATTTCCGCCGCGTCACTGTGCGGGTGAAGGAGTTCGAGGCCACGGCCTGGCTGCACGTGCCCGCGCTCGGTGCGCCGACCGTCGCCTCACACGAGCCCGGGGCCGCGGAGGAGGGGGAGTCCGTGGCGGACCGGACGGAACCGGCCGCCGCGGGCGGGGCCGGCAGCGGGGCGCGGATCAGCAACGAGTACCGGGCCGACAACGTCAACGTCACCAATGTCGCGGGCCCTGTGGACGCCAGGGGTGCTGTCTTCGGCTTCGGGAGTGTTGGTGGCTGACGACGAGCCCCTGGACGACATGGCGGTCGTACCACCTGTATCCGCACCCGACGAGGACGTCATGTCGCCCGCACCGGAGGACACCGACGGGGCCCCGGAAGCGGGTGAGGAGGCCCAAGACCCGGGTGTTGGACCGGACGTGCCCCTCGAAGGGTGCAAGGAGTCGGATCAACGCGAGGAGGACGAACGGGGCTACGGCGAGCTGCGCCGCGTCCATCAACTCGTCAACAACAACTTCTACGGCGGCGTCGATGCCTCCGGGGCGGCGTTCGGCTTCGGCGCCGCGCCGTCCGTCGGTCTGGCACCCGGCACCATCGAGCCCGAGGAGGCGGACCGGGCCCTGCGGTTCTATTACCCGCCGCAGCCCTGCTTCGACGAGGCGCTGTGCAAACTGAGCACGGACGCCCTCGTGGTGCTGACCGGCGAGGACCACTGCGGCCGTGGCGCAAGCTCCCTCGCCCTGATCAGGGAGGTCCTGGGCAAGGAGGCCAGGCTGCGCAGCCTGTCGCCCGCCAACGCCCTGGCCGAGCTTGCGGGGTCGCGTGACTTGAAGCCAGGGCAGGGGTACGTGATCCTCGACTACGTCGGCGAGCTGCATGTCGAGTCCGTGCAGGCGTACGCGATCGGACGGCTGAGCGAGGAGCTCCGCCGCAAAGGGTCGTATCTGGTGATCACGGCGGGTGGTACGACCCGTCGGCGGCTGGCGCTGCGGGACCACTGTGTGCCGTGGCGGGCCCCGGACCCCGTGGAGCTGTTCGAGCACTGCCGGGAACAGCTGCCGCACCCCTCTCTGGAACCCGACACCGAGAAGGAGCTGCTGGAGCGGGTCGGCGAACAGCGGCGGCCCACGGACGTCGTAGCTGCGGCTGTGGTCCTGTCCAGGGAAGGAGCGCAGAAGGCACTGGACAACCTGCGGGACACCCACCAGGAGCTGGTTCAGGAGCTGTTCCGCAAGCAGCCGTCCGCGGCCGACCTGATTCCGCTCGCGGCCCTGGCCTTTCTCGAGGGCATCCCGGAGCGGACGTTCGAGAAGGAGTGCGCCGCCCTCACCACCCACATCCACAACTGGGAGCAGAGCGGCGAAACACCGGTGGCGGAGCGGGGCGACGAGGCCGCGGGGACCCTGCGCGGTGCGGTCGACCAGCAGTCGCGGGCCCGGTGGAGGGAACGGGCGGTGGGGCTCGTGACGGCCGAGCACCGGGCCGAGCCGGATCGGAGTGCCGGGCGCAGCGAGCGCCGTCTGGTGTTCACCACGCCGCGCGTCCGTGAGCTCCTCATCAAGGAACTGCATGACCTGTACGGCTACGAACTCTGGTACCCACTGCGCCAGTGGCTGGGAGAGCTGGCCCTGTTGGGCGACCTGGCCACTCGTACGCAGGTGGCCCGTGGTGTTGCGCTCCTGGCCCGACACGCGCTCGTCGAGGTCGACGAGAACATGTTGAAGGTGTGGTCCGACGGGCTCGCCAGCCAGCGGGTGACCGCCGCGCTGACGCTGCAGTTCATGTGTGACGACGAGCATCTCGCGCCGCAGGCCCTGAACATCGCGCTGAGCTGGACGGACAACAGCGGGCAGGGCCGTGCGGTGACGGCGGCCATGGCGCTCACGGGCCGTCTGGGATCCCTCTACCGCCTGGACGCGCTCAAGTTGCTCTGGTTCCTGACGCAGCGTGGGGAGCGGATCGCCTTCGCTGCCCACCGCTCCATGGTCCTGCTGCTCCAGACCTCCGAACAGGAGACGGAACGCGCTCTGATCATCCTGCGGTTCATGCGGACCGTGATCGCCAGGACGGCTCCGGGATCCCGAGAGCGGTCGATCGCGCTGCGCACCGCCGTACAACTCCTTGAAGCAGCCCGGTTGGAGACTCCTGAAGCGCTCACCTCGGCACTCCTGCGCAACGTCCCAGACAGCGCCCGCCACCTCGGGTCCCTGTGGGCGGATGTCCTGCACAGCGGCAACCGCAGCCGGGCGGTCAGCGCGCTGTGCCGGACGCTGGTGCAGCTACGTGACGACCCATCCGTCACCGGCGCCGTACACGAACTCGGCGAGGCCATGTGCAACGCCATGAGCG
The DNA here is from genome assembly GCF_042740435.1 of Streptomyces sp. NPDC059002. NCBI lineage: Bacteria > Bacillati > Actinomycetota > Actinomycetes > Kitasatosporales > Streptomycetaceae > Streptomyces > Streptomyces sp. NPDC059002. Next base: position 26,237 of record NZ_JBHYJI010000031.1, on the reverse strand, counting down.
GACGCCAGTGGGCCGCGCTGCGTCGCCACCTGTCCATTGCTTTGAAGCATCCCGACTATGCGCTCCCCGGCGCTCACCAACTGGCGCAGGTGCTCCTCGGATCACTCCGCGGACGACTGCTGACGGACCCGCGGGGCGCCGCCTCACCCCTCATGCCCACCCCTCACTTCACTCCCGCTCAAGGAGGCAGAAGCAAGTGAACTACCCGGTCATCGCCGAGCACATACTGGCCACCGTCCAAGGCACCTGGTGGTCTCGGCGCCGCCAGCGCGACGACATGCCACAGCTACCGCCCGGCGCGGTCTACGTCTTCAGGGTCGGCGGCAACTACCGCACCTTCCCCGAGGGCATGGTGTTCGACTCGTCACACCCGGACGTGCTCGACGCCTCCTCGGTCAGCCTGGTCGACACCCGCGCGCGCCTGGTCGAGGTGGAACGCACACTCCCGTCGGTGAGCGAGGCGGACAACTTCACGGTGCGGGCGTCCTTCACCTGCCAGGTGACTGATCCGACCGTCATCGCCCGGCAGGGCACCATCGACGTCACCGTCCCGTTGCGCGCCTACCTGATGGGAGACGGAGACCTGCCGCGGGCGAGCGCCGGGCACCGCGTGGAGGAGGTCAACGCGGTACGGACCGAGGTCAGTCATCGCATGACCGCGTACAGCGCCATCGTGCCGCCGCGGGTGGCCGGCATGAGCGTGGAGTTCGTCAGCGCCGAGGTGCACGCGTCGGACGACCTGCGCGACTGGGAGCAGACACTGCGCGACGAGCGGCGCTCCTGGGAACTCCGGCGGGGACAGCGGGACTTCGAGACCCAGGACGCGCGTCGCATCGCGGAACTGCTCTCCCAAGGCTCCGACCACGTGGACGCCCTCGGCATCGCCAGGGAGGAGATCGACGTCACTGAGGCAGCGGCCCGTATCCATCGGAATGCCGAGGGGGAGTCGGCCCGCCGTCACGCGGCTGAGACGTCGAACCGCGCCCACGCCCAGTCGCGGGAGACGGCGGAGACGCAGATGCGCCGCGACATGCTGCTGACGCTGCTCCGGCAGATGGGCGGCAGCGAGTACGTCGACTATCACCAAGTACTGGAACAGGTCCTTCGGGAGACGGGCGGCGGCCAGGCTGCATCCGGCCTCGATGCCGCTGCTGACGCCGCCCGCATGGTCGAGTCGGGACCGGCGAGCCCTCGTCACACGGAGGCGGGCCGCGGCGGCTTGCGTGACCCGCAGGGCGGCTTCGTCAGGGACGAGGACGATCTCATTGGCTGACGTCTCGACGAACCCTGTGATGGCCTCCGGTGCGGGGGAGGACCAAGGCGCTGACGATGTTGTCGCGCATACTGCGCACGGTCGGCCAACAGCCCGCACCACCGGTGACGGCCCCCTTGCCCGTGCTGCCCACCGTCCCTTCGGCTTCGACGCCGCACGACGGCTGCGCACGCTGACCGGCGTCGACGAGGAGCTCCTTGACAGGGTCAGGTATGAGCGGAGCAAGTACACGGCCCTCGGCGGGGTGGTGCTCGGCACCTCCGTCATCGCGGCGTTCTCCATGTGGAACTTCGCGATCGAGGCGCTTGGCAGGGTCTCTTTCCTGGCCGTCGTCCCGACGGGCATCTGGATGCTGTTCGTGCTCAACCTCGACCGCTGGCTGGTCACTCCGCAACCCAATGCGCGGCGACGGGTCGGTCCCCTCCTCATGCGCCTGCTGATCGCCCTGATGCTCGGCGCGGTGATCGCTGAGCCCCTGGTGTTGCGCATCTTCCAGACTGCCATTGAGGAACGCGTCGCTGACGAACGTACGGATGAGATCGACCAGTTGCGCGCGAACCTGGTGCGCTGCAACCCGGTACCGTCCACGATGCGAGCCGTCATCCCGGAGGGGTGTGAGCGGACGTACGTCCTGTCCTTCAGTAAGACGCCCGGTGAACGCGCCGAGGAACTGGCCACCCTGCGCTCGGACGCAGCCGCGTTGCAGAAGCGAGTGGACCAGGACAGCACCAGGCTGGAATCCATCGACTCCGAGGTGCGCGGCGAGTGCCGTCGGCTGATCCGCATGGCCTCCACCGGTTTGTATCAGCGGACTTCCGAGTGCCTGCGCCTGCGTGAGAAGGCACGGGACTATCGGACGACCCACCGTACCGACGAGAACGAGCAACGGCTGGCCCGCATGAACAGCCGTATCTCAACGATCGAGACCAAGCAGACTGCGTCACGCGGCGCTTTCCTCAAGGCCCGGGCCGATGGTGTCGAGCGGCGTCTGAAAGAAGAGCGCGCCAAGCAGAAGGAGATCGGGGTCCTGGAGCGGATGCGGGCGCTTGAACAACTGGCCACCGGAAATCCGGTGTTGTTCGTGGGTATCTGGCTGGTCCGTCTGCTGTTCATCCTTCTCGACATACTCCCCGTGCTGGTGAAGTACCTGAGTGGCGAGTCCGCTTACGACCGGATGCTCACCACCGCCAGCAACAGCGGGGTCAAGGTCCACGACGCCGAGGTCCGGCTCACCGAGTACCGGGCCATGGCGGACATCGAGATTGCCCAGGACGCCATCGAACAGGAGGTCCGGCGGCACCGCGCCGAGTCGGAGGCGGCACTCCGGGAACACACAGCAGCGATGAACATCCGGGTGCGGCAGGCGGTGAACGCGCTGGAGGACGAGATCCGCCGCCAGTCGACGGTCTGACGCAGCTGCCTGCACCAGAACACAGCATCACGGCCGCCCCGCACACCGGGGCGGCCGCCTGACATCGATGCAACGGAGGCGGTGGCATGACCACACCTGGAGGCGACGGCGGTACGGTGCCGGATGCTGACACGACAGCCGACTGCGGCGCGGAACTCGCCAGGGTCCTGCTGGCCGAGGCTCGCGAGGAGGTCATGAAGGCTGACAGCAAGGCCGGCCTCGTGCTGGCGTTCCTGGGGGCGGCACTGGCCGCCCTGCTCAGTGCGATCGCAGGCGGCGTGATCGCCCCACGCCAGTACGCCGTCGTTCCGCAGGTCCTTCTCTGGGCGGGCTGCGCTGCCTGTGTACCGGCACTCGTCCTGCTGGGTCTTGCCGTGACCCCGCGGATCGGGCGTCCCTACTGCTGCCGCACCCACTACTTCGGCGACGCGCGGCTCGCGACGACGATCGCGCACTTGGAGCGGGGGGTCCGTCGGACCGACCTCACGTCCCGGAACCTGAGCCAATTGGCGACCGTGTCCCAGATCGCCTGGACCAAATACCGCTGCATACGCCACGCACTGGCCTGGACCGCAGTCTTCTTCGCACTGTCGCTGCTGGGCATGGTGCTGGGGGCGTCGACTTAGAGGCACCACGGCCCCCTACAACCACTCAGGGGCATCCTTCCCGGTCACGGCACTAGCGGATGTGGCCTGGGATCGCCACGCTCGAAGCCGAATACGCGCCGCGCTACGCCCGCCAGATCCTGACCACACTCTCGAACATCCTCGAGATGGCCATCGACGACAAGCGCCTCGTGCGCAACCCGACGCGCGCCAAGTCGGTGCGCTGGCCGAAGGTGCCGGAGGACCAGTGGGAGGCATGGCCGCTGGAGACCGCGCAGCGCATGCGGGACGCGATCAAAGCGCGCTACCGCATCGCGGTCGCGGTCGCCTTCGGGTGCGGGCTGCGACAGGGAGAGGTCTTCGTCCTCTCCCCGGAGGACGTCGACTTCCAGCGTGGCGTCATCCGCGTGCGCAGACAGGTCCAACTACTCAACGTTCGCTTGTACTTCGCCCTGCCCAAGGGCGGGATGACGCGCATCGTCGACATGCCTGGGTCGGTCGCGGACGAGCTGGCATCGCACTTCCTGCGGTACCCGGCCGTCGAGGTCGAACTGCCGTGGAGCGGGCCCGAGCCGGATAGGGAGAAGCGGACGTTCCCGCTCGCCCTGACGACGACGTACGGCAACGTGCTGCGGGCCAACATCTTCAACGACGAGGTCTGGGAGCCCGCACTCGCGATGCGGTAGAAGAAGCGGCGCTGGAAGGCATTCCGCAAGGACGGCTTCCACGTGCTCCGGCACACCTTCGCCTCGATCATCCTCGAAGCGGGCGAGTCCGTCGTCACCCAGGCTCGATGGCTCGGCCACTCCAGCCCGGCCATCACTCTCGAGCACTACGCCCACTTAATGCCGGAGGCGGGCAGTAAGGGACGTGCGGCCGTCGACGCCTTGCTCGGTGTGGTGCCTGAGTACGTTCCGGAGAATCTCGCCAGCGCGTAAGGGAAGGGAACGGGTGGCACAGCGTCTGCTGTGCGTTTTGCTGCGCGGAATCATTGGCGGCCCGCTGGGGTCACTCCGTGAGGCTTTTGCGGCGCACACGCAGGGAGTAGGTCTTCCTTCCTCCGGGTCGGCCGCTGCTGCCCCAGCCGCCGCTTGTGGCCACGTCCCACCCTCGCTGCTCCTTCATCTGGGCGGCGAAGGCGCGGCGATCGTTGATCTCGCAGCCGCAGTTGAGCGAGACTCTGATGCCGATGTAGGGACTCCGGGGGTTGTCGTTCCCGTAGGAATCCTTCTTCCACTGCACGTCGTGGACGTGCTCCTTGAGACCGGTGCGCTCCTCGTCGTGCTTGATTCCATGGGCCTTCGCGTACTCGTCCAGGTCGTCGATCACGAACAAGTGGCTCGACCACTCGCCGGGCCAGACTGCGAACAGGCGGGACTGGCCAGCGACGGCGCGATCGTACGCGGCGCGGTCGTCCCCATGTGTCACCGTTCCGTCCTCGTGGACCTCGATGTAGCACGTCGTACGTGCGGTGTAGGGGAAGTCCTTCCCTGCCTCAGCGGCGCTCCTCGGTTCCAACCGGTCCTCCCGGTGTACGCGGTTCCATGTGGCCGTTCAGTCAACACTCACCGTGACGGCTCACGTAGGGCAGTCGGCGGAAGTTGGCTGGGCGAGGCGTGCGGAATGGCTGGCGATGCGGACGGCGCCCTGCTCCCCAGCGCCGCCTATTCGCCCCAGGGAGCTCGGCGGAGCCCTCGGGGGCATGTGCGCGCATGAAGTTGATCAAGTCTCTCGGTTCCCCGCTACAGCCAGTCCCGCCTCTTGAAGATGAAGTACAGACTCACGCACACCGCCGCCATCAGCAGAATCGCGAACGGATACCCGGCAGCCCACTTGAGCTCGGGCATCGTCTCGAAGTTCATCCCGTAGATCGTTCCCACCAGCGTGGGAGCAAACAGAATCGCCGCCCAGGAGGAGATCTTCTTGATCTCCTCGTTCTGCTCGAAGCCCGCCTCCGCGAGCGCCCGCATCTCCGCGTTCTGCTGCTGGGTGACCAGGGTCGCGTTGACCGTGAGGATGTCGGTGAGGGCCTGGCGGAAGCCGTCGACGCGTTCGCTGGTGTGGGTGACGTGGTCGGCGACGTCGCGGAGGTAGCGCTGGAGTTCCTCGTCGGTGCCGTACTTGGCGAAGCCTGCCATCAGGGCGTGCAGCATGCCGACCAGGGGTCGGGTGGCGCGTTGGAACTCGACCATTTCGCGGGAGAGTTCGTAGATGCGGCGGGAGACCTCGGGGTCGCCGGAGAAGACTTCGGTCTCGATCTCGTCGATGTCGTTCTGGACGCCGGAGACGACCGGGGCGTAGCCGTCGACGACCGCGTCGAGGATCGCGTACAGGACGGCCTCGGGGCCGAGTTTGAGGAGGTCGGGGGTCTCTTCCATGCGGCGGCGGACCGCCGAGAGGTCGGGGGCCGCGCCGTGCCGGACCGTGATGACGAAGTCGGGGCCCACGAAGACGTGCAGCTCACCGAAGTCGACCTCCTCGGGGGCGTCGAGGTAGCGGGCGGCGCGCAGGACGACGAAGAGGGTCTCGCCGTAGCGCTCCAGCTTCGGGCGCTGGTGGGCCTCCATGGCGTCCTCGACGGCCAGTTCGTGGAGGTCGAACTCGGCGGCCAGGGAGAGGAGTTCGGCCTCCGTCGGGCGGGCGAGGCCGATCCACGCCATGCCGTCGGGCTGGTCGCGGAGTTCGCGGAAGGTGTCCGCGAGCGAGGCGGGCGTGGCGACCCGGACGCCGTCGCGGTACAGGGCCGCCTGCACCACGCTGTCCGCGTCCGCCCGCTCCGTGGCCGCCGGGCGGTCGGACGCGGCGGGCCGGGTGTCCTTCGGCGGCGGGGCGGCCGGCGGTGTCGCCCGCCGCCATGCGTGCTTCCTCGCGGTCGCTGCGGGACGGGCTCGGCGTTCCGCCATGCTGGGCGCCTCCCATGTCGAACGTTTGTCTAAAGGTCTCGGAGCAGGATATACGTCTCAAAAGACGCGGACGTGGCGACATCGCGGATACGTTGCGGACAGTAGGTGACCGCAAGGGCCGTTAGCGTGCGCGGCATGACGAAGAGCGCGCCGAGTACGGCCAAGGCGAACGTGAAGGCGAAGGCGATCAAGGCCGCGACGGCCGCGACGGCCGCGACGGCCGCGACGGCCGCGACGGCCGCGACGGCCGCGACGG
>NZ_JBHYJI010000031.1:0-19690 GCF_042740435.1 Streptomyces sp. NPDC059002 | reverse complement strand
GCGGAGAAGGCGGCGCGGGGCAGTGCGGTGGCGCCGGGCAGTGCGGTGGCGCGGGGCAGTGCGGTGGCGCCGGGCAGTGCGGTGGCGCCGGGCAGTGCGGTGGCGCGGGGCAGTGCCGTGGCGCCGGGCGCGCTCCGGCCGTCACGGGCACCGGGGCCTCCGCCCCGGCCCGCACCTCGCCCGTCCTCCTCACCACCCGCGCCCTCAACCGCGCCACCCTCGACCGCCAGCTGCTCCTCCGCCGCTCCCGCGACCTGTCCGTCGAGGACGCCGTGGCCCACCTGGTCGGACTCCAGGCGCAGAACGTGAAGCCGCCCTACTACGCGCTCGCCGCGCGCCTGGCGGACTTCGACCCGGCGGAGCTGTCCGCGCTTCTCGCCGACCGTCGGCTGGTCCGCATGGTCACCATGCGGTCCACCATCCATCTGCACACCGCCGACGACGCCCTCCCTGTACGGCACATGATGCAGGCGGCGCTGCAGGGCGAGCTGACGGCGTTCCGCAAGGGGCTCGGCGGTGTCGATCTCGGTGAGCTCGCGGGGATCGCGCGTGCGGCCGTCGAGGCGGAGCCCCGCACGATGAAGCAGCTCCGCGAGGTGCTGCTCGCGCGGTGGCCCGACGCCGATCCGCAGTCCCTCGCGATCGCCGCGCGCTGCGCGTTGCCCCTCGTCCAGGTGACCCCGCGCGGGCTGTGGCGGCGCAGCGGCCAGGTCGCGCTGACCACCGCCGAACACTGGCTCGGCCGCCCGGGGCAGGCGGTGTCGGATCCGGACGCCATGGTGCTGCGCTATCTCGCCGCGTTCGGGCCCGCCTCCGTGAAGGACATGCAGACCTGGGCACGGCTCACGCGGCTGCGCGAGGTCTTCGAGCGGCTGCGGCCCGGACTTCGTACGTTCCGTGACGAGAACGGCGTCGAGCTGTTCGACCTGCCCGACGCCCCGCGCCCCGACCCGGACACCCCGGCGCCGCCCCGCTTCCTCCCCGAGTACGACAACCTCCTCCTCTCGCACGCCGACCGGGCCCGCGTCGTACCCGCCGAGTACAAGGGGCGTACGTGGCAGGGGAATTACGCGTACTGCGTCTTCCTCGTCGACGGGTTCCTCGCCGGGCTGTGGCGGCTTGCGGAGGACGCGGGGAGCGGGGCGGCGGTGCTCACCATCGAGCCGTTCGGGAAGCTGGGGCGCGCGCGGCGGGACGAGCTGACGCGGGAGGCCGAGCGGATGCTGACGCGGATCGCCGAGACGTCGTCGTCGTACGACATCCGGTTCGGGACGGTCGTCGACGCCTGAGCGGTGCCGGGCGCGCCCGGCACCGCCCGGACCGATGCCCGGCGTCCGCCTCCGGCACCCCCGCATAGGCTGCCCGCATGGAACTCCGGCAGCTCAGCTACTTCGTGACCGTCGCCGACGAGCTGCACTTCGGGCGGGCGGCCGAGCGGCTGCACATCGTGCAGTCGGCCGTCAGCCAGCAGATACGGCGCCTCGAACGGGAGCTGGGCGCGGAGCTCTTCGACCGGTCGCCGCGGCATGTGCGGCTCACCGGGGCGGGGGAGCGGCTGCTGCCCGAGGCGCGGGCGGTGCTCGCGGCCGCCGAGCGCGCCAGGGACGCGGTCGCGCGGCCCGCGGGGCTGCGCCTCGCCACCAGTACCGGGCTCGGCGAGCACCTGGACCGGGTCCTCGCCGAGTTCGCGGCGCGGGCGCCCGGCGTGCCCGTCGAGCTGGTGTCGGGGAGCGCGCGCGAGCGGCTCGAACAGGTCGTGGACGGGCGCGTCGACGCCGCTTTCGTACGGTCGGGTGAGCCGGTGCCCGGCGTACGCATCGTGCCCCTGTGGGACGACCCCCTGGTGGCCGTGCTCCCGGCCGCGCATCCGCTGGCCGCGCGGCGCGACCTGGCGCTGGACGACCTCGCCGCGCTGCCGCTGAGCATCACCGCGCGCCGCACCAATCCCGCCCTCGTGGACCTCGTCGTCGGGGCGTGCCACGACGCGGGGTTCGAGCCGGTGCCCGGGCCCTCGGGCGGTTCGCTGCAGGATCGGCTCGCCACCATCGGGGTGGGCGTCGTACCGCATTGGACGGTCGTGTACGCCTCGCACGCGCGCGTGCTGCACAGTCCGAGGGTGGCGTTCGTGCCGTTCCGCGCGCCGGGGCTCGCGCTCGCGACGGGGCTCGCCGTACGGTCCGGCGGGCTCGCGAAGGAGTTGGACGTCTTCCTTGAGGCGTGCGTTGCCGTACCGCCGGAGGCCGCTGATGAGTACCTGACCTGCGACGATCACGAGAACTGATCGCTGTGGTCGCGGGCTGGCTCTTGGTCGCGGGGCGCGGGCGGGCTGAACTGGGGTCGTACCGAAAACCCCGGTCCTTCCGGGACACGGCGCCGGGTGATTCCGGCCCTACGCAAGGGAGTTCAGCCATGCCCATCGTCACCGTCCAGCAGGGTCCCCGCGACATCGAGCTCAAGCGGGAGCTGGTCAAGCAGATCACCGACGCGTTCGTCGACGCGTACAAGATCCCAGCCGAGACCGTGCAGGTGTGGATCCAGGAGACCCCGGCGGACAGCTGGGGCGCCGCGGGCCGACTGACCGCGGACAAGTAAGCGGACAAGTAACAAGAGGGGGAGAGGGTGCGGGGCGGCGAGGCAACCGCCCCGCCCCCCGAATCACGGCAAAAGCCCCGCCCGCCGCGCCGCCACCACCGCCTCAAGGCGCGTATGCGCGCCCAACTTCCGCATCGCGGACCGGAGATAGCCCTTCACCGTCTCCGGGCGCAGCCCGAGCCGCGCCGCGGCGACCGCGTTCGTGACGCCCGTGGCGACGCAGGTCAGGACGTCCACCTCGCGCGGGGCGAGCGACACGGGGCGCTCGCCGCCGCGTTCCTGGCATGTCGTGGCCGACTCCAAACGGCCGCACACGGCGAGGAGTTCGGCCCGCAGGGCGGGGTCCGCGATACGCGGGGCGAGGGCGCGCAGCGCGCCGTGTGCGTCGCGGACCTGCTCCCAGGCCCCCGGCCCGGCCACCGGCTCCCGGGCGGCCGCGAGCAGGGCGCGGGCCTCGTCGCGTACGACGAGTGCCTGTTCCACGTCCCGCGCCGCGGCCACCGCCGCGGACAGGGTGCGGTCGCCGAGCGGCTGGGCCGCGCGCAGCGCGCCGTACAGCACGCCGCGCACCTGGCGGCGCACCACCACCGGCACGGCGAGCACCGACCGCAGTCCTTCGGCCTCGACCGCCGCGTCGTATTCGTGGCTGATGTGCCGGGACTCGCTGTAGTCGGTGACCGCGCACGGCCGCGACAGGGCGACGGCCTTGCCGCCGAGGCCGCTGCCCGACGACACGGCGAGCCCGCACAGCGCACGCGTCGCCGTGCCGTTCAGTTCCTCGATGCGCAGCTGCCGCTGTCCTTCGAGGAGTCCGCCGAAGGCCACCGGAAGCCCCGTGCCGCGGCGCAGCCGCAGCAGCGCGGCCCGCATCTCCACCGTCTCGCCGCCGTCAGCCGACACGCGTTCGCCCTTTCATCTCGCGACACCCCCCGTCCGGGGGTGGTGAGACCCGCATCACGGATTACACGATGTTACGTAGCGTCCGGCAATCAGAGCGGCAACGAGGTACGGGAGTGCAGATGACGACCAACGGGACGAGTGCCACGGAGCAGTTCCGTACCGCACGGGACTTCCTCCTGCGCCACCGGGAGGACTACGGCACCGCGTACGAGGGGTTCGCCTGGCCGCGGCCCGAGCGGTTCAACTGGGCGCTCGACTGGTTCGACGTCATCGCCGATGGCAATGAGCGGACGGCGCTGCACATCGTCGAGGAGGACGGCACGGAGTCCCGGTCGTCCTTCGCGCGCCTCGCCGAGCGGTCGAACCGGGCCGCCAACTGGCTGCGTGCGCAGGGTGTGCGGACCGGGGAGCGGATCGTCGTGATGCTCGGCAATCAGGTCGAGCTGTGGGAGATCGCCCTCGCCGCGATGAAGCTGCGTGCCGTCGTCATCCCGGCGACGCCGCTGCTCGGCCCCTTCGACCTGCGCGACCGGATCGACCGCGGGCGGGCCCGGCATGTCGTCGTGCGTCCCGAGGACACCGCGAAGTTCGCCGACGTGCCCGGCGACTACACGCGGATCGTGGTGGGCGGCGAGGCCCCGGGCTGGATCGCGTACGACGGTGTCGACGACGCCTCCGCGGCCTTCGAGCCCGAGGGGATCACGCTCGCCGACGATCCGCTGATGCTCTACTTCACCTCGGGCACGACGGCCCGGCCCAAGCTGGTCGAGCACACGCATGTGTCGTATCCCGTGGGCCACTTGGCGACGATGTACTGGATCGGGCTGAAGCCCGGCGACGTCCATCTGAACATCTCGTCGCCGGGCTGGGCCAAGCACGCCTGGTCGAATCTGTTCGCCCCGTGGAACGCCGAGGCGACGGTCTTCATCCACAACTACAGCCGGTTCGACGCGGGTCGGCTGATGGCGGAGATGGACCGGGCGGGCGTGACGTCGTTCTGCGCGCCGCCCACCGTGTGGCGCATGCTCATCCAGGCCGATCTGACCCAGCTGCGCACCCCGCCGCGTGAGGTCGTCGCGGCCGGTGAGCCGCTCAACCCCGAGGTCATCGAGCAGGTGCGGCGCGACTGGGGCGTCACCATCCGGGACGGCTTCGGGCAGACGGAGACCGCCGTGCAGGTCGCCAACTCGCCCGGCCAGAAGCTGAAGCCGGGCTCCATGGGGCGGCCCACGCCCGGTTTCGCCGTCGAGCTGCTCGACCCGGTGACCGGCGAACCGGGTGCGACGGAGGGCGAGATCTCCCTCGACCTGGGGGCGGACCCCGTGGGCCTGATGGTCGGCTATCACGGCGACCCGGACCGCACCGCGGAGGCGATGGCGGGCGGCTACTACCGCACCGGCGACATCGGTTCGCGCGACGCCGACGGCTACATCACGTATGTGGGCAGGGCCGACGACGTGTTCAAGGCGTCAAGATCAGGGGGCATTCCTTTTCGAACGCGGATCGTGCCGTGACGGTGGGCTATCGGTGGATGAACGTGCTGGGATACGGCGAGGTATCGGCCGGGAGGCTGGCGTGCGAGAGAGGTGGCGACGGGTGAGGGACAAGAGCGTGACGGAGGAGTTCCGGGCTGCGAGGGACTTTCTGCTGCGGCACCGAGAGGACTACGAGGCCGCGTACGCGGGGTTCAGCTGGCCCCGGTTGGAGCGATTCAACTGGGCCCTTGACTGGTTCGACGCGATCGCCGAGGGGAATGACCGTACGGCTCTCCACATCACGGAGGAGGGCGGGGACGAGCAGCGGTTCAGCTATGCCGAACTGTCGACTCGCTCGAATCAGGTGGCCAACTGGCTTCGGCAGCAGGGTGTCGCGGCCGGCGACAGGATCCTGGTGATGCTCGGCAACCAGGTGGAGCTGTGGGAGACCGCGCTCGCCGCGATGAAGCTGCGCGCCGTGATGATCCCGGCGACACCGCTGCTCGGGACGGTCGATCTGAGGGACCGGATCGAGCGGGGCAGGGCGCGGCATGTGATCACGCGCGGCCAGGATGTCGAGAAGTTCGAGGGCGTGCCCGGCACGTACACGAGGATCGTGGTCGGGGACTCCGCGAGCGAGGGCTGGCTGCCCTACGCGGACACGGCATCCGCTCCGAAGGAGTTCGAGCCGGACGGCCCGACGGCGGCCGATGACCCACTGATGCTCTACTTCACGTCCGGCACCACCTCGCAGCCCAAGCTGGTCGAACACACGCATGTGTCGTACCCGGTGGGCCACTTGGCGACGATGTACTGGATCGGCCTCAAGCCCGGTGACGTGCACTTGAACATCTCGTCGCCGGGTTGGGCGAAGCACGCGTGGTCGAACCTGTTCGCGCCGTGGAACGCCGAAGCAACGGTCTTCATCTACAACTACACCCGCTTTGACGCGGGCAGCCTGATGGCGGAGATGGACCGCGTGGGCGTCACGAGCTTCTGTGCGCCGCCGACGGTGTGGCGGATGCTGATCCAGGCCGATCTGGGTCAACTGCGCACGCCGCCACGGGAGATCGTGGCGGCCGGTGAGCCGCTGAACCCGGAGGTGATCGAGGCGGTGAACCGCGCATGGGGCGTGGTGATCCGGGACGGCTTCGGTCAGACGGAGACGGCGGTCCAGGTGGCCAACTCGCCCGGGCAGAAGCTGAAGCCGGGCTCCATGGGCCGGCCGAGCCCCGGCTATCGAGTCACGCTCCTCGACCCGGTCACCGGTGAACCGGGCGTGAGAGAGGGGGAGATCTCTCTGGACCTGTCGGCGAGGCCTGTTGGCCTGATGACGGGCTACCACGGTGACCCGGAACGCACGACGGAGGCCATGGCCGACGGCTTCTACCGTACGGGCGACATCGGATCGCTGGACGACGACGGGTACCTGACCTACGTAGGCCGGAATGACGATGTCTTCAAGTCTTCCGACTACAAGGTCTCGCCGTTCGAGCTGGAGAGCGCGCTCCTGGAGCACGAGGCGGTGGCGGAGGCCGCGGTCGTTCCCGCGCCGGACGAAGTTCGGCTCTCCGTCCCCAAGGCGTACGTCGTGCTGGCGAAGGGCTGGTCGCCGGGGGAAGAGACGGCGGAGGCGATCTTTGAGTACACCCGGTCCGTGCTGGCTCCCTACAAGCGCATCCGACGGATTGAGTTCACGGAGGAACTGCCGAAGACCATCTCTGGCAAGATTCGGCGGGTTGATCTGCGGGAGCGGACGGCAGAAGGGTCGCTGGACGAGTGGGTGGAGCGCGGCAAGCGCTGAGCTTGTGCCCAGAACGGCGTCCTCAGACTCCGATTGCTCCCATTGACGCGTGGGCGTGCGGCTTGTCCGGCGGGCGTGCTGGGCCTGGGCGGTGCGCGTCGGCTTGAGGCTGGACTGGGCGTATGCGCTCTCCCTCCGGTACGGCCCCGGCGTACAGCCCGAGTCGTCTGGTTTTGTGCCCCTGACCAGGGTATTTACATTGGTCAGGGACACATTTCTTGTAGCAGCGATTCCCGCTTCTACTTGAGGATTCCCGGGAGTCCCGGCGCGGTTGTGCACGAGGGATCATGTGCTGCGGGCGTGATTTGGTTGGTAGGGCCGACTGGAGACACCGCAGAAGGGCCCGTTTTGGTCGCGATCCGGGAGAGCTTACTCGTAGAAGAGACGTGCTTGGTAACCACTATGGGTGCCGTGTAGGGCGCGGTGATCTTCTCTTTGGGGCGGCCGGAACTACTCAGCTTGGTCGCCCGATGCGGGCGCCCTGATGGGTGGGCATGAGGTAACAGCTGAGTTTTATCTCTGAAGTTGCTCAAGTCACGGCTGGGGAGCGGCAGCCCGAGCAGGATTTCGACATGACCAAGGAACGGGAAGCGTCACGACAGAACTCACTTGAGGAACTGCCCGCGGCGGATTCAGGGGAGCCAGCGGGCAAGGATCTCCTGCAGGTCTTTGCCGCGACGATGGGGCTTGCAGGGCTCGCGGTGTACATCATTCAGTATCGCGCGCTAGAGGCCTTCTATCAGAGCTTTGACGGGCTGACACCGGAGCAAGTTGGCCTTGACAAGGCCACCATGCTCACTCGTCTGTCAATCTGGATCTTCCTGCTAACTCTCATGGGAGGCGGTCTGTGCGTCTTTCTGGCAGTCCTTCAGTCCTTCGTTAGCGTGGATCCGCAGGGCCAGCTCAGTAGATCGTTTCATTGGCTGCGCCGCCGCTCTTGGTGGCGCACGCTGGTAGCGTCCGTGGTCGTCGGGGCATGGCTGACGGTCTGGTCGATCAGTCCCGTGCCTGGTTCCGCAGCCATTCCGCCATGGTTGGTCGGAGTGATGGGCGGGCTTTTCGCTGCACCGGTCATTCACCTGGCCCGCCAGGCACCTCGACGTCATCGTCGGTGGCTGCGTTCTGCATGCATGATGCTTCTCTTCGTCGTGCCACTAGGACTCTGGGCGGACGGCGCCATGTCGTACCGAGGAGACGAAGTTGCCCGCACCGGCAAGGTTGGGTTCCTTGAGCAGGGGCTGGGCGTGCGCGTGCAGTATGCGTACGCACGATACGTCCACGGTGCGGGGCTGCCCGAACGGGAGGACTCCCCAGTGCTGCACCTCGGTGAGGCCGGTGGTGTTCACGCCTTGTACAACTGCAGGACCGGCCAAGTCGAGCGCGTGGCTGCCCCTCAAGTGCAACTCGACATCACCGTCGAAGGCGCTTCTCCTGGTCGCGCGCATTTCTCCGTTCAGGAGGCATGCTGGCGTCGGCACGTAGCACAGGAGGCCGTTCCCGACAGCTGATATCCGTTGCTGGTCTCTTGCTGCATCGTGTAATGCACGTGATGGCATGGATGTTGTGACTGGTGCCCTTTTGCGGCCCAAATATCGAAAGTGATCCAGAGCCACGATCATGCGCCGCGCTGTGCGAGTTGGCTGAGCTTGCTGCGCATTGGCTCGACCTGGAGTGGTTCGATGCCCAGCCCGCGCGGTGTGCACGTCCTTGACCTTCACCGGGCCATCCGCGGTATGCACCATCTGTATACCTGCCAGTACTCTGGCGGCGGTGAGGCCTCGTTCATGTCTCGCTCCCGGTGCGGCACCAGCAGCACCGCCCGACCGCCTGCCTCGGCAGGCATGGTCGCGGGTACCCGCCCACCACCAGCGTGAGCACCGGCCACCGGCCCACACCGGCCCCGTTACCAGCAGCGTCAGTTTGCACAATTCTCGTTGATTCTGGGGCGGAGTGGCGGCAGGCATCGAAAGGTCTTCGGATCTGGCTTCCAGCCCCTGTGTTGACAGGGAGTCGACACTGCTGACTTCGCCAGCGTCACCCCGGTTTCCCGCGACTCCGGCAAGATCAGCGGCAACCTGCGATGCCCGCAGCGATACGACCGCCTCCTCCAACGGGTCTGCTGCACCTCGGCGTTGTTCAACATCCGGCACTGTGACGAGTCCTGGCGGTTCTACGACCGCAAACGAGCCGAGGGTGAGCACCATTCCCAAGCCGTCCTCGCTCTCGAACACCGCCGAGTCAACGCCCTCTGGGCCCTGTTCGGCGACGGACGATGCTACGAACTCACGTCCCCTACGGTCCTCGCAGCTTGACAAACGGCATTAGGAATCAGTGACAGACGGGGATTCCCTAACGTGGTGCGGTCGATGCGCTTGCTGAGGGTGCGCGTCGGCTGATGCCACGGTCGCGGTCTCGCCTCAGGGGTGTGCTGGAAGAGAGGCAGGAGAGCCCGTACGCATCGGCGGAATTGCACCCTGGCGACCCGGGCTTGCGACCCAGGCGGACAGGGCCTCGGGGAATTTCCGATCCTGCAGCATGGCGGCGAGCGGCGATCCTGCGAGCTTCTCCATGGCACGGAGTACGTCGGGGAAGCCGGACCGGTCGATGAGTGTGGCCACTCTGGCCGCTTCCTCGGCGCTGCCCCGGCTGTGCAGGTCGTTCCAGTTTATGAGGAGCGCGATCAGCGCTCCGCAGGCCGCGGCTCGACCTTCCACCAGATCGGGATGGCGCAGTCCGAACACCTCGATGCTCACCTTCCCCTTGGTGGTGCGATGAGTGATCTCTCCGGATCCGAGACGGAGCTTCAGATGGTCGGCGGGATCATCGACGGTTGGGTTGATGAGCAGGCATTCGCCGGTGTCGGGGTCGCGAGGGAAGGCGTCCCGCTTCACGTTGCTGTTGCAGTGCGAACAGGCCAGCAGGTGATTGTCCCAGGAGAAGGTTCGTAAGGGATTCAGGGACTTCGGCTCGAAGTGATCGATGTCTGTCCCCCGGTTGTCCAGGCAGTACATGCACCGCGTCCGGACGGGTGCCATCTCTTCCAGTAGACCCTTGATCTGTCGCTTCACCGCCTTTGCAGCCTTCCACTGCGCGGCTGCCGCTGAACTGGTGGCCCCTGCCTTCTGGATCCTCGCGGTGCGGAAGTCGCAGAGTTTGGTCATCGGGTGCGGGGCCGGCAGCCGCCGGACGGGGATCACCGGCCACCTGCCAGGTGCGCCGCCATCTCGTAGACCCGCGCGGTTCGGGAACTGGTTAGCCGGGCAGCCAGTTCCTTGTACTCCTCGACCTCGGCGTCGTCCGCCTCCTCGTCGAAGACTCTTGCCTCCAGACGTACGAACCGCTGACGCAGTCTGTCTGCGCGGTCAGAGTACGGCGTCTCCAGTCCGAAGAGCTCGGAGAGCACGGCGTCCTCACCGCTTCCGTACACGATCCGGTGGTACAGATCCGGAGCCACCACCTCTGGTGCCTGCCGCTCTTCCGGCCCCGGCAACCGGATCAGGCCGCCTGGATCGGCGGCCTGGCAGATGTACGGGCTGTGGCTGGTCACGATGAACTGGATCCGCGGGAAGTGGCTCTTCAGCCAGTCACCGATCTGCCGCTGCCAGGTGACGTGCAGGTGGGCGTCGACTTCATCGATGATGACCACACCCGGCATCCGAATGATGGGATGGCCGGTGCCGTCCGTTCCGGTATCGAGGGTTCCATACGCGGTCTGGAGCTGTCGGACCAAATCGAGGACCAGCGCTACGACGGTGCGGAAGCCGTCGCTCATCTCTCGCAGTGGATAGGCCCGGTCCGGGGCGTCGGCCGGGGCCACCCACAGTCCTTCGGACGAGACCTGCAGCGCCCGGTAGCCGTCGGGCAGCAGGCCATCGGAGAGCAACTCCTTGACAATCTCCAGGAGTTCGGCGGCGTCCTCGTGCCCTTCCAGGCTGCGCAGCCGCAACTCCTTGAGCCAGCTGACGCCCTCGGCGAGCGAGGCATCTTCGTGGAAGAGCGAGGCCATCCGCCCAGCAGGCCCCGGCGCGAGCATCAGGCGTTGGGCTTCTCCGCTGCCGCCCGCGAGGCGCCGGAACGGGCCGTATGCGGCGCAGAACCAGCCTTGCGGATGGTCGGACCAGGGACCGCGTGCGGACGAAGGGGAACCGTAGTTGATGCCGTCGTAGGGGGCCAGTGAAGGCTGAACGGGGCTGCCGAAGGGGCTATCGGACGGGGCGCCACCTGCGTCCGGCAGTATCCAGTCCAGGCCGAGCATCATGTGGCCGTCTGGTCCTCGACCCCGGCCGGTGAGTTGGTCGACCGTGTAGTCCGGTGAGACGGCTGCCTGGGACCAGGCAGCCGTCTCACCGGTGGTGATCCAGCCACTGAAATCCTGGGCGAGGGCGCGGGCCACATGTGGCCCCGCGAGTGAGAGGGCAAGGGCACGCAGCAGCGTGGATTTCCCGGAGCCGTTACGTCCCGCGATCACAGTCCAACTGCCACCATCTCCGGGCTGGGGCAGCGTGAGGGCGTCCACGGCACGGACCCCATGGAACCCCCGGACGTTGGAGAGGCCGAATTCTGTGACGTACACCCCGCCCCCCTAGTCGATCATCTGCTCCCCGTGCGGGGATGGTGCGATCAGCTTCTCATGGGGTGCCGAGCCGGGGGAGGGGGGTGAGGTGATCAGGTGGACGCCTTGAAAGCGGAGACGAAAGCGCTCCACACGCATGCGGTTAAGGCGAGCGGGGTGTGGGGGAGGAGCCTCTGTCCGTAACGACTCTGGTCGGTTCTACGTGGCGCCTACGGGGTTCCGTGCGAGGCTGATGCGTAGAGGTCGGACAGCTCCACGCCGAGTCGTGTTCTGACGTCGCCCTGGGCGAGGCGCCGACCTGTCGGCCGACGCTCGCACTCCGATGGCAACCGGCCGTCAGACCAGATCGTCCGCAATCACCTCGGTCTGCTTCAGGACGCGGTCGACCGCGCCCGGCTCCTCGTCTGGCGGGTAGCCGAAGAAGTTGAGCAGCAGCTTGACCTTGGCGCGGATGCGGTCCTGGGCCTGGCTCTTGATGCGCCAGTCGATGGTGACGTCGTCCGCGACCTGCTCGTACAGCTTGTGGGCGATCTTCGACAGGATGTCCTTTCCCATCTCCAAAGCCTTCGGGTTGGCTGCGATGGCGTCGTAGAAGGCCATCTCGTGTTCGGTCAGGCCGAGTTCGGCGGCGAGAGCGCGAGAAGTGGAAACCTCCTGGGCCATCTCGATGAGAAGTTTCGCCGCCTCAGCGGAGCCGATGAGGCCGTTGTGATACCGGTTCATCACCGACTTCATCTCCTCGGAGTACTCCTTCTGCCGCGTGAGGTTGCTCGGGTGCGCTTCTCGGATCTCGCGGGCGATCGCGTCACGCAGAGCCTTGAGAGCCAGGTTCGGGTGGCGGCTGTCCTTGAGTTGCTGTACGAAGCCCGCGTCGAGGTGGGACAGGTCGGGCTTGGTGAGGCCGGCGGCGTCGTAGATGTCGACGACGCCGTCCGCGGCCACCATCTCCGCGTTGAGCTGCTCGATCATACGGCGGACATCGGCCTCGGTGGCCAGACCGAGCTGCTGCCGGTGCTCTGCGGCCAGCTTCTGGTACGTGGTGCGTACAGTCGCGAAGAAGTGGATGTCAGGCAGCAGGTCTTGTACGTCGGGGTGGGTCGGGCAGAGAGAGAATGCCTGGGAGAGCAGGCGACCGAAGTGCAGGAAGCGCTGGGCACGGGTGGGCTCGCCTGGCTGGAGGGCGGGTTCCGCGGCCTCCAGGAGATCGAGCACCTCACGGAGAGCCTCGCGGTATCCGGCATCTCGCAGGGTCGCGCGCCAAGGACAGTCCCGCAGCACGGCGGCGACCTTGCCGTGCATGCCGCGTACGGACTTGACCGCTTCGTCGATGTGCGCGCCGATGGTCTCCTGTTCCTGGTCCGCCTCCGAGTACGTGGCCAGCGCGTACTTGAGTTCTCTGCCCACGCCCAGGAAGTCCACGATCAGGCCGGAGGGCTTCTCATCCCATGTGCGGTTGACACGGGCGATGGCCTGCATGAGGGCGGCGCCGCGCATCCGGCGGTCCAGGTACATGGTGTGCAGGGGAGGGGCGTCGAAACCGGTCAGCCACAGGGACTGGACGATGATCAACTCCAGCTCGTCCTCTGGCTTGCCGACACGCTCCTGGATCTTCTTCAGCTGGGCGGGGGTGCGGACGTAGTCCGCGATGTCGGCCGTGTCCTTGCCGGGGTTGCCGGTGAAGACCACCCGGATCTTCCCGGAGTCGTCCGGGTAGAGCTCGCTCTCGGGGTCGGGGGTACCGGTCCACTCTCGGCGGCGTTCGACCAGGGCCCGGAAGAGGCGGGCGGCGTTGCGGCGCGAGGAGCAGACGATCATGGCCTTGCCGGGACTACCCGTCAGCTTGGTCATCTCCTGGCGGCGGATGTCCCAGTGGGAGAGGATCGTGTCGGCGATGGCGCCGATGCGCTCATGGGCACCGATCAGGTCTTCGAAGCGGGCGAAGTCCTTGCGTGCCCGGGCCTGCTCGTCCGCGCCGAGCCCTTCGACGAGCCCTTCGGCCTTGGCGTTGAGCTCGTCCAGGTCTATGCCCTTGGGGAGGGTGACCTTGTGCAGGATCGGCTCGTAGTAGACGGGCACGGTCGCACCGTCGTCGACGGCCTGCGTGAGGTCGTACGTGTGGATGGTCGGCCCGAACACCTGGCGAGTGGAGCCGGTCCGGTTGTCGATGGGGGTGCCGGTGAAGGCGATGAAGGTGGCGTTCGGGAGGGCGTCGCGGAGGTTGCGGGCGAAGCCGTCCTCCAGGTCGTAGTGGCTGCGATGAGCCTCGTCGACGACGACGATGACGTCACGCCGGTCCGTGATCACGGAGTGCCGGGCGCCCGCCATCCGCTCCTCCTCGCTCACCCGGAACTTCTGGAGCGTGGAAAAGACGATGCCGCCGCCGTCCGCGCGGCGGGTCATCAGCTCGCGCAACTGCACGGCCCTGGTCGCCTTCTGCGGGCTGCCGCCGACCATCTCCAGGCTCTTGCTCTGCGCGAAGGTGTCGAAGAGCTGGGAGTCGAGGTCGATACGATCGGTGAGGAGCAGGACGGTGGGGTTCGGGAGCTTGGGGATGGTGGCGGCGAGCCCGGTGTAGAAGAGCATCTCTTCGCTCTTGCCCGCGCCCTGGGTGTGCCAGACGACCCCGGCCCGCCCGTCGGTGGCGACGGCCGAGGAGGTGGCGGCGATCGCCTGCTTCACCGCGACGTACTGGTGGGCCTTGGCGAGCTTCACGGTGTCGGCCTCGCCGCCGGTTCCCTCGGCAGAGTACGAGAGGAAGTTTGCGATCAGGTCAAGGAAACGATCGGGTTCGAGCGCACCGTGGATCATGCGGTCAAGGGCGCGGTCGTCGTTCCGCTCGTGTTTGCGGAGGAGGGTGCCGTCTTCCTCCGCGTGCCACGGGGACATGTGCTGCCAGGGGGTGTAGGGAGTGCCGAGGCGGGCGGTTATCCCGTCGCTTGCGATCGAGAGGAGCAACGTACGGAAGACGCGGTCGAGTTTGAGCTCACGGCGGTAGTTCTGGATCTGGTCGTACGCGGAACGTGAGTCGTCCGTACCGCCCGCCTTCTTCAGCTCGATGACGGCGACTGGGAGTCCGTTGACGTACAGGACGATGTCGAAGATGAAGACGCGACCTCGGGCGCCCTTGACGCGGACCTGGTTCGCGGCGACGAGGTCGTTGCCGTGGGGGTTGGTGAAGTCGACGGGGCGGACCGTTACGTGACGTTCCTGCTGAGTGACGGGGGCGGTGTAGGACACCTTCACGCCAGCCTTGAGGCGCTGGTAGAAGGCCCAGCTCAGGCGGACCTCGTTCGCCGGGAATGTGTCGAGCAGTCGCTCGATCGCGTCCTCTACGGCGGACGAGGGAAGCTCGGGGTGGCGTGATGTGATGGCCGCGCGCAAGCGGGGGTAGAGGACGAGATCCTCCCACCCCTTCCGGTGCCCGTCCCGGGGGTGGAGGTCCTTGCCTTTGATGTGCTGCCAGCCGCGCTCGGTAAGTTGACCGAGCGCGTGCTGCTCCCACTCCTGCTCGGACATGGCACGGCCTGCAGCCGTGCCGATCTCCATGCCTGTCTCTATCTCCACGGCATCCGTTCCCCCGTCGGTGGTCATGCGACGTCCTCCATGATCTGTTCGGCGTCCTTGACGCGGATCTTTCCGGTGACGAGCTGGGGGAGCAGGGTGTCTCGGAGAGCGGTGAGGGTGTCGTTCTCGCGACGTCTGGCTTCAGCCTGCTCCTGCATCGGGTTGCAGATCCTGCTGAACTCGGTGAGACCAGCAGGCGTCGGAACGGTGATTCGGAGCGACCGAATATCGCGCAGACTGAGGTAGTCGGCCATGTCCGTTTGGCTTTTGAGTCCGCCTGCTTGACTCCAAAATTCCTTGCCCTGGAACCAGTGCATCAGGTAAAGAGGGGAGACTGGACTGTTGTTGGCGAGGCGGAAATAGCAGACCTGCGGGCTGTAGACGAACTCAGGGTATCCAGCCTCGATGAGCGCTACGCGGCCGACGGTCCCCTTCGTCGTCAAGATGACGTCGCTCTGCCTGGACACCTTCGGCCCCATGGCGGCTCGATAAGCATTGCTGACATGGTGCGTGAAGCTGGGAGTGATGGCCCCGTGGCCAACGTCGGCTACCCGAAGGATTGGGAGTCCTGGCTCACCGTGTTCGGACTGCTTGGTGCGGTACCCGTCGCCGAGAGTCATGAACCCGTGTTTGACCAGTTCTGCCAACGTGTGGCTTGAAGTATTGGCGTCAGCGCGATCGATGATGAGTTGGTGCCAGGCGGAACAGAACTCGTTGAGTGTGACGAGCTGACGCTCGTTGGCTGTGATCTTGTCATCCAGGGCGCCAAGGACCTCGGCGATCGCTGCTTGATCTTTCATCGGAGGGGTGGGGACTTTGAGCCCTCGAAGGGTGGCCAGTGAGTTGGCGATGCTCGGAACGCCTACCTGAGAGGCGTTGGCCAGCAGCGCGCGCTGTCCCTGTGGAGAGCGAAACCAGTAGTAGTAGAACTCTGGCACTGACCGTGACTCGTCCAGCTTGGCTTTCATCTGGCTGGACGAGATGACGTACTCCGGATACGCGCTGGTGCGAGGAATCATCGAAACCTGCCCAATGGTCCCCTTGCGGGTGAAGATGAGATCGCCCGATGACACATGGGCTGATTTCACTTCATTCGCCGCGCCTTCAGTAATGAAGGCGAAATCCGAATCACGGAAGATGCCCCTATTGAGATTGATGCCACGGATGAAAGGGACTCCGTCCGTCGCGTAGTCTTCCGTCGTAACTTTCGACCCGAAGGGGCCGAGAGAGAAGGAACTTCTACCTGCGGCAGCCAGGTGAGCGAAGGGCTCGTGAGGCCACGTCTCCATCAGATCCTCCCCAGCTGCTCGTCCACAGCCTTCGCCAGCCGCTCCGACTCAGTGAACTGGTCTCGCAGCAGCGCTGTGAGGCGCGCGATCTTGATCTCGACCGGTTCTGCGTCCGGCTCGTCCGCGACCTCCATAGCTCCCACATACCGCCCCGGCGTCAGGACGAAGTCGTGTTCGCGCAGCTCGTCAAGTGCGACGCTGCGGCAGAAGCCCGCGACGTCTTCGTACGCGGCTTCGTCCTCGACGCCTCGCCAGGAGCGAAACGTCCCCGCGATCCGCCCGAGTTCAGCCTCGCTCAGCTCCCGCATTGTCCGCGTGGCCATGAACCCGAGTTCTCGCGCGTCGATGAAGAGGACCTGGCCCGCCCGGTCCGCCGACACCCACGGCGATCGCGCCGGCCGCTTCCCCTTACCCTCCGCAAGGAACCACAGGCACGCGGGGATCTGCGTCGACCGGAACAACTGCCCCGGCAGTGCCACCATGCAGGCGACCAGATCGTCCTCGACCATTGCCCGCCGGATATCGCCTTCCCCGCCCGACCTGCTGCTCATCGAGCCGTTGGCCAGGACGATTCCGGCCCGGCCGCCGACCGCGAGCTTGCTGACCATGTGCTGGATCCAGGCGAAGTTGGCATTGCTGGCCGGCGGGGGGCCGTACTTCCAGCGCTCGTCGCTGGCGAGTAGTTCGCCACCCCAGTCGGAGATGTTGAATGGTGGGTTGGCGAGGACCACATCAGCCTTCACAACACCGTGCTGGTCGTTGCGGAACGAGTCCGCGGGCTCCTCGCCCAGGTCCACCTCGATCCCGTGGATGGCGAGGTTCATCTTGGCGAGCCGCCAGGTGGTCTGGTTCCGTTCCTGTCCGTAGACCGAGACGTTGAAGCGGTTGCCGCCGTGCGTCTCCACAAACTTCTCGGCCTGCACGAACATGCCGCCCGACCCGCACGCGGGGTCGAGCACTCGCTCACGCTCCTTTGGCTCCAGCATCTCCACGAGCAGCCGTACTACTGACGGCGGCGTGAAGTACTCACCTCCCTTGCGCCCCTCGGCGAGCGCGAACTGTGCGAGGAAGTACTCGTACACCTCGCCCATCAGGTCCCGCGCGCCGACCCGCTTCCCGTCCAGTGAGATCTGCGATTGGAAGGTCAGCTGGTCGAGGAGACGCACCAGTTCCGCAAGGGTGGGCTCGTCGACCCGTCCGCTGTTGTAGATCTTCGGGAGGGTGTCCTTCAGCGGCCGGTTGAACGACTCGATGGTCGTCATCGCACTGTCGATGACCTCACCGACACTCGGCCCGGTGGTGCTGACCTTGGCGCGCTTCAGTACCTCGTTCCACCGCGCCGTCGGCGGCACATAGAAGATCCCGGCCCCGGTGTACTGGAGCGGATCCTCCACCGTCTTGAGGATCAGTTCCTCCGAGGCAGCGCCTTCTAGACCCATCTCGGCGAGCATGGCGCCGCCCCGCAGCTCCTCTTCCAGCTGCTCCCGCTTCTCCTCCATCGCATCCGAGACGTATTTCAGGAAGACCAGGCCGAGCACGAAATGCTTGTACTCGGCCGCGTCCAGGCTGCCGCGCAGCTTGTCGGCAGACTTCCAGAGGATGGACTTCATGTCCTCCGGCTTGGCTTGCTTCTTCTGGCGGGGTGGCACGGAGGGCTCGCTTCTTTCGTATCGGGCACTGAGGGGAGTCTGTTGCGGTCCAGTCTTATACAGGTCTACGTCATATAGCGCCACGCCAGCGCAAGTCTCGGTCGGAGACTCAGGCCACGGTCTGCCTTGACAGCCCTTCCAGAGGGCTGGAGCCGACGGCGCAGCCCGCCGCGGAGTTGTTCCGTCTGGTCCAGAATCGCCTCAGCCTCAACGGGCGACCTCCTGTACCCGGCGCCGTGGGGCGCAGCTACTGTCTGAAGCCCGTGAGAGGAGGCTCCTTGTCCGGTCACGCTGATGGAAGGCTGCCTGCGACTGCGGCAGGACCGTCAGCTCTTCGCTACGGAGGACTTGATCGTCTGGTACGCGGACAGAGGGTGCCAGTGGCTTTCCGAACAGGTCTCCCCAGGAGCCGACCGTATGAAGGCTCCCATGGCTACTGAACTTGATCGGGTGATGTCGGGGTGTTCTCCTGACGCCTCTGCGGTGGTCAGGTAGCTGTGGGCTTGTGAGATATGCGCAGGGTGGCGGGCTGACCGACACTGGGAGGGCAGCACGGGAGCGGGTCCGGCTGCAGGCCGTGGACCGCTTCGAGCGCGGGGAGAAGAACCGGGAGATTGCCGCCGCGCTGCGGGTGAGCGAGCGGTCTGTGGAGCGGCGGCGCCGGTCCTGGCGCGAACGTGGCGCGGCCGGTGTCGCCTCCAAGGGATCACCCGGACGTCCCCGGCTCAGCGATGTTCAAGTGGCCCGGCTTGACCGCGAGTTGGAACGTGGGCCGTTGGCGCATGGCTGGGCGGATCAGCGGTGGACTCTGGCCCGGGTGAAGACGTTGATCGGTCGCATGTTCCACGTCTCGTACACGCTCCAAGGCACGTGGCGGCTGCTGAGGCGGTACGGCTGGTCCTGGCAGCAGCCCGCCCGCCGGGCCATCGAACGCGATGGCACGGCGGTCGAGTTGTGGAAGAAGGACGTCTGGCCTCGGGTAACAGCACCGCGGCGGCGCTCGGTGGCTGGATCGTCTTCCAGGACGAGGCCGGGCAGTCGCTGACGCCGCCGCGCTCCAGGACGTGGGGTCGCCGGGGCTGCACGCCCGTGGTGCGGGTGCGCGGGCGAGGATCCGGCCGGGTGTCGATGGCAGGGATGGTCTGCTACCAGCCGGGCCGCCGCTCGCGGATGTTCTACGCGGTACGCGAGTACCGGGGCCGTCTGGGGCAGCCGAAGGGCTTCGGCTGGCGGGACCAGCGCGACCTGGTCGTGCGGGCACGCATCCAGCTCGGCGGGCCCATCGTGCTCGTCTGGGACAACGTGCGTATCCATCTCACCGCGGGGATGCGGGAGTTCGTCGCTGCTAACGCCACCTGGCTCACCGTCTTCCAGCTTCCCGCCTACGCACCCGACCTGAACCCGCAGGAGGGCATTTGGTCGCTGGTCAAACGCGACCTCGGCAACCTCGCCGCAGCCGACCTCACCCAGATCACCCGGGCTGTGGAGCGCAGACTCAGGCAGATCCAGTACCGGCCCGACCTGGTGGACGGCTGTCTGGCCGGCACTGGCCTGATGATGGGCGACTGACCGACAGACCCCCGTGACGTGAGGCGGTATTCGATGGAAGACCGCGCCTCCGGGCTGACAGGCTTTGACCATGAGTCTGCGGCCCAACGGCGTATCCGACCCCACTTGGCTGGGCAAGCCGATCGACACTCGCCCGCTGTTCGGGCCAGAGCTGGCGTCGCTCCTCGACGTGCTACGCGGTCTGCGGCGCAATGAGTGGAGCAGGGCCGCAGTCCCGGGCTGTCGGCGTACTAGCTCATCTGCAGAGCGAAGTACGGGCTCAAATGCAGAGGTGT